>JAJSLI010000105.1 GCA_021272315.1 Methylacidiphilales bacterium | reverse complement strand
CGTTTACAACCTCACCCTCACGGTCAACGGCTTCAGCAAGCCCTACGCCATGACCGGCTGGCGCCTCGGTTACGTCGCCGCGCCGGAAGGCGTTGCCAAGGCCATCGACTCGCTCCAGAGCCACACCACGTCGAACCCGACCTCCTTCGCGCAAAAGGGCGCGCTGGCCGCCTACAAGGGATCACAGGATTGCGTGAAGCTGATGGTGGCCGAATACGCGAAGCGCCGCGACCTGGTCTGTTCGCTGCTCGACGCGATTCCGCAGCTCAAGTACGTGAAGCCGCAGGGCGCGTTTTACGTCCTGGTCGACATTTCGGGCACGGGACAGAACTCGACCCAGTTTGCCGAGCGCCTGCTCGACAAGCAGAAGGTCGCGGTCGTGCCCGGGGTCGCCTTCGGCGATGACAAGACGATCCGGCTCTCCTACGCCACCAGCACCGAGAACATCGAGAACGGCCTCAAGCGCATTGCGAGTTTTGTCGGGGCGTAAACTTTTGATGAGGTAGCCGCCGCTGTCCCAAGCGGCGGTTCGCCCGACTTGATGGTTTCACACTTGGACACTAAGCTGTCCACATGACCGCCATTTCTTACACCGATGCCCGCGAGAACCTCGCATCAACCATGGATAGGGTTTGTCAGGATCACAATCCCGTCATCATCACGCGCCATCGCAAACCGGCGGTCGTGATGATGTCCTTGAAAGACTATTCTTCGCTGGAGGAGACGGCTTATTTGATGCGCTCACCCGCGAATGCGCGGCGGCTGTTGGAATCCATCGCGGAGTGTGAAAAGGGGAAGGTTGTTCGCAAGAAGCTGGGCAGTACCAGTCGAATTAGATGCACCTTGTAATGCCACCGGTAGTCGCCGAAAGCGAACGCTTATGACGACGTGGCCTAACGCTGACGAACTTGAAGCCCAGCGACAACTTCTTGAGCAGTTTAGGCCGCTTGCCGAGTTAGCGAGTCGAACGGACGCTCTATTTGACAAAGCAACTGAAGCTTTAGCGGAGCATCCTAAGTACGAAGCCGCTACCAAAGTTGGGCTGATTCTTCTTGCGCGCCTCTCCTGTGATATGAGGGTCTGCGGAATGGCGAGTTCCGTTGGATACGGTCTTCAGGCTGTGGCTCTCGCTGCATCTATGATGGAGATCCTCGGCGCTCTGGCCTATGTTGGCGAGAGCAACGAGCGCGCGGTCGAATGGGCAAAACATACAGACCGCCGACAGACTTATCCGAAAAATGTCAGGTTGGGCATCGATGCCACGCTGACCGCACTCGGCATCCATGATCAGGCGTCAAGAGACGACTGGAAGAAGGCCTATGAATTCATGTGCATGGCAAAACACGCGAATCCGAGACTCTCGATGTTGCAGGGCCTGAGCGACCTGCCGTCTGGCCTACATCATGTTTTCGGACCCGACACAACTGCGCTGGGCATTTACCTTTCGGCCGAAGCACTCAATCGTGCCATTGAATACAGCACAGCGGCAGTATTCATCATGGCACGCCGCTGTTCCGACGACGCTTCGCAATCCTCTCTCCGCCGTGAGGCCCTCAATATTAGAGACGGTCTTATCAGACTAGAACCACTATTTAGGTCTTGGTGTAATGCGATCAAAATTGCGACCACTGCGACCGGAAATGCGACTAATGGAGTAGTGCCGGGTTAAGCCGAATTCTGGTGAGTTACGCTTGGTTGTGAGGCGCTAAAGGTAGCGTGAATTTCATTCTAGAATGTGTAGGTAGGCCGACGGCTACAGCGCTTTCAAAATATCGTAGCCGCCCTTCTGGCTTTGGCCCGGCGGGCCAACGGACGATGGACTCGTAGCGGCTACAGTGTTTCTGAAAAGGCTCTACCACCGGCATATCTCTTCGAGTCGGTCGCACCGCGGCGGCGTTACTCTTCCTGCTTCAGCTTGGCCAGGACGTTGAGGTCTTCGAGCGTGGTGGTGTCGCCCTTGATCTCGCCGTTGGGCGAGGCGGCGACTTCCTTCAGCAGCCGGCGCATGATCTTTCCGCTGCGCGTCTTGGGCAGTCCTTCGGCAAAGCGGATGTCGTCCGGTTTCGCAATCGCACCGATCTCCTTGCCAACGTGGGCGCGCAGGGCGTCCTTGAGCGCCGGTCCCGGCAGGATGCCGTTCTTGAGCGTGACGAAGGCGACCACGGCCTGGCCCTTGAGTTCGTCCGGGCGTCCGACCACCGCCGCTTCGGCGATGTCGGGATGGCTGACCAGCGCGCTCTCAACCTCGGAGGTGCCGAGGCGGTGGCCCGCGACGTTGAGCACGTCGTCAATCCGGCCCACGATCCAGAAGTAACCGTCCTTGTCGCGGCGCGCGCCGTCGCCGGCGAAGTAGCAGCCCTTGACGTCGCTCCAGTAGGTCTTGCGGTAGCGGGTGGCGTCACCGTAGATGGAACGGAGCATCGACGGCCACGGACGCCGGATGACGAGCTTTCCGCCGACATTCGGCGGCACTTCATTACCATCGTCGTCCACCACGGCGGCGTCGACGCCGAAGAAGGGCAGCGTGGCCGAGCCGGGCTTGAGCGGCGTCGCGCCAGGGATCGGCGTGATCATGTGCGCGCCCGTTTCGGTCTGCCACCACGTGTCGACGATCGGGCAGCGCTTGCCGCCGATCTTCTCGTAATACCACATCCAAGCCTCGGGATTGATCGGCTCGCCCACGCTGCCAAGCAGCCGCAGCGAGGAGAGATCGTGCGGCGCAAGCCAGTCGTCGCCCCACTTGATGAAGGAGCGGATCGCGGTCGGCGCGGTGTAGAAAATGTTCACCTTGTGCCGGTCGATGATCCGCCAGAAGCGGTCCGGCTCGGGATAATTCGGCGCACCCTCGTAGATCAGGCTGGTGCCGCCGTTGGAAAGCACGCCGTAGACGACATAGCTGTGGCCGGTAACCCAGCCGACGTCGGCGGTGCAGAAGTAGACGTCCTCAGGCCGCAGGTCGAAAACCACCTTCGTCGTCAGGTGGCAACCAAGAAGATACCCCGCCGTGGTGTGGAGGATGCCCTTCGGCTTGCCCGTGCTGCCGCTGGTGTAGAGAATGAAAAGAGGATGCTCGCTGTCGAGGACTTCGGGCTTGCAGACCGCGCTCACCTGCTGCATCTCCTCATGGAGCCAGTAGTCGCGGCCCGGCGTCATGACGACTTCCTGCCTGGTACGCTGGACCACCAGCACCGACTTCACCTTCGGTGCACCGAGCACCGCCGCGTCGACGTTGCTCTTGATGGCCAGGGTCGTGCCGCGACGGAAACCGCCGTCCGCCGTGACGATCACTTTCGCGCCGCAGTCGTTTACCCGCTCCTTGAGCGCTTCTGCGCTGAAGCCGCTGAAGACCACGCTATGGGGCGCGCCGATGCGCGCGCAGGCCAGCATGGTGATCACCGCCTCGGGTATCATGGGCAGGTAAATCATCACCCGGTCGCCCGGCTTGATCCCATGCTTCTTGAGCACGTTGGCGACGAGGCACACCTCGCGGTGAAGCTGCTGGTAGGTCAGCGTCACCACGTCGCCCGGCTCACCCTCGAAAATGATCGCCGCCTTGTTGCGCAGCGGCCCCTCGAGGTGGCGGTCGAGGCAGTTCACGCTCGCGTTCAACTTTCCGCCCACGAACCATTCGGCAAACGGCGGCTTCCAGATGCAAACTTTTTTCCAGGGACGGAACCAGGCCAGTTCCTCGTTCGCCGCCCTGCCCCAGAATTTATCGGGCGACTTAAGCGATGCCTTGTAGAGTTTCCTGTACTTCTTGAACGTGCCGATGCGCGCGCTCTTGGCGAACTTTGCCGACGGCTTGAAGATCCGTTTTTCCTTCAGGATCGATTCGATATTTTTCGCGGCACCCTTCGCGGATGCCGGCGACGGGGCGGGCTTTTCAAGGACGATGGTGGACATGGAGACCTCCGAGAAGATTTGGGACGACGCGGAATGCGACAAGGGGGATGTAAGCAAGAACCCTTTAAGTGGGCAACTCAAAGCCGTGCAATTTTGGCGTCCTTTCCCATTCTCCTCCCAAGACAGCGAAAAACACCTGAATGTACCGGATGCATGACGAAGCCGACTTTTTGCCGAAAAGACTGGAAGAATGTCGCCTTACTCTGCGTCAACATTTTTGAAAAAAATATTTCTCTCTGACACGTCCATTTCTCTTGCCGCGCAATCGTCACGTGACTACGTTCCATTTCCCGCGGCAGAATAATTTTGGTCTGACTCATCATGGAAAATGGTACTTCATTCCGGCCTTTCGGTGCGCGGGGAATAACTTCAGAGGCAGGGGGAAGCGCTATTCTCATCATTACCTCCAAAGCGACAATTAATAGAAATTTAATAGCAATACAAGTTGCCGGCCATCAGTGTATTACGTCTTCTTCGATCACTTCTCCCTTCTGATTTTTTCTCTTTAGCTTCCAGTCTCCTAACTTCAATAACTTGTGAATAACTTGGCTTCAACTGTCGATTTAAAACAAATTTGGGCATCGATATGCCTTGAATTACAACAGGTTGTCTCGGCTGATGCCGTCACGCGCTGGTTCACACCGCTGAGGCTTGAGAACTACGCCAATCGTATCCTCACGCTGAGTTCCGAGAACAGCATTTATCAATACTGGATTGAGGAAAACTACCTCCAACAACTCTCCATCACCGCCTCACGTGTGCTCGGAGAGAACGTGTCAATTTCCTTTCAATCCGAGGATTCCTCGGCCCCGGTTCAGGCCGTTCCTGACTCGACCTTGGACGAGCCGGTCCGGTGCAAAAAGGAATCGATTTCCAAATCAGCGCCAGCGCTTGCCTCCGACAGCCGCGCCTGCCTCAACCCGCGCAATACCTTTGAATCGTTCGTTGTCGGCGTAAACAACCAGCTTGCCGCCGCCGCCGCACAGGCCGTCGCGCAGGCCCCGGCCCGCACTTACAATCCCCTTTTCCTTCACGGTAGCGTCGGTCTCGGCAAGACGCATCTAATGCAGGCCGTCGGCCACCTCATCCAGAACAGCAAAAAACACCTGCGCGTTTTCTACGTCACCTCCGAGCAGTTCACCAACGACTATATCAGCGCCATTCAGCATGGTGAACTCGCCAAGTTCCGCAAAAGCTACCGTCAAGTCGATGTCCTCCTTATCGACGACATCCAGTTCTTCGCCGGCAAGGACCGCTCGCAGGAGGAATTTTTCCACACGTTCAACACCCTCTTCGACGGTAGCAAGCAGATCGTCCTCACCGCCGATTCCCCACCGACCGAAATCGCCAATCTCGAAAAGCGGCTCACCTCCCGTTTCGAGTGGGGAATGACCGCCGAACTCCAGCCTCCCGATGCCGAAACACGCCTGGCCATTCTTCGGCACAAGATGAGTGCCATGCCCGAAAAGCTTGGCGATCCCGTGCTCCGATTCATCGCCGAACGGGTCAAAACCAACGTCCGTCGCCTCGAGGGCGCCCTCAACCGTGTGGCCGCCTTCTCCTCGCTGCATGGCCGCGCCATCGCCGTCCCGCAAGTCGAAATTCTCCTGCGCGACCTCCTCCAGCAGGAAGGCCAGCAGACCGTCAGCATCGATCTGATTCAGCGCCGTGTCGCCGAGACCTATGATCTTCGTCTTGCCGACATGAGCAGCAAGCGACGCCCGGCCAACATTGCCCTCCCGCGCATGGTCGCCATGTACCTCAGCCGCAGGCTCACCACCGCGTCTTTGAATGAAATCGGCGACGCCTTCGGCGGACGCGACCACGGCACTGTTCTTCACGCCAACCGGACGATTGAAGACAAGATGAAAACCGATGAAAAGCTGCGCCGCATCGTCGGTTATCTGTCTGAAAAGCTGGTGGCCAGCTCGGGGCAGTAACTTCTCTGGCCATCGCCGGGCCCGCTGCCTGTGCTCAAAGCAGCGCGTGCAACGCCTCCGGCCCTGCGCGCGTCGCCAGGACATAACTCTTGCCGTCCTCCGACCACGACGCCGTCGACCATCCGCCCGCCTGCGCGTATTCGGGCAAATCGCCGGGCGGATCGATCAGCGCCCTCTCATTCACGATGAAGAGATGCGCCAGCCCCCCGCCTTTCAGTGCAAAGCAGATCAGCGAAACGGTGTGGCCGCGCACCTCGAACGTCTGGCACCCCACGCTCGGTAACGCGGCGAGGTTGGCCGGCAAATTCCCTGTCGGCGCATCCCGCTCTTTTAGCCACGCCTGTACCCGCTCGTGATCGGACGAAGTCATACCCAACTCGGGCTTATCGTCGCCCAAGACGGGCAGCACCGACGCCGTATAGGCGTCACTCAACATCGGCGGGTTGGCTGCCGGACCGGTATAAAGCACGTTCTGGATGACTGCGACGAGAACCAACGCCGCCGCCACCGCAAAGCAAGCTCCGAGGAACGACTGCCGGGGAACCACGATGATTTTGCGCCGGCCGATAATATCGTCGCGCAACGACAGCGGCACCGGGATTTCCTCTATCTTCGTCGCAATCCCGCGGTCGAATTTCTGCTGCGCCCTCCACCAAGCCTCCAACTCGGGGTCGGTTTGGACCTGCGACAGCGCCCCGGCAAACGCCGGGTCGTTCGTGTCGCTGCCGTCGGGCCGCATGGCCTGAAGCAGGAGTTTCGCCTCGTCGCGCGTCATGGCCCGTTCCTCCGCGGCAGGCCGCGCACCAGCGCATTTTGCAGTTTTTGCTTTCCGCGTGAGAGCCTCGACATCACCGTACCGATGGGAATGTCGAGGATCAGCGCGATCTCCTCGTAGGAATGTTCCTGGAGATAAAAAAGCGTCAGCGGCGAACGGAACGTTTCATCCAACGATTGCAGCGCTTTCATCACCTCGCCTGCCGCGATTGAATCAGGCGCTTCCGGGGCTGCCCCGGGCAGTTCGTCCTCCACCTCGGAAATCTCCTGCTTCGGCCAGCGCGCTTCGTGTCGGCGGTTGGAAATGAACTCGCGATAAAGCGTGGTAAAAAGCCACGACTTCACCTTCACCGCATCGCGCAATAGGTGCCCCTTTTTAGCCCAGATCGCAAAAGTCTGCTGCGTCAGGTCGCAGGCGTCCGGTTCATTGCGAGCCAAGCTGAGGGCAAAGCGGTAGAGCATCGGATAATAGCGGTCGACAATTTCTTCAAAGTCCGGGGAGGGCATGGGTCAGACCGTTGGCGCTTGGGGGGAGATGACTACACGGATAATCCGTTTATTTTCAATTCCCGTCACCCTCTTTTTCTCGCCCCGGCAATCCGGCGGTCAACCATTACGTCTCATCCGTTTCGGATGCGCCATCTTTCATGGCGAATCGTAACTGCCGTCCACAGGATTGCCGACGATCGGCCATGTCCTCTTTCTGGACCATCTATAGGTGTGAGGCGCCACGCGGACGATTTATTCCCGGACCGACGAGGAGTCCCTAAATGAAAGGCGCCAGAGGCACAAACGTCGCCAACGGATGAAAACTATCCTGGCGCGGCGTCAACGCCGCCATCGGCTGCCGCTCCGTCCAGTCGACCAGAAACCGGCACAGTTCCGCCTTGTCGGCGAGATGGGCCAGTTCACCCGAGCGTGAAATGATCCCGAACCCGCGCCCGTAGGCGCTGCCGTTGAGCACACAGGCGTCCGTCAGGTATTCGTCCATCTGCAAGCGCCCCTTGGCCATCACGCTTTGCATCGTGCCATCCATTTCGTACTTCCAACCCACGATGATCGTTGCCGGGAACATCCGGCGCAGCGAGGCGATCAATTTCGGCGCCGGTTCCAGTGTCAGGCGCAGCGCGCCTTCCCGGCTCGGCATTTTTTCGCGCGCGACCGGCTCATTTCGCTCGTTGACGATTTCCGCAACCCGGAAATCGCACAGGGCGGCGGCTTGGAAGAGAACGTTCACCTCTTCGCGGCCCGGCAATTGCCGCAGGCCCGCTTCCAAGTCGTCGTTCGTCGCGAACGGGATTACTTCCACTCCCCACAACGGCTCTGAAAATGTCGACGCCGCGCCTCGAAAACAAGTCACCTGATGGCCCGCCTGGGCGAAACCCTCGGCCAGCAGCGTGCCCAGTTCGCCGGACGAAAAATTGCTGATCCTCCGCACCTTGTCGAGCGGTTCGTAGCTCGGGCCTGACGTAACGACAATCCTCATGTTTCTTCGTTCTCCTTGCCCAATGTACTCATCATCGGGCGCTCGTCGCCGAGAATCTTTTCCAATCGCACGATTTCCCCCAGCGACCAGGCCTGGAACGGACACCCTCGTGCCGTGTGGGGCGGCTCCGCGTCGGCAATCTCCGGCACATGCCCCAAGCCCGGCAGGTCGAAACGGAGCAATTGCGGTAAAAGAAATTTTTGCCGCGCCTCGGCCTTTTTCTCCGGAGTCGATCCGTGCACGCGCAGCCACGCCTCGACGAACGGTCCCGCCAGCCAGGGCCAGACCGTTCCCTGATGATAAGCCTCGTTGCGCTCCAACGGGCCGCCCTCGTAACGCGGGCAATAACCCGGCTCGCCCGGTGCCAGCGAACGCAGC
Organism: Methylacidiphilales bacterium; assembly: GCA_021272315.1. GTDB lineage: Bacteria > Verrucomicrobiota > Verrucomicrobiia > Methylacidiphilales > UBA1321 > JABDGH01. The sequence goes on along the minus strand of JAJSLI010000105.1, from coordinate 14,189 downwards.
CCCAGCGGAGTCCACAACTTTTCTTCCACCGTTTGCACCACCTGCGCCTCCTTGTCAGGATCGAGTAGCTGCACGGGGAGGCCGCCCGCGGCAAAAATCTGGTTCGGGCGCAGGCGGTCGTCGACCTTCCCCGGCTGATGGTCGACATCGACCACGTCATAGAGGCAGCTCCGCGCCTCGTTCCAGAATCGTTCCCGGAACGATTGGCAGCCCTGCGTGAAAATAGCGCGCCACTGGTGATCTTCCCGCGCGGAAAGCGCCAGCGCGTTGAGCCACAGCGCCTGCACCTCCACCGGCTTGCCGATGCGCGGGGTGATCACCCGGTCGTCCACCTTGGCGTCCATCCAGGTGAGTTGCACGCCCGGTTCGCCGCAGGCCAGGAGCCGGTCGGCGTCGCAGCGGATGCCGTAACGGGTGCCGCGCAGATAACCGCAAAGGATCGCCCTTGTCGCGGCCATCAGCGCAGGGGTCTGGGTTTCAAGCTTCGGTTCGGCCTTTGCCGCGGCGAGAAATTCGTGGACCGCGATCACGTACCAAAGCGACGCATCGACCGAGTTGTACTCGGGCGGCTCGCCATGATCGGGGAAACGGTTCGGCAACATGCCCTGCGAGACAGTCCCCGCCCACGCGGTGAGAATATCGCGCGCCTCCCGCAGCCGGCCCGTGGCGAGGCAAAGGCCGCGCAGCGCGATGAACGTGTCGCGGCCCCAGTCACCGAACCAGGGATAACCGGCGATGATCGTCCTGCCTGCGCCGCGACGTACGAGATAGTCCTTCGCCGCGCGCAGTCGCGGCGAGGAGAAAGCGCTCCGGCGCGCCGTTTCCTTTTTTGCCAGCGATTCGGCCAGTTCCGTGGCCGATCCCGCAAAAGAATCGAGGCCAAGATCCGGCGCGGAAAAAATCAGCGTGGCCGGCCCGGCAGCGAGGTCGAAGGCATACCGGCCCGGCGCGGCAAGGTCTTCAACCGCGTCGAGGCCGCGCGCCAGCTCCTCGTCGTAGAGAAAATTCCTGTACCAGACCGGCTCGTGATGATAGGTCCCGTTGCGACGTACCAGCACGGCGGGTACGCCGTCGTAAAAATGCCACCGTTCGCCCTCCGGGACGCTCTCGGGCTCGAACCGAAACGCCCCATTTTCGTGGTGGGTCGCATGAAAATCGCGCCCCGAGAAAAAGGGCCGCACATCAAGCTTTAATGGCCCGGCACCTGAAGTCTCTTTCCCGTTCCGTGCTCCACCTTCATCCGGTTCCCAGCGCCAACGCAACACCACCGACGTCGTTTCGTGCGGGACAAAGAGCTCCTGAAGAATCTTCCCGCCGGGAACCGCATAAATCCATTGCGGCCACGGCTCAGGTGAGAAATTTTCCAGCCGCGTTGTCCCATCCGGCGCGTTCACGCCGGGCGCATAGCGCTGGGTGGACAAAGCCAAACGTCCGGCAGCCGTCTCAATCTCCGCGTCGAACCCGTTCACCAGCACCATGCGACCCGAAGGCGGCGCGGTCGCGACCAAAAGCGCCGCGTGATAGCGCCGCGTTCGGATGCCTTCAGCCGTTCCACTGGCAAACCCGCCCAGCCCATCGGCTTCGAGCCATTCCGCGCCCGACATCAACCCCTTCGTCACGGTCATATCAATAATAAAGCACGAATTTGGGGTATGTGTTCAAAATAGAGCCAAGCTATGCCAACTTTCCAGACACCCTCTAAGAAAATAAAGAATGGTGGAGATTTGGAAAAGGGTCGTGCATGATCAGGTACCTGTCGGTAGCTCATGCGTTAATCAGTTAAGGACAGTGTATTTCTTTGATCGAACTTGAAACAAGCACCCTGCGTCCAAAAGCTACCCATGTCCGCGCCTCAAGCCAAAGTTGCCCTCTGGGAAGACGTCGTTCTACGGACAATTGCGGTTTATAAGCTGCTGCACGGACTTTTTTTCATCGGCGTTGGGTTTGGCCTGCTGCACTTGCGGCACCACAATATTGTCGAATTCCTGAACACCTACGTGATCCTGCCGTATCATCTCAACCCGGAAAGCCGGCTGGTTGACTGGTTGCTGGATAAAGCGCAGGAAGTCACGTCGCACAGGCTGACGATCGCCGGTTACGCGGCCTTTATCTATGCCGCACTGTTCCTGGTGGAAGGGATCGGACTCTACCTGCGAAAGCGCTGGGCCGAATACGTGGTGGTAATCGTGACAGCGTCGTTGCTGCCGCTGGAGTTTTACGAGATCTACCTGAAGCTGGCGTGGTGGAAATTCGCCGTCGTTTTGGGCAATGTGTTGATCCTGCTCTACCTGATTCACCGGTTGATGCTCGATTCGCGTATAAAACAGGCCGCTGACAAAACGCCTTAAGTCCGTTCCTGTCACAGAGCCGGTGACCTGATCCATTCATGAGCAAAGCGAAACCTCCCCCCCTGTCGAAACGGGCGAAGCGTCCGCGTCGCAAGCCCGGGATAAGCTGGTGGACGTGGATGGTGGCGGGGGTGCTGATCGCGGGGCTTTCCGCCTTCTCGCTGGTCTACCTTTTCTACAGCACGCGGGCCGGATGGATCGACATCAACGTGGTCAAGCACATGCCGAAGGCCTCGATTCTTTACGACGACCAAGGTCGCCCGTTCAGCCGGTTCTTCGACGAAAACCGGATCGCGCTGCCGTCTGACAAGCCGGTGCCGAAGCTGCTGGCCGAGGCGGTGGTCGCCACGGAGGATCGGCGGTTTTACTCGCACGGAGCGGTCGACCCCATCGGGATACTGCGTGCGGCGGTGTCGAATTTCATCGGCCACGGCTCGCGGCAGGGCGGGAGCACGATCACGCAGCAACTGGCCCGCAACAGCATCGGGCGGCTGGAACGGACCTACGACCGGAAAATCCTGGAAATCTTTTTTGCGCACCGGATCGAGGATGCCTATACGAAAGAACAGATTTTGCGCTATTACCTCGACCGGATTTATTTCGGACAAGGGCTCTACGGGGCGGAGACGACCGCCTACGCTTTTTTCGGCTGCTCGACCCATCAGTTGAACGTGGCGCAGTGCGCCCTGCTGGCCGGGATGATCTCAAGCCCGAACGCGTCGTCCCCGTGGAAGGACATCGACGCGGCGAAGAAGGCACAGGGACGGGCGCTGGACCGGATGGTGGCGGCGGGCTGCATCACGCAACAGCAGGCGGACCAGGCGGCAAATGCGCCGCTGGCGTTGCGTCCGCGGCCCGATTTCGGCGGCGGATTCGCGACCAGCGAGGTGCGGCGGGAACTCGAGCAGATTCTCGACCCGACGATGATCCAGGAGGGCGGGCTGAAGATTTCGACCACGATCGATACGCACCTTCAGGCGGCGGCGGAAAGCGCGCTGGCGGCGCGGATCAACGAGATTGAAAAAACAAAGGGTGAAACGCATCCCAACGGATTCGGCGATCCGAACACGGGACTTCCGGACGAAACCGTGCTGGAAGGGGCGTTCTTCGCCATGGACCCGGCGACGGGCGACATCCGCGCGGTGGTAGGCTCGCGGGACTTTGCGCTGAGCGAGTACAACCGCGCGATGCAGGCGCGGCGGCAGGTGGGCTCGACGCTCAAGCCGCTGATTTACGCAACGGCCTTCGCCGCGAAGGGCTACTGCCCGGCGAGCACGATCGACGCGACGCCGTTCGACCTGACCGCGTCGAAGGACACCGTGCCGATGAATGACGCCCCGACAACGATCCTGCGGGTGAACGACGCGCTGGTGACTTCCAACAATTACGCGGCGGAACGGATGGGGACCATCGTGGGGCCCGATTTGCTGAACTCCTACGCGCACCAGTGCGGCGTCACGACCGAGATTCCCCCCCTGCCTTCGAGTTACCTGGGGGCGTGCGACCTGAGCCTGAACGAATTGACGGGAGTCTACGCGACGTTCGCCAACCAGGGCGTGTGGGAGCGGCAGCACCTCGTGACGCGGGTGCTGGACGACCGCAACCGGGTGATCTACGCCTACGTACGGGAGGAGCGCCGGGTGTTCACGCCACAGGTGGCGCGGCAGATCACGGGTATGCTGCAAAACGTGCTCGATTTCGGGACGGGCTCGCCGGTGCGCCAGGAATATGGATTTTCGCCGCCGGCGGCGGGCAAGACGGGGACGACGAACGATTACAAGGACGCCTGGTTCGAGGGTTTCACGTCGCATCTCGTCGCCGGGGCGTGGATCGGCTACGACACACCCCGCGAGGTGATGTCGGGCGGCTACGCGGCCAAAGTGGCGTTGCCCGTCTGGGTGAACGTGATGAAGCAGGAGACCGGGCGGTACGCGATGGACGATTTCCCGGTGCCGGACGGGTTGGAGGAAGTAAGCGTGGGCGGCGGCCTTTTCGCGCGCGGGGAGCGCTATTATTTGACGTCGGACCAGCGCGGCCTCCTTGACCAAGAGCAGGCAACTTCGCCGCAGGAAGAACCCGCGCAGGACGTGCGAAGCGTGATCGACCGTTTTCTTGACATCTTTCGTTAAAGCGCCAGTGATAAGCGGATGATTTCGCCATCCGATCTGGACAAATTTGCGTGGTTGAACGCGGACTATGTGAAGGGACCCGTTTCCGGGATTGTGCTGCGCTTTCCCGGACTCGGTTCGACGGGGATGAAAACGGACCCCGACCCGACCGATCTCGAGTTGGGGCAAGCCGGGGGATTGACGGTGCTGGCCTACCAGGATCCGTGGGGCTGGATGAATCCGCCGACGCGGCATTTCATCGACGATGTAGTCGAGGCGATCCGCCAACGGCATGGCCTGGGGCCGGACGTGCCGTTGATTTCGACCGGCGGGAGCATGGGCGGCCACGCCGCGCTGCTCTACGCGATCAAATCGCGCCATGCCATCGCGGCGTGCGAAGCGATTTTCCCGGTGTGCGATCTGCCGTTTCATTACACGGAGCGGGTCGATCTGCCGAGGACACTGCACCACGCCTTTGGAAATTACGGCAACATCGACGCGGCGTTGCGCGAGAATTCGCCGCTCCATCTGGTCGGGGAGATGCGGGACATCCCCTATTTTTTTGTCCACGGCGCGGCGGACAAGGCGGTGGGAAAAGCGCAGCATTCCGACCCGATGGTGGCGGCGATGCGGCGGCGCAAGCTGAGGGTGGAATACCTCGAAAACGAGAAGCTGGGACACGGCGGCCCGATGACCTACGAGATCAGCCAGCGGATTGTCGATTTCGTGATCGAGCAGTTGAAAAGGTGACGGGAGCGGGTACGGTGGTTATTGGGCTCGCCTTGGCGCGTCCGGAAGTAACACTTGATCCGGCGCTGGCGCGCCTGCCCTTTACCTCGTCAAACCCTCAACCCCTCGCTCCTTATGTCATACCAATTCGACCCGGAAGGAAATGAATCCGTCCTTTACCCAACCTCGGCGCTTTCGTTGATCATTCCGCCGGAACAGGAGGTGTTTCTTTTCGCCAGCTTCGACGGAGGGTGGGAACAGGCGGTGGTGCTTTACCTCAACGGGCAGCGGTTCGAGGGTCAATTGGGAAGTTACATCCTGCGCCCGAGTTCCCTGGTGGTGCCGCGGCAGGCGGCGGAGTACGAATTGACGCTGGTCGGCTGGCACAAGCGGAGCAGCCCGAACGCGGCGCTGCCCTGGGTGGCCTCGCGCGGCCAGCGTTTCGGGCCGGTGGTCTTTGCCTGGGACGACTCGGCGGACGACAATGATTTTCGCGATACCCGGATCAAGCTGGTGACGGGTTAGGGAATTCATCCCGCGCCCAAGTGCTAAAAAAGCGGCAGCTCCAAGCTTTGCTTTTGTGAGGGTTCCACCCTCTTGCTCAGGTAAGCATCAATGCCACAAAAGTTGAGACCTATTCAGAAAACACTATAGGTGTTGCAAAAACAGCGGCCCAAAGCAGAACTCGCACCTCAGTCCTAAGCTCGTCATTAGGCAAACCTCTCAGGCCGCTATGAGCCCGCCACGGGTAACCGGGGACGAGAGGATCGTTTATTGGATCATGCACAACAGACATCCGTTCTATCAATCGGACCTGTCCCGCCATCAGCGCAATAACCGAATTTCTAAGGGGATGGTTTTGAGCTCTTGATTGTGTTTGGACGGGCGTAGCGTACTTATTCCAGTCTACCGAGATGCTTCCGTTCCGCTCGCGAAACACGCCAGGCTGAAGCTCGCCATCCTTATAATAACTCTTGTGGGCTCTCATGTATAGAGAGTCACCGTCAGGTATTTCTTCGATTGGCCAGGGAGGATTACTCACAAACTAAAGAATCGATCAGTACCTCACAGGTTCCCTCTGGAACGATAGAGCCACGAAGTCGATACTCTTCAAAATATTCGCCGAAAAATGTGGTGGCGGCGCTCTTCTCGACAGGAATATGAATCAAGAACCGAAATTGTGAAGTATTCCAGAATAAATCAATACTTCCATCTGGCAACCCGCTTATCTTGGGAAGTGGTATAGTGCGCTTTCTTCTCAGGGCCTTTGAGATATGGGAAAGAAGGAATTTTTGCGCTCGCCTGCTCGTCTGAGTATCAATAGGCAGGGCGTCTTCTCCATCCCACCCTTTCTCTAAAAGAGTCAGCTCATCGCATTTTTTAATAAGCCCTTGAATTATATCCGAAACATTGTGGTGAGGACGAGAAATAGCTTTAGAAGAGGCAAACCAATGCAGTTTTTCTGCACACCATGCTTTAGCAAATAATCCAAAGGGCCCAAGCAGTCTATCTGGCTTTACACGACTGCCTCTTCTTTTCGTCGAATAATAGAGGTACCGCCCGCAATTGTTAGCTAATTTTCCGCGGTTGGCCTGCTCAGGCGATTTGATCGCGTACCTGTCTGCGTTTTTCGCACTCCACCTAGGCTCAAGGGCTTTCTTTGAGAACCTGTTATAAGGCTCAAATTCAACTTCCGGTAATTCCTCAACAAAGCTCGGCATATTCAATCCTCAACATCTAGATACTCTGTTTGAGACAGCTTCAGAAAAGCTCTTAAGGTTTCGGCTTTTTGTTCTGCTCTCTCAAGAACCGATCTGAGTTTCTTTATATCTCTTCTATCTAAGGTTACCACGAAATCCTTGTGCTCTTCCCCGTCACCGTAATGGATTCTAAGGTTATGCAGGATTACCATCGCATCGATAGATTTTCCAGATTCATTGAATACCGGTCTTATATCGCTGAGTAGTTTTGCAGAGTAGAATAAATGCGGCTGGTCGGTAACTATACTAAGTGCCTTAGCCGTTAGACTTAGGGCTTTCCTCGATTCGAATATCCTGGACAGCCTGGCTTCGAGCACATCCCTGCTCTCTGGAGTAATGGGAAATTCTTCGGAGGCTTCCTCCAAAGCGGCATCTGCTAGGTGTTTCGCAAATTCAGGGACTGGAAGGTTCCAACTTTCTCTTGCCACCTCCATCCTAAAAAGCTCATCCAATATAGAAGCAATTACGGAAAATTTGATCTGAGGGGATTGCTCGGACAAGTGTTTGCAGAAATCGCTTGGATCAATTGCTGGCTTAGCCTTTGATAGAGCATCCACCAAAGCGTCAAAGTCTTTCGTACCCAACTCGACGAGAGCCTGAATCGCCGAGTAAGCGTCTTCAGGAATTGTTGCCTCTGGCTTGTCCATTGAGTCTTTTCTACGCCTTTGCCCGCTACCGTGGCCGTCTTGTGTAACTTACCTCTTATTGTCTGTTTTGCCAGCAAGTACCTTATGGGTCAAGTGCTGTCCGAAGCATCGCCCGGCCTTGCCACACACTAAAGTATGCGATCTAACGGACATGGACATGGAAACGAGCTTTGGCACGAATGCCTGCCTCACCAGGAGAAATGACGACGATTATCAGGTTTACCGTCCCAAGTAAAATCAGACACACCCCTGTTTTCAGAGGTGTGGCTGGAGCCGGGATCGAACCGGCGAGTCGGCGTCTGAGGTGTCTCCTGAACCGCTCTGCTCCCATTTGCTCCCGAAAAGTTCTTGTTTGATCCCATTTTTGGTACACTGTGGTACACATGGCCTCGATCTTCACTCGCAAGCGCAGCCCCTACTACTGGATTAAAACCCGCGATGTCCTTGGAAACTGGAGGAACAGCAGCACGGGCATACGAATAGACGAGCCAGGAGGCAGACGCCGTGCACTTGCAAAAGCTCATACTGAAAGTGCAGCTGAACCCGATCTCCGCGCCGGCAGGACCGGACAAGCCCTGTCGGCATGGGTGCCTCAGTTTCTCAAGAACCGCTACGAAGCAAGGCAGCCCAAGGCCTATCAGCGTTACACGGACGCTTGGGCAGCCTTGGCAATTTTCCTTGATGAAAAGCGCATTGCCACGGCCAGCCAGGTGACGAGGCACTTGGCAAAGCAATACCCCTACTGGCGAGTTGAGAAACACCAAGGGCTCAAAAAGGTGAAGTGGAACACCGCCCTTTTCGAAATCAAGCTGCTGGGTCTTGTTATGCAAGAAGCCTTGGAGCGAAACCAGATCACCGGTAATCCATGCTTTAAGCTCGGTTTCAAACGAGAGGCGACCAAGGAAACGCACGCCATTACCGTGGAGCATCAAGCACTGATCGAGCGCAAGCTGAAAGAACTGAACGCTCCCGAGTGGATGCATGTCAGCTGGGCAATCGCCATCCGCCAAGGGTGTCGAATCGGTGCAACCTCCGTCCCCATGGAGAGAATCGATTTGAAGAGCAAGCCACCGGTAATCACATTCTTCAGCAAGGGGAAATTCAACACCGCTCCGCTCCATCCCGAGCTCCTCCCTATGATGCGGCGATTCAAAAAGGAAAAACGCGCCGTTACCTGTACTCTCCCGAAATGCCCCGGTCGCGTCTGGCAAAACTGGCTCTGGCGTAAGCTCAAACTTACTCAGTACAGCTTCCACTGTACACGCAGGACAGTCGTCACCCGCCTTTCGGCAGACAACTGGCAACAACCTATGGTTAAAGATTACGTGGGGCATGCTTCGACAACAGTGAATGATGTTTACCGCAGGCTGAAACCCCGGGACTTGGTTTCTCTTTCCGCTTCACTAACCGGGGCGAAGCCCGAAATAAAGGGTGCTCCTTAAGCCACTGGAGCAGCCACTCGACGGTACTTTTCCCAGCCGGAAACGGACATCCCGCCAACTCCATGTCGTGAATAGTGTTGCGCGACAGCCCTAGAATCGCAGCCAGCTCTGACTTCGTTTTCAAGACCGAAGAAGCCTTCCTCATGCGACCCCCAGGTACCAGGCTATGACCTGAAGCTTACCCTCGACTACGATAGCGCATACCAACTCGCTACGATCCCCCGCCCGATACATCGACAGAGCCTCGTCCCGCACCTGTCTGATCCCTTTACCAGCATCCATGTAGTCATGACGCGAGAATACGACAGGCACATCGTCGCACTCATGACCGGGTTCGCAAGAAGGCATCATGACTGCCCCCTTTCCAGCACAAGCTCCGCCTGCACCCTCGGCGGCCGCTCACGCGTTGCCAACTGCAAAGCACCGGAAGCTTCCTCCTCACGATGTCGGTTGTACCTTTCGACGTCCTCGCAATAGGCAGCACGGAGAGCGGCGTTCTGCTGCGCTAGTTCCCCCAATGCGTCCGCAGGAACGCTACCCTTTCGCATCATCCTCCCACTTCTCCCGGTCTACGGGTTTAATGAAATCTCCTAAATCCGCGCTACGCCACCGATCCAACTCCGCCTGACTAATCTTCCCGTCGCGTACACCCTCGTACACGATATCCTCACGCCACTCCCTCAATTCCGACGAAGCCAGCCAAATGTAGGGCTCTTCACGTAACTCGTACTTGAAACCAAGGAAGCTCTTCCGCTCGACAACTCGATACATGAAAACTGTCAACTGACCCCTCTGAATCCGGTGCTGAACGGACGAACGGCTCCGCGGTATAACCAACTGCGCTCCACCCGGCGAAACCATATGACCGTCCGTGACCTGCTCAACAGCCTCCGCCCATCGATCGACGAAATCTGCCGGACCCTCGACGGCATAGATTCTTGTCCCCGGCCACGGCTCGCCCAAAATCTTGCGCATTTCGGGAGGGACCTCGACGTACTTAAACTGTTCAGCCATATGGACAGCATAGACATCATTGTACGATACGTCCAGAACTTTCTTTATCGTACACAGCTTGGAATTACTTCTTTGTCCTGTACGGGTTTGCTTATGGCAACCCGCCCCCTATCGCATTTGGGCTACGCCTGCCACACGGGCTGGTGATCCGGGCTTACCGACATTTACCGCGCCAGAACCTAAAGTTCGAGATCCTTCCCGCTTGGCACCCGGCAGCCGACCCAGGCACCCGGTCAAGACATTCGTTGACTTCTCCAATTATGCAAAATCAACTCGAATCAACGACAGTCTTGACTCGACCTGAGTCCCCGGCAGCCGACCAAGCAGGAACCCTGGATTTACGAACTTTAGAACCCGTCACGCTAAATGGAAACGCCATCGGAAGGCAGATTCCAGGCGGCTCGCTCCAACACCCGATGGAATAGGGCGGGGATACACTCGCCGCATTAAGGATGGTGGTTGGAGAGGTGGTGGAAAGGTTTACGAGCCCGACAGCCACTTCCGAACTCTGAACGAGCGAGCTAAACGAGTTCGTCGCAAAAATGGTTGGCTATCAAGAACAGCCACGGGATTTGTGCTCGTTGAAGCAGTCCCACGTTAAAACTTATAGGAACTTCCTCCATCCCAACCACTGCTCCAAAATCCGAAATGGTGAATTTAGAGGGCTTTTCAGGAAGCCGACCAGGAACAATGCAGGCACGAATCAGCGCTGAGATAACCTCAGTCAAACAGGTCTCCCCTCCAAGGTATTTCCACCAAGCTTCTCCAATTCGTATTGTTGCATGAACGGGAATCTCGCCGATATCACATTCGCAATCCCACCTACCATTTGGAGAAACACGCATCTGATTTTGCCTCAACTTGTCTCTGAGATTCCGCAAGATGTGCCAGTCTTTTTTGTTCGACTGTTTGGGTGTTCCGTAAAGAACTCCATATGTAAAATCCAACTCAGTTGCTCCACCCTCTTCCGCCCACGTAGCCGCATTTGCGATTACCGCATCTGCGAAGTTTTCACTCATTTCATCATTCAGACAGCGCGGACCACTTTTCAAAGTGGCAAGTCTAAAAGGACTACTTCCGATCTGTCTGCCATCCAAGGCAGAATTAGTCGTGTGCATTTCGCTTGCCACACACTGCCACCCGTAAACAGGCAGAACGACCTCCTCCACCATTCTTCCCGCTGATGTCTCCATGGAAGAAAACTGTTTTGCAGGCAAAATGTCATTCTCAAGCTCCTCGACAAGCGAGTACCGCCTTGCAAACGCATGAATCAAGAGCACAAAGGGGCTTGTATTAAATTCTCGAAGCTCAGCGTCTACTTTTAAAAGGGACGAAGCGTGAGCTTGAATCTTTTTCCGAAAAGCTACCTCCAGCTCAAGGACGCGAGAACGGCATCGGGCATCGGCATCAACCTTCACCAATTCATCAAGCAAAACTTCCTTATAGAAAGTAATTTTCAGCGCTTTCGGCATGCCCAAATGTGTCCTCCCCATATCAGTGACTCAGTACCCGTGTTTTTCTGAAAGTCTTTGGCGATCCATACCTGGACAGCTTCTCGTTCTCATCCCATATGACGGTTTCTCCGTTTTTATACCAGGATCGAGTGCGAACATGAGACTGGATGTAAATAAGGCGAAAGACCGATGTAGCTGAACCTGTCACCTTCCACTCTCTTTTTCCAAGTTTGTCCATTTCTGAGGCCAAAACTTCACCTGCAATCCGCGCGAGCCTCACTGGAACAGCGTTCCCAACTTGCGCGTATTTTTCGGCAGTTGTCCCGCAGAACTCCCACTCATCCGGGAACTCCTGAACTCTGGCATATTCCTTCAAAGATAATGCTCTCGTTTCAGTTGGATGACAAAGCGACGTGCTAGCATGGTTCGGCATCGTAACCAACGTTGGGCACGGCAAATCGAAGGTAAGCCTCCTCCACCATCCAGAACGCCCACCCTTGGCGACCCACGCACCCCCCATAGACTTTTTTTGTATTTCCACGGGCAAGCTTCTCCAATTTGCACCCTCAGGAATCATTTTAAGGAAATCCTTCTTCCTTGGGCTAAAATCCAAAATTTCGGGATCGATTTCTTTAAGGTCACCAATAGCATCACGGAGCGTAGCCCAGGGTTTCAGTTTGGTTCCTTCGATCTGGAACAGAAGATTCTCACTATCGGAGTCATTGAATCCGTGCGTTGGATTGGGGAACTCCACCTGCGCATTGAAACGATTTCCGATAAAGATCGCCCTTTCTCGAATTTGCGGGGAACCGTAATTTGCAGAGTTCACCTCGAAACAATCCATGTGGTAGGGACCACCGGAGATTTTTTGAAGGTCTTCGCAAAATAAACGAATTACGGAACCAGGCTGCTCGCTTTCCGAGAGTGGCCCGCCTCCTTTTTCTGGCCGGAGGCTGATAGGGCGATGCTTAAGAGCTGCAGAGAGCAATCCTCGAACGTTCTCCATCAAAAAAAACTTAGGCTGGAATACTTCGACAAAACGGAGGTAATCCCAAAGAAGTGTGCCTCTAGGGTCTTGAACACTTTCCCTTTTTCCTGCCGTGCTAAAGGATTGGCAAGGCGGACCACCCACAAGAACATCGAGTTGACCCGGAGCCAATCCGAGCGAGTTTCGGAACTTAACCGGGTCCAGCTTTTTGATGTCAACCTCAACAACCCGCAGATTCGAGGGAAGTCTACCGGAGTCACGATTTTTACGGATGGTTTCACAAAACGAATTCTCTTTTTCGACGCAAGCCAAAAGCTGGAACCGCCCCACCGTCGCCAATCCAGCATCCAAACCCATTCCTCCTGAAAAAAGGGAGACTGTCGTGAATTTTTTCACCGCCATATCTAACACCCAAGGATGTACGCATGTCTCTCCAAATATTAACCACCTCTGAACCGTCCCCTGCGGGATAGAGCCGCAGCACGAATCGACGCCTCAACTGGGGAGATGACGACAACCCGCTCGGGGAATAATTCACCAGAACGAGAACGACCCGACTCGCCACCACACGACGAGCCAGGCACCCCCGACCAAAACCTCTCGTCAAGCGTCGTCGAGAAAGCGTGGACCAGCAACACAGGGCGATAGGCAACAACACGAAGCCCACCTGCCTCGATAACCTTGCGGTTCGACAACTCACGCGACTTGCGAAGATTCGACTCATAAAGCCGCGACTTGTCGGAGGGATAAGGAAAACTCTCAGGCAGAACCATCCCACGGATTAACTCACGTTGGTCGAAAAGCACGGTCTTCCCCAGATGAGAAACCAACTCAGGCAGAGAGGAACACCCGAACTCCGCAGCAAAGGCCGCAACACGCGCCCGCCACAGCAACCCATGAACCCGAACTCTATACCCCGCTTTCGTCTCCACAGCGTATCGGGTGAAGCTTCCACGGCAAGGATGGGGCGAGTTAACGACAACCTCCCCGGAGGCAGTCTTGCTACGAGAAGCACCATACTCTCGGTAGAGCTTCCGCCCCTTCCACTCGCCAGGGCGCGACTCACCTTTCTCCAAGTACCCAGCAAGGTACCTCGCCGCAGCAAGAGCCGATGTGCGCACCGGCATACAGTGAGCATTGCAAATTTTCTTTTCTGTTTGGCCTGTCTTGGAGCGAACATGAGCGTCCCACGAACGCATCAAAAACTCTTGCAGACGCACCAAGGAAGCAGGTTTCGACTGCCGGGCGATCAACCAACCCCTCTTACCCTTCCAGCACCGCTCAACCCATCTAACGCCCGTCCCGATGTCATCCTCGACGGTTCCAGCAAGATGCATGTGCGGCGCACCACGTTCTTGAGGTTCGATAACCCCCACGCCGTGAAAATGCAGCTTCCAATCATCCCCAACCGTCCCGAGCCTACGCACCAGAACATCCGTGACAAAACTGTTCCAGGTCGACTGAAACTGATCCATCGACAGATTTGCCTGAGTTGTGAACGTGGCAAGGAAAGCATGACCGACACCGCGCACGTCGATAACCCGTTGGATGTTGACGGTCAGCCTCTCCTGCCGTTTGGAAATTTGCGAAGGGGTCATTGACCACCCCCATCACTACGATTTTCTTTATACTCCTCATCTTCATGATGGAGATGTTCACTGATTGATAAATAAGGCCCGCCTTCGGCGGGCCGCGGGGG
>JAJSLI010000103.1 GCA_021272315.1 Methylacidiphilales bacterium | reverse complement strand
CAGGGCGTGCCGAGTTTCGGCTACCTGATGCCGTTGCGCGATCCCCGCTTTCGGGGCATGGCCGACCTGATGAACCGCGTGGTCGATCCGACTTTCCGCGCCCTGACCATCGCCGCGCTCGAACTGGCGGACAGTTTTCTCCAGCTTCATTCGCGGGGCTTTTGCTACAGCGACATTTCCTTCGGCAACATCTTTCTTGATCCCGACACGGGGGAGATTTCGATCTGCGACAACGACAATGTGGCGGTGGATGGGGAGAGCGTGAGCGGCGTTCTCGGCACGCCGCGTTTCATGGCGCCGGAGGTGGTGCGCGAGGAGGCGACGCCGAACATCAGCACCGATCTTTATTCGCTCTCGGTCATCCTTTTCTACATGCTGATGGTGCATCATCCGCTGGAGGGGCGCCACGAAACCGAGTTCAAGTGTCTCGACCTCGAGGCGTTGAAGCGGCTTTACGGTACCGACGCCCTTTTCATTTTTGACCCGAAAAACCGCGCCAACCGGCCTGTGCCGGGGTTACACGACAATGCGCTAACCTTCTGGACTTTCTACCCGGACTACCTCTGCGACATTTTCACCCGCGCCTTCACGGACGGGCTGAGCGATCCGGGCGCGCGGGTGCGCGAAAGCGAATGGCGCACCGTCCTGACCCGGATGCGCGACCAGATTTTTTACTGCAACCACTGTGGCGCGGAGAATTTTCTCTCCGACGAGGGCGATTTGCCCGGCCCGGTGCCGGACCAGGAATGCTGGGCCTGCCACACGATGATGTCGCCGCCGCTGCGGCTGCGGCTTGGGCACCACGTGGTCGTCCTGAATCAGGACACGATCCTTTACGCGCATCACGTGGACGCGAACCGGCGCAACGATTACTCGCAGATCATGGCCGAGATGGTGCCCCATCCCAAGCGGTCCGATGTCTGGGGCCTGAAGAACGTCTCCGCGCAGACGTGGGTGAGCCATCCGCCGGTGGGTCAACCGGCGGAGGTACCGTCGGGCCGTTCGGTCTCGCTGGTGTCGGGTTTGCGGCTCCTGTTTGGGAATACCGAGGGGGTGGTGTTGTAGACGATGCGTCTTTTCTGGCTACTTTGGACAAAGGTTGATTCCGACCCTCGCCCCGCCCTTCAAGGCAAGACCTCTGCCGCCCGCGTGCCAGTCCCCTTTTTCCTCTTTTTCTCCCTTTTTTCTTTCGGGCTATCTACTTTCGTGGGGTTTATTGGGCGAAATATTCGTTATTGTGCTGTTCCTCGCCCGGTTTAAAGATTGGGCATGAGCTTAGCGACGCCACGGAAGGATAAGCTTCCTTTCGCCGAGGTGAAAGCTTCCTCTGCATTCATGGCCGAAGCTCAACGGTTGCTTGTGCGAGAAATTGTGAGTCGTAGCGGCGAGTTCATTTCGGAAAGTAACCATCAAACATTTTACCACGGGCGAGACTGGACTTATCAGCGAGAAGGCCGTGAAGGATTCACAACACAAACCGGGCACTTGCAGCTCCATCGGCAACAGATCACGATAAGCGTTGATCGAATTTTGGCCAACGATATGTGGGTACTGCCAGAGCTTATCTTAGGATTTGGCGAACAGACAGCCACCAGCATGACAAAAAAGGTAGAAAGTGAGCTGACGAAGGTTGCTGAAGAGGTTGGTAATTCCACCGCTGTCCCTCAAGACAGATCGATGGTCGATGCCTTTCTGGAGGCAATCGACAAGGCATATTGGTCGATGGACTCGAAGGGACGGCTCTACGCTCCTCGCATCATGTTAGATGAAAAAAGCCAACGGAGGTTTCATACCGAGTTGGCGACAAGGCGCGAAGAATTTGACCGACGGCTCGAGGAGATCCGAGCGAGAAAGGAGCCGTTAGCTCGCCAGGCTGAAGAAGAACGGCTCCGAAAGTACGATGCCGACGAATGAACCTGTTGATTTCCATCGGCTGCGATAAATACGACTCCTTAAGCACGCTTACCTGCGCCGAGGCGGACGCGAAAGCGTTGTGCGATATTTTGACGACGGCTGGCGATCCGTACAGCATTGACCACGTGATTCTATTGCTGTCTCCCACGACCGAGCGGGTTAGGCGCGTCTTAGAGGAGGCATTCCCTCTAAAAGCAGGCTGTGACAGCGTCACATTCTTTTTTGCGGGCCATGGGGGCATGGCAGGTGACAGCTTCTTCTTGTGCCTGAGCGACTGCAAGGCTGATAAACTTTCGACGACTGGTCTTTCGGTTAGTTCGCTTTTTACGATTATAAATGATTTCAAGCCGACACAGGTGAATCTTGTCATCGATGCGTGTGGTGCTGGGGGTTCTACTTTCGATCTCCGAACGTTGATTAAATCTGAGTTTACCGGTGCTGCCACGTCGTCGAGTATCGCGTTTCTTGGCGCCTGTTGCGTCGATCAAGACGCTTCCGAAAAAAGTGGACATGGATTGGAGGCCCGCAAATCCGTCTCACTTGTTGCCGGTCCTGCTTGTTTGGGGAAGCCGCTACGGACTTACACCGAGTTGGGATTTGCGTGCGTTGGATCGTATTTCGATGAATTTCTTCATTCCCAAAAATCCCCGTGACTTTTCGATGCAGGTGATCGAGCACGGAATGAACCATACGCGTCAGATTGGATTTGGCATTTGGAAGATCGCAGCCTTTCTAAAGGAATATGACCAGATTCTGTCAGCGACGAAGAGCGAAGGTCCGTTCCAACTCGCACCAACAACGAAGTTCCTATGTCTCCTAAGCGCGTTTTTGTTTCCTGATCGAATTCCCTATTTTATCGACGAGGAAGGCTTTGGGTCGTAAAGGGGTCTTTTGGCTTGAAGAGGAAAAAGGGGACTGGCACGCGGCCAAGTATCATTCCCTTTTTCTTCTTTTGTGGAAAAGGTCTCATTGCTCTTATCTGACCAATAACTTGACTAATTATGGACTAATTGAGTAGGCTCAACCGGTCTCACTATCTTCTATAAGTAGTTGATGACAAGAAAGTAAGCTGTCTAACCTGAAGGTCGTTCTCTTTATGCCCACCACCAACACCATCAATCATCTCGCGCTGAACTGCCGCAACCTTGCCGCGCAAGAGGCGTTTTACGCCAGGCATTTCGGATTCAAGCGCTCGCGTACGTTCAACGCCGGCAAGGCGGATGAATTTTTCATGCTCAAGCTTGGGTCGATCCGGCTGGAGATGTTTCAAGCCGATCGGGCCAAGGCGGGCGATGCGAAGGGCGGGGAGCAAACGGTCGGGTTCAAGCACCTGGCCTTCGACGTGCCGAAGCTCGAGCCGGTGATCGAGGGGCTGAAAGCGGACGGGATCGTGCCCGACCCGATCATCGAACTGCCGCAACTTTTAGCCGGTTTCCGCATCGTCTTTTTCCGCGATCCCGAGGGCAATATCCTCGAGTTGATGGAAGGTTACCGGGACGAGGTGTAGCTTCGGAGTGGGGGGAGATTATGACGGAATTACGGAATTTACGGAATTTGGGATAGGATTAATAAGATGAATAAGATTGGGGATGGTCGCCAGTGAAACGGTTGTGGATAAAGTGAAGCCAAAATTATTTCATCAAATCCTGTTAATCTTGTTAATCCTGTCCGAAAATTTCCCCTCAGAAAATTCTGTTAATTCCGTAATTCCATCAAAAAAGGCAAGAGATGGATCGAGAGCGGGGCTGTCTGACGCTCTCCATTTTGATTGTTCATGAGAGGTGGCGGACCTAGGCTTATCCCTTACCCGAACGAGATTCATTTTATGCACGCCCGTCTTTTTCCGTCCCGCGAGAGTTTCCGGGAGCTGGCGCATCAGGGCAACCTGATCCCGGTTTACCGCGAAATCATCGCCGACATGGAGACGCCGGTGTCGGCTTTCCAGAAGATTGACACGGGCGATCACTCGTTTCTTTTCGAGTCGGTGGAGAAGGGGGGCAAGTTCGCGCGCTACTCGTTTCTGGGCGCGAGCCCGCAGGTGATTTTTCAGGCCCGGGGCAAGGAGGTGGTCCTGCGCGAGGGAACCCAGCAGCGCGGCTACACCATCGCGGACGATCCGCTGCGCGAACTCGAACGGCTGATGGCCGGATTCCGTCCGGTGGCGATCGAGGGGCTGCCTCTCTTTTACGGCGGCGCGGTCGGTTACCTGGGGTTCGAGGTGGTGACGCAGTTCGAGCCGACGGTGCCACGGGCGAAGAAGGACGATCTCGGCGTGCCCGACGCCTATTTTTTCATCACCGACACGCTGCTGATCTTCGATCATCTCGAACGGAAGATCAAAATCGTGGCCAACGCGCATGTGACCGATCCGACCCACGCTGACCGCATCTACGACGAGGCGGTGGCCAAGATCGAGGAACTGGAGGCGCGGCTGGAGCGTCCGGTGCGTACGCGGCTTCTCCCGGCCACGGGCGACGTCAGCCCGCTCGAGCCGTCGATCAACATGACCCGCGACGAGTACGTGAAAATGACCGAGGCGATGCAGGAATATATCCGCGCCGGGGACATCTTCCAGGTCGTGCCGTCCCAGCGGTTCGAGGTGCCGTTCGACCACCCGCCGATCGATCTTTACCGGGCGCTGCGGCTGGTCAATCCGTCACCCTATATGTTTTGCCTCAAGCTCGGCGGCATGGCGCTGGTCGGCTCGTCGCCGGAATTGCACGTGCGTTGCGAGGAGGGCAAGGTGCAGATCCGGCCCATCGCGGGGACGCGTCCGCGCGGCCAGACGCCCGAGGAGGACGACCGGCTGACGCAGGAACTGCTGGCCGATCCGAAGGAGCGGGCCGAGCACGTGATGCTGGTCGATCTCGCCCGCAACGACGTGGGGCGCGTCTGCAAGTTCAACTCGGTGCGGCTGACCGATTTCATGATCACGGAGCGGTACTCGCACGTGATGCACATCGTTTCCAACGTCGCGGGCGACCTCAATCCGGGCCACTCGGCCTACGACGTGATGCGCGCGACCTTCCCGGCCGGGACGGTCAGCGGTTCGCCGAAGATTCGCGCCATGCAGATCATTGCCGATCTTGAACCGACCTGCCGCGGGGCCTACGCGGGCGCGGTCGGCTACTTCGGCTTCTCCGGCAATCTCGATTCGTGCATCGCCATCCGCACGGTGCTGCTCAAGGACGGCAAGGCCTACCTCCAGGCGGGCGGGGGGCTCGTGGCCGATTCGACACCGTTGGGCGAGTACCAGGAATCGATCAACAAGGCCAAGGCGGGGCTCAAGGCCCTCGCCATGGCGAAGCAGTTTTGAATTTTGACGGAACTCCTGCGGAGGGCAGTAACGGAATTTCTGAGGAAAAATTTTGGATAGGATTAATACGATTAACATGATTTTTACAGAAAACAGGAGTAGGTGCATAATTCCTCAGAGAAACCAATCCTGTTAATCTTGTTAATCCTGTCTAAATTCAATTTCTCCCATGCTCCTCATCATCGATAACTACGACTCGTTCACCTACAATCTCGTCCAGTATTTTGGCGAGCTGGGCGCGGAACCGGTGGTGAAGCGCAACGACGAGACCAGTGTCGCGGAGATCGAGTCGCTGCGCCCCCAGGCCGTTGTGATTTCACCCGGGCCGTGCACGTCGAAGGAAGCGGGCATTTCCAACGAGGTGATCATCCGCGTCGGGCCCTTCCTGCCGATTCTCGGCGTCTGTCTCGGGCACCAGTGCATCGGGCACGTTTATGGCGGGGCGGTGGTGCGCGCAAAACGGCTCATGCACGGGAAGACCTCGCCGATTCTCCACGACGGCACCGGCGTCTTCGCCGGGCTGCCGAGTCCGTTCGAGGCGACCCGCTACCATTCGCTGATCATCGACCCGCCGACCGTGCCTGAAGCGTTGATCGTCAACGCCCAGACCGCCGAGGGTGAAATCATGGGGGTGCATCATCGCGCCTACCCGGTCCACGGCGTCCAGTTCCATCCCGAATCGATTTTGACCCGCCACGGCAAGGATCTGCTTAAGAATTTCCTGCGTCTCACAGGTGAATTCCATGCGAAGAGCAAGGCGGCCTGAGCATCCTCACGAAAGACCATGAAAGACCTCCTGAACCACCCCGCCTTCAAGATGGCCAGCGACCAGTTCGACGGCGTCGCTGATTTTCTCAACATCCCGGAAGCGCTGCGCGAGCGGGTGAAGATGCCGAAGCGGCTGGTCACGGTTTCGCTGCCGGTGCGGCTCGATTCGGGCGAGGTGAAAGTCTTCACGGGCCACCGCGTCCAGCATCACCTTACGCTCGGGCCGACCAAGGGCGGGCTGCGGTATCATCCCGCGGTCGAGCTGGGCGAAGTCGCCGCGCTGGCGATGTGGATGAGTTGGAAGTGCGCCCTGGCCGACCTGCCCTACGGCGGCGCGAAGGGCGGCGTTGCGGTTGATCCGCGCAAATGCTCCATCGGCGAGCTGGAGCGGATCACGCGCCGGCTGACGAGCGAACTCATCCCGTTTATCGGCCCGCAGATCGATGTGATGGCGCCCGACATGGGCACAAACGAGCAGACGATGGCGTGGATCATGGACACCTATTCGCACCAGATCGGCTACGCTGCGCCGAGCATCGTCACGGGCAAGCCCATCAGCATCGGCGGTTCGCTCGGGCGGAAGGAGGCGACCGGGCGCGGCGTCGCGTTTCTGGTCAACCGCGTCACCGATCTGCTCAAGCTTCCGAACGATTGCCGCGTGATCGTGCAGGGTTTTGGCA
>JAJSLI010000062.1 GCA_021272315.1 Methylacidiphilales bacterium | reverse complement strand
TATTGGCAGCTTCCAGGCAAGGGGCATGGTCCCGATGCCTTGTGGCACCCTCCGACAGTTACCACGGTAGGCAAGGGAGAACCGCCGCAGCGGTTTTATCGGATTCCCCGGGAATGGTTGTTGGAAGAAAACCGGCTCGTTATCCTCAGCGAAACCGGGGAATGTCCTGCTCGGAACGCGCTGGTTTCGCGTCGATTCGAAAAATAAGGCATCCGGATGGGGAGTACGCACCCGACATGGCTCATAAGTTGAAACCGAAAAGGTGAACGGAATCATTTGCCGAACTATTCAAAGGGGATGCATTCACGCTCAATTCATTTAACTGGGAAAGTCAATAAGGGCTCGTCATGCCGCAATTGCTGCTGAAGATGTATAGGCAACTCAAAAGTTGGATCTCCACCCTCTCCGGTTGCTGTCAGCGCTCTTTCCCAGAACATCCTCTCCATACCCTCTATGTCATCCCCTCGCATCCTGCTCTGTTGTTGTCTAATCGCATCAGTTTCCTTTCCGGCCCTCGGCGGGACATGGACTCCCGATCCATCCTTGGGAAACGTTGACCAGCACCGCCATCTCTACGAGATCGGTCGTGCCTACGGCGACGCGAATTTTGATCCCGACGCCAACCTGCTGGGAGTGCACACCAAAAATCCTCCGAACAAGAAGCAGCATGCCACCCGGGAATCGGCCTACTACGCCTACGGGCTCCTGATGACGGGTGATCCCGCCGATCAGGCCCGGGCGCAGGCCATTCTCAAGCGCATCGTTACGTTGCAGGATACCACACAGGGCAGCCCGACGTGTGGCGCCTACAATTGGAACGCGGAGGACAAGCCGGGGGATCTCAATTCCGCTGTCTTTGTCGGCCTGACGCTCGCCAATATTATCGACCTGGACCGGAAGCGTCCCTGCCTTGATTCCGACGTGCGAAGCGCGGTGGAGAATTCGGCCCGCCTCGCGGTCGCGGAAGTAATGACCCGCAACGTCGAACCGGGCTACACGAATATCGCCCTTCTTTCCACCGCCTTCGTCGCGGCGGCCCAGAAACTTTGGCAGATTCCCGGGGCGGGCGATTGGGCCCAGGCCAAGCTCGACGCGGTGGTGGCATTGACCGGGGATGGGGAATTGAGCGAATACCTGTCGCCGACCTATAATGGTGTTGCTTTTCAGGGGGCTTATCTCGCCCGGAAATACTCCATCTCCGACGCGTTCGGCGCGAAGGTCGACGCTCTGATCGGTCATATGTGGAAGCAGGTGGCCCTGGCTTATCACGCGCCCACTTATCAACTGGGCGGCCCCTATTTACGCGCCTACGGCGACAACATGCTTGATTATTGCGCGGCCCTCAAATACTTCCTCTATTTTGCCCTGGACGGCGCCTATCCGATTCCCGACGCCCAGTTCGATCATGACTGGGACATGGGCGGCCTGACGACCATCGCCGATCTTCCGGTTACGGTTCGGCCCGAATTCAAACAGCCGCCCGTTCCATGGAGGCAGTGGGATGCCAACGGGGAGGACACCACCACTCACCCCACGCGTCACCTCTCTCAATATCAGCAAGGCAACTTCACCCTCGGCACCGTCGCCATGCAGGATGAATGGAAACAGAAGCGGAACCTCGTCGCCTTCTGGCGTAACGACGGCCCCCCGCCGCTTGGGTTCAGTGTCGGACTCTGCATCGACGAGTCGTGCGAATCCATTCCCGGGTTTCCCGGTGAGAAGATCCATTTCTACAGCCAGCAGGTTAAGGACGCCGCCTTGGTGGAGCTGGTAACGTCCGCGGATGTTCCCGCGCCGGGGTGTTCCACCCTCGTGTTCGATAGCGGGGCTGTGGTTGGAGACACCAGCGCCACGCCGCTCGTCGTCAAGGACGGCACCATGACCGCCTATATCTATCCCGTCTCGAATGTGGCGGTCCAATACAATAGTACCAACTCCATCCTTCACCATGCCGATAGTCAGGCCGACACCGGCCAGGGCGTCGTCCAGGTAACGCGGCCTTGGAGCTCGGCCGACTCGCTCGGTTCCCTGCACGCCCTCGCCTACCTCATCGTCTTTCGGCCCTCCGACCAACCCGCGCCGACAGTCACTAATCTTGTCCTGAGCGGCGACGAAAGTGGGGTGTCCGCGGGTGCTAACGTTGATGGGACCAATCTTTCCGTTTCGTCCAAGAACTAACGGATGAGATACGTCAATCGAATCGCCCGGCGTACCGCCTGCATCCATTTTTCCCGAATGTAACCAGGACGATCATGATCAAAATGCAGACTCCACTGCCTAAACGGCCCTTAACACCGTTACTGAATTCTTCCATGCAAATCCCAATTCATCTTGGTTTATTCCCTCGCGTCTTGCTCGGTTGCTGCCTTCTCGCATCGGTCTCATTTCCAGTCCTCGGCGGGACATGGACTCCCGATCCGTCCCTGGGAAACGTCGACCAGCACCGCCATCTCTACGACATCGGCCGTGCCTACGGTGACCTCAATTTCGATCCCGATGCCAACCTGGTGGGAACGCACTCCAAAAAACCTCCGAATAAAAAACAACATTCCACCCGCGAATCGACCTACTACGCTTACGCGCTCCTGCTCACGGGTGATCCCGCCGACCGCGCCCGGGCCCAAGCCATTCTCAAGCGCGTTGTCACCTTGCAGGACACGAAGCCGGGCAGCCCGACGTACGGCGCCTACAACTGGAACGCGGAGGACCCGCCGGGAGACCTCAATTCAGCCGCCTTCATCGGCCTGACGCTCGTCGATATTATCGACCTGGACCGGCGGCGGCCCTGCCTCGATCCCGATGTGCGGAGCCAGGTGGAGAAGTCGGGCCGTCTCGCGGTTGATGCGGTCATGCGCCGCAACGTTAATCCGGGCTACACGAATATCTCCCTCCTCTCCATTGCCCTCGCGGCGGCGGGGGAGAAGCTGTGGAAGATTCCGGGAGCGGGAGCGTGGGCTCAGGCCAAGCTTGACGCCTTGATGACGCTGGCGGACGACGGCGAGTTCGCTGAATATCTGTCTCCAACCTACACGGGTGTTGCGCTGCAAGGGGCCTACATGGCCAAAAAATTCGCCTTCTCCGATGCTTTTGCCGCCAAGGCCGACGCCGCGATCAACCATCTCTGGAAGCAGGTGGCTCTCTCCTACCACGCGCCCACCTATCAATTGGGCGGTCCCTATTGCCGCGCCTATGGCGACAACATGCTCGATTACTGCGCCGTTCTCAAATACTTCCTCTACCTCGCCTTGGATGGCGCTTATCCGATTCCCGACGCCCAGTTCGAACATGACTGGGACATGGGTGGCGTTGCTTCCATCGCGGATTTGCCGATTGCGGCCCGGCCCGAATTCAAGCAGCCGCCCGTCCCGTGGCGGCAGTGGACTGCCGTTGGGTCGCCGGGGTCCGATGTCGGCTCGGACAACACCCTCGTGCGCCACCTTTCCCAATACAAGGACGGTAACTTCACCCTCGGCACCATTGCGTACCAGGACGAATGGAAACAGAAGCGCAACCTTGTCGCCTTCTGGCGTAATCCCGGGCCGCCGCCGCTGGGGATGAGCGTCGGCTTCTGCATCGACGAGTCGAACGAATGGGAGGCCCTTCCCGGGTTTGCCGGCGAGAAGCTTCATTTCTACAGCCAGCAGATGAAGGGGGCCGCTTTGGTGGCGATCGTGGCCTCCACGGACGTTCCGGGGCAGGGGCACACAACCCTTGTCTTCGATGACGGGGCCGTGGTGCCGGATACCTCGGGCGCCGCGCCGCTCGTCATCACGGACGGCTCCATGACCGCCTATCTCTATCCCGTCTCGACCGGAACTCCCAGCTTTGTGAACCTGCCCGACGCCGCTCACCACGTCACCCGGGTGACGCGGTCCTGGAACTCGTCCGACGTGGTCGGTGACCTGCACGTCATGTCTTACCTCATCGTCTTCCGGCCCACCGGTCAGCCTCCGCCGTCGGTTTCGGGGCTTGCGCTCAACGCCGACGCAAACGGGGTGACCGCGAGCGCCCAGGTTGACGGGTCTCCTCTTTCCGTTTCGTTTAAGAACTAGCCGGCCAAATGACAGGAGATTTGCAGCACCCCGTCGCGCGGCTCCGTGCCGCGAGGCAAAAAATACTGCCGTCCCCAGGCCCCCGGCGCGACACCGGCGTCTCCATTCCGGCAGTGCAAAGCGGAGCAATCCACGCTACGCTCCGTTCTTTCTGGTTAGACCGTCATCTTAACCTCGCGCGAATTCCTCTTTATGCTCAAACATCCCGACCTCACCAAAGCCCGTTGCGTCCGTTTTGCCCGCGAACTCCAAGCCCTCCTCTATCCGGACGTCAACCCGCTGACCAAGCTCACCGTCTTTGCCGCCCCTGACCGCATCTCGTATGCCGAAGCCCTCAAGGGCAGGTATCGCCCCGCCAAGGTGGGCGAAACGTTCGGGCCCGGTTGGTCGACCCACTGGTTTCGCGTCGATTATGCCATTCCCAGCGCCTGGAAGGGGCGCGAAGTCCTGCTTCATTTCGATTCCTCCTCCGAAGGCTGCGTCTGGCAGAACGGCGTCCCGCTTCAGGGCCTGACCAGCTACAACTGGGGCCCGCAGGACGTCCGTTCCTATTTCACGCTGACCCGCGGCGCCAAGGGCGGGGAGCGTGGCACGATCTACGTTGAAGTTGCGATCAACGGCCTGTTCGGCCTGAGCGACGGCGGCGGCAAGACGCAGAAGGACAGCCTCGGCCATCTGCGCCACGCCCGACTTGTCACCCGCGATCATGCCGTGTGGGACCTCCTTTGGGACTTCACCGTCATCAAGGAACTTGCGGAGCATTTGCCCGCCGACGGCCCCCACCAGGGCCACGCCCTGGCCGTCGCCAATGAAATCACCAACGCCGTCACGCTGGGCGACCCGAAGACCTACCCGGCCGGGCGCGCCCTCGCCAAGAAATTCTTTGCCGCGCACAACGGCGACCGCAACCACCACGTCTCCGCCATCGGCCACGCCCATATCGACACCGCCTGGCTTTGGCCCCTGGCCGAAACCCGGCGCAAATGTTACCGCACCTTCTCCACCGCCGTGCGCATGATGGACGACTATCCCGAGTACAAATTCTCCTGCTCCCAGGCCCAGCAGATGGCCTGGATCAAGGCTCAGCACCCCGCGCTCTTTGCCAAGATCAAGGCCAAGGTGAAGACCGGGCAGTTTGTGCCCGTCGGCGGGACCTGGATCGAACCCGATTGCAACATCCCCGGCGGCGAATCCCTCGCGCGCCAGTTCCTCCTCGGCCAGCGTTTCTTCAAAAAGGAATTCGGCTCCATATGCCGCGAATTCTGGAACCCCGACGTTTTCGGTTACTCCGGCGCGTTGCCCCAGGTCATCCGCGGAGCGGGTATCCGTTTTTTTCTCACCCAGAAACTCTGCTGGAATCAGTTCAACAAGCCGACCAGCAGCACCTTCCTCTGGGAGGGCATCGACGGCACCTCCGTTCTCACCCATTTCCCGCCTTCCGACACCTACAATTCCTTGGCCAATATCCAGGAAATACTGATGCATTACACGAACTTTAAGGATAAAGATCGCGCCAATGAGAGCATGATGCTCTTTGGCTTCGGCGATGGCGGTGGCGGCCCGACCGAGGAAATGCTCGAGCGGTTGCGCCGGATGAAAGACGTCCCCGGCCTGCCCGACGTGACCATCCGCAACTCGCAGGATTTCTTCGCGCGTTGCGAGAAGGACCTCGCCGACCCGCTCGTCTGGAAGGGTGAACTCTACATGGAGGGGCACCGCGGCACCTACACCACCCAGGCCGCCAACAAGCGTGACAACCGCCGCAGCGAGGAAGCCCTCCACGACGTTGAGTTTCTCGCCGCGCTGGCCTTCCTCTTCAAGGGCGCCCGCTATCCGCAGGCCGAGATCAACAAACTATGGGAACTTGTCCTGCTCAACCAGTTCCACGACATCATTCCCGGCTCCTCGATCAATGAAGTCTACAAGGATTCGGCGAAAGACTACGCCGAAGTCCTCGGTTCCACCGCCAAGCTGCGCGCTGCTGCTGCGGCTCGATTGCTGCCGAACGAAACGAAAAACGGCGCCCATGTTCTTGCCCTGAACACGCTGAGCTGGCCCCGCCGCGAAGTGGCCAAAGTGCCGGGCGTTGGGCTTACCCTCGTCAACGCGCCCGCCTATGGCTACGCGGTGGCCAGGCCGCAGACCGCGACCCAGCATCCCGTCTCCCTGCGCAAATCGGCCTCGGGCTTTACGCTCGAAAATTCGCTCGTCCGGGGAAAATTCGACGCGCAGGGCCGGTTGACCGGCTACCTCGACAAGCGCCACCACCGCGAATGCATTGAACCCGGGGCCCGGGGCAACCAATTCGTCCTCTTTGAAGACAAGCCCCACTGGTACGACGCCTGGGATGTCGACATTTATCACCTCGAAAAACGCCGCAACGTCGGCGCCGTGAAGAAAGTTCGCGTCGTCGAGTCCGGCCCGCTCCGCGCCACGGTCGAGATCGAACTCGAGATCAGCCCCGCGTGCTCGCTCACGCAGCGCATCTCCCTTTGCGCCGAATCCCCGCGTCTCGATTTCGATACCCGGGTTTCCTGGCGGGAGAACGAACAGTTTCTCAAGGTCGAATTTCCGCTCGCCCTGCGCTGCGACCATGCGACCTACGAAATTCAGTTCGGTCACCTCCGCCGCCCGACCCATTACAACACCACCTGGGACCTGGCCCGCTTCGAGGTCAGCGCCCACCGTTGGGCCGATCTCTCGGAGCCGAATTTCGGCGTCGCCCTGCTCAACGATTCCAAATACGGCTACGCCTGCCACGGCAACGTCCTGGGCCTCTCGCTGCTGCGCTCGCCCAAATCGCCCGACGCCCAGGCCGACATGGGGAACCACCATTTCCGCTACGCGCTCTACCCGCACGCCGGCGGCCCGCAACTCGGCGGGGTCGTTGCCGAAGCGGCGGCCTTCAACCAGCCCTTGCGCGTTTATTCAACTTCGGCGGCGCCGCAAAGCCAGGGCTACTTCAGCCTCGACAATCCCGCCGTCGTCCTCGACACGGTCAAGAAAGCCGAGGACTCGGGCGATCTCATCGTGCGGCTCTATGAATCGCAGGGCGCGCACCAGACGGCCACGCTCACCGTCCCGGGCCGGCTCAAGAAAGCCGTCCGGGCCGATCTCCTGGAAACCGAAGGAAAGCCGCTGCCCGCCGCAAAAAACAAAGTAAGACTCGCGTTCCGCCCCTTCGAATTGCTTACCATCAAACTCAGTCTGGCCGCAAATTGATCCTGAGTTGATGAGGCAGGACCTCATCGATGTCAGACCGTGGAAAATTGCATTAGGGTTGGACTTAGCGGCGGCGGCGCACGATGGACGGCGCGGATTGCTTGACCTACAGTCCCGCTTTCTTAAGCTGAATTAGCCACAGTTCGGATGCACCGCATTAGCGAGTATATTATGAACCTAAGCATTAGTCGTGATGGATCAGAAATAGGAGAATGGACAGAAGAGGATGTTCGTACCCTTTACGCACAGGGAGACCTCTTACCAACTGATTTTTACTGGAAAGAGGGGATGGCTGAATGGAAGGAACTTGGAACGTTTCTTAAACCTCCACCACCTCATCCACATCAACCGCAAACGGAAGTAGTTCCTACCCCTCTACCCGTACCGTCACCCTCACCAGCACAAAAGCAAAAAAGCACTAAGGGATGTTTAATTAAAGCTGTGGCTATTGCTGTTGTTTCCGCAATAATCCTACTTACATGTGTTAGGGTGGCATTACCATTCATCATTCACGCAATTCTTGTTGCTTCCCTTCCTGATCAGAATAAGAAGTTACCGACAACTAACGCGAATGGAGTACGCATAGATTCCTGCAGTGTATCGCTAGACAACACGCTACATTACCATTGCGTCCTCACCGATTACGATGACGATGCACTCTCAAGCGAACAATTAGCCAGTCAAAGAGCAACCGTGATCGAAAATATGAGGGCAGATCCGTCCTCTGCAGGGTATCTATTTGAATACTGCGGTGTCAAGTTTGAGTACGATCTCTATAATGCGGATGACAAACCTATTGGATATGTATTGATAGGGTATGACGACTTGAAATAGTCGGTGGGTTCGATGGTATATTCAAGAAAAAGGGGACAGGTACCCGGAATTCGCAACTGACCAGCTCGAAATCCGGGTCAGTGATATAGGGAGAAGCCTTTTTAACAATAAGCCTCCACAAAAAAAGCCGGAGAAACTCTCATGAATAAGCCGCCAGAAGTTCCCAAGAGCCAGTCGGCAACATCTCATCCAGCGCAGGCCTTCTTTGAGCCCGTGGGCAAAGTCGTCGTGCTTTTTAATCATCTTGAACTGATTCTCTCAATCGTGACCAGCGGGCTGTGCTCCAGCGAATTTGGTGCCGTGATGGCCCTAATGGTTGAAGCAGCTTTCAAGAAAAAGATTGATGCGCTCACGTGTGTATGTGAGGAAAAAGTTTTAGATAAAGCGCTGAAACTTAGAATCAGTGCATTAGTCAGACTGCTCCAGAAAGCAGAGGACTGCCGTAATCAGATAGCTCACACGGTTTGGATGAAATCAGGTGATGATGTGTTCGGAATGAAATGGTCAGCAAAGAGAAGCACGGGAAATGACCCAAGACTCAGAAGTGGGACCATGGAGTCTATACACAAAGCGGTAACAGCGATCGAGTCTGCTACGACCGAGCTAGTCGCGATTTCGCTCTGTTTTAACCAGATGGGTCTGTCGAGAGTAAGCTTATCTGGAAAGCCGGGTTCTAAATCGACAGAAAGCACCACATTAGGGCTACAAGACGCCGGAAAGTCCAAAACAGCCAAGCCTCTGTTCCGTATTGCCCCACCAGCGAATCGTTGACGTTGGCGGGGTGAAAAAGGGGAAAGGCGACAGGCACCCCGACTCAGGACGCCCGCTTCTTGGATGTCTTCCGGGACACCTTGGATTTCGCGCGGGCAACAGCATGTTTCGCCACTTTTTTCGTGGTCGTCCGCTTCGGCGTGGCCTTCTTGGTCGCGGCCCTTTTCACCGGCTTGCGCTTGACCGGCTTGGTCGCACGGATCGCCGCCCGCTTCACTTTCGCCGCTGCGCGCTTCACTTTCGCCGCCGCGGGTTTGACATGCTCCCGCCAAAGCCGTTTGGCCTCGGCGATCGCCTCCTTCGTAAAGGGGTCAGACCTTACTATTGACACAAAGTTAGGGCGAAAAAGAGGCCAGGCACCCCGGCTCACTCGGAGCAGGCATCTTTTCAAGGCTCTGCTTTTAAATGCCCGCTAACGCGCGGGACGCAGAGTCACGGCGGTTAGCGCGCTTGCCAGAAACAGGATGAACCGGAAGACTCAACCCATGCGTTACCGGCTTGAGATCAAGGACGAGGCCCGCCAGCAATTGCGGGCGTTGCCCAAGGAACACCGGCGCAACATCGGCTGGCGGCTCGACGCGCTGCAAACCGACTTGGCTGGGGATGTGAAAAAACTCACCGGCAGAACCCAGGAATACCGGTTGCGGGTGGGTAGCTTCCGGGTGCTCTTCCTGCTGGATAACGACCTGATCAGCGTGTATGCTGTCAAAGACCGAAAGGACGCCTATGAGTAACGCCACCCTCGAAAAGCCGACACTGGAATCCCTCGCCGTCGAGGTGCGCCGTTTGCGGGAACGGCTGGAGGACATGGAAGACCTCATGGAATTGAGAGCCGCCGTCGAGCGCAACGCCGGAAAACCTGGCACCCCTTGGGAACAGGTCAAGGCCGAGATGGAACTGGATTGACGCCGCACGTCACCCGCTTTTTCCCTGCACGAATAAAAAGACCGGGCGGCAACCCGAAACAAGTCGCCGCCCGACCAAGGGAGCAAGGCATAACCTTACCACCCGGTATTTTCCGGCTGGAAATGCTTTCTCAGATGTTGATAAAAATGGTGGCGCCGCTTTTATCGTGGTCCCAATAGCCGCGATGGCCGCTATGTTGAACAAACGGGTGATGGTGATGCTGGTTGTCGAACCAACCCTTGTCGTCATGGTCATACGCCAGGGTGCGGCTTGCGCCGACGGCGATGAACAAAAGGACCAGGCTTGATCGTAGGAGATTTTTTTGGATGGTTTTCATGCGGGTAGATTAAGTCGGAAGGCGGTGCGCCCGCTATACGGTGTTTACCCCACATGCGCTTTTCGCCGGTTGATTTAAGATCATCTCATGGCGAACCAACTTGAAGGATGGTCGGGCCCTTATGAAAAGCCGCCGCGCATCAGTCGGTTTTCGCCTCTAACAAAAGGATAATTTATGAGTACGCTGTATTGTTCGCTTCTCTCTCTTGGATGCGCAGCCGGTTACGCACCGCCCGCCGACACGACCCTGACCGCCCTGCGCGCGCTCAAAATTGCCCAACGCCGTTTGCGACCCGAAGTGCGCGCCAAGCTGCTGAGCATCTCGAGCGCGCGGACGGACGCGACTTTCGTTTCTGAAATATGGCGCTTTGTTTTTCTGGATAAGACGACAAGCGGCCATGCCCGTGCTGTGATCGTCGCGGCCAAGACTTCTTCGGAACATCCCGATACGGCGCAAGCCTTCAGTTCCGCTAAATCAGAGAACTTGGCCTCGTTACTGGCCATTCCGCAGAACAAACTGCTCTTCGACTCCGATAAAATGCTTGAGAGGGTTCGCCAAACCTCCAAACTCAAGGGCCTTAAGTCGGCGGAATATCGGCTGATCCAGTCCACAAGCGGTCG
Organism: Methylacidiphilales bacterium; assembly: GCA_021272315.1. Lineage (GTDB taxonomy): Bacteria > Verrucomicrobiota > Verrucomicrobiia > Methylacidiphilales > UBA1321 > JABDGH01. Next base: position 8,960 of record JAJSLI010000062.1, on the reverse strand, counting down.
GGAACCTATGTGGTGCCTGTCTTTTTATGCGGAAAGTCCGGAACCAATTGTCAGCTTCCGCGTGGATGCCGCGACCGGGGCGATTCAGTTGGGCGGGAGCACCGACAACGCGGACTGACCCAGGGTGCTCTCAAGACTCAGGTTGTTGGCCGGATAGGATGTGATCCCTATCTGCGGAGAAAAAAGAGCCAGAGAAAAAAGGGACAGGCACCCCGGCTCACTCGGAGAAGGCATCTTTTTCAAGCCTGCTTTTAAATGCCCGGTGGCGCGCTTTTCGCGCAGATCGCCAAGACACGACAATTAACTCCAGTCCAGCACAACCAATCTATTGATACGCCCAAAATGGGCATCGCATGTCGCCAGTGGCAAGCCCTGTTCGATGGCCTGGGCCGCGATCCACACGTCATTTTCTGGAATCGGAGTTCCGGCACGGGCCAACTCCGCTTTGATCCTTCCGTATTCCTGGCGGTTGCTTCGGTCGGCAAAAGCAGGTCCACCCCCTGCAAAAAGGTTGATAAGGCCTGTCGCTGTCTGCCCGGCTGGCTTGAGTGACATGCCCCATACCCCAACTCGCCCAAGGCAAAGAAAGGCAGCTACAGACTGGCATGGGAGGTCAGGCGCTGCTGCATGCCGGGAACCCGGCGCAGCACCGATACGACCACCGTCGTATCGAGCAGGACGCTACCAATCGCGGGCATCGACTTTCTCGCAGCCTTCCGAGATGATCCGCTCCAATTCAGCGCCTTCCGCTTCCGTCAGGATGCCGGCACTCCGTTCAATCGCGGCAAGACGTTCCGTCCGGCTGGCCTCGCGGAGCCGGTGGATGTAATCGGCCGCCTCTTCCAGCTTGGGGGTTGGCAAAGCCTTCAAATCTTCCACAATGATTTCCAGAGTGCTCACGCCGGTAAATTAAACGCTTTTGGTGTTTCGAACAAGCCTGTTTCCCTCGTCCCCAAACCTTTTTCGGCGGTGGAACCGCCGCTGGCAAAACATCATTCCTCAGTAGCCGCGGCAGTGGACCGCGCCCTGAGCGAAGTCGAAGAATGCTTGCGAACGGACAGGCATCTTTTCCGGCTGCTGACTTGGTTTGACTTGGCGTAAGGACGGTTGGAACATGAGGCCGTGAACCGGAATGTTCTCTACGCGCTAGGCGGGGGCTTGATCCTGGTTGGATTTTATCTCTACCTGAATTCAACGACACCGGCGCCAGCGCTCGCGGCGGCTTCCGGCAATCAGGCGCCAACGGTCGCCGCCGCTCCCTCCCCGGAGGGCTCGCCGCCTCTCCAAGGTATGGCGGCGCGATTGGACAAACACCTTTTCATTTTGGGACCGGATGGCGACGTGCACCGGTTCGATGGGTCCAAGCTGGCGGGTGTGAAGTATTTCGCCTTCTATTATTCGGCGTCATGGTGCCCGCCCTGTCGCGCCTTTACACCGGACTTGGTCACCTTCTACAACAATTTCAAACCCGCGCATGCCGATTTCGAGTTGATTTTTGTCGGTCAGGACCAAAGCGACGGCGATATGGTAAACTATATGAAGGGCGATTCGATGCCGTGGCCTGCGGTCTGGTTTCAGGACAATGATTCGCCCGAGGTGGGGGCGAAGCGTTACCTCGGCCCCGGCATTCCCGATCTCGTGCTGGTGGACGCGAACGGAAATGTCCTCGCCAATTCATTCGACGGCAACCGGTACCTCGGTCCGCAGCACGTGATCGATGCGATTCAACACATGGTGCCGTAGAGAAGTCCCTTCACCGTTTGAAAACGGGGAGAAAAAGGAACAAGCGCCCCGGCTTGCAACGGGCCTCTATTTCATTCGCGCGGCGGCGATTTCTTGAGCCAGAGATGCTCCATTTCCTCGAGGGTGCGGCCTTTGGTTTCGGGGACGAGTTTCCACATGAAGATGGCCGCGAGGACGCCCATGCCGCTGTAGATGAAGTAGGGAAAACCGCCGTTGAAGTGGGCCTGGAGCGTGGGGTTGTCCTTGAGGATCGGGAAGCTCCAGCTCACGAGGTAGTCGGAAATCCACTGCGCGGCCACGGCCACGGCCATGCCCTTGCCGCGAATTTGGTTCGGGTAAATCTCGCTGAGGAGGACCCAGACGACCGGGCCCCACGACATGGAAAAGCCCGCGCAGAACAGGAGCATGAAGGCGAGGGCCATGAGACCCTTGTCGCCGAGGGTGAGGTCGAGCCCGAGGCCGAACATCGCGGCGGCCATGACAATCGCGCCGACGATCTGGAGCGACTTGCGGCCCCAACGGTCGACCGTGAAGATGGCGACGAGGGTGAAGAGCATGTTCACGATGCCGATGATGACGGTCTGAAGCAGCGAGGTGTTGGTGCCAAGCCCCATGCTCTTGAAGATTTCCGGCGCGTAGTAGATGACGACATTGATGCCGACGAATTGCTGGAAGGCGGAGAGCAGGATGCCGACAACCACGACGAGCGCGCCGAAGGAGAAGAGCTTCCCGGAGTGATGCTCGGCCAGCGAGGCGCGGATCTCGGTGAGTTCGTGCTCGGTTTCCTCGGGTGTGCCGAGGCGGTCGAGGACCCGGCGGGCGTCGGCCTCGCGTCCCTTGAGCATGAGGTAGCGCGGAGTTTCCGGCACGAACGTGAGCAGAATGAGGAAGAGCGCGGAGGGAATCGTGCAGGAGGCGAGCATGTAGCGCCAGCCGGTGGCGTTGATCCACGTGTCGTTGTCCGTGCCGCTGGCGCGCGCGATGCCGTAGTTGACGAAGTAGACCCCGACCACGCCGATGACGATGGCCATTTGGTTCCACGCGACCAGATTGCCGCGCACCCGCGCCGGGGCGATCTCGGCGATGTACATGGGCGAAAGCATGGACGCGAGACCGATGCCGATGCCGCCCAGGATGCGGTAGACGACGAAATTCCAGTAGTACGCCGGCCCGGCCGAGCCGAGCGCCGCGAACCCGAGTTCCGGCATGGATGAGCCGAGGCTGGAGACAAGAAAAAGGACGGCGGCGATGATGAGCCCGCGCTTGCGGCCCAGCCGCGTGCTGACCCACGCGCCGCTCAGCGCGCCGATGATGCAGCCGATGAGCGCGCTGGAAACGATGACGCCGAGGGAAGAAGCGGCGGCGTCGGGGGAGAGATGCTGCGGATCGACGAAGACGACGCGCAGGCTGTGGACCACGCCGGAGATGACCGCGCTGTCGTAGCCGAAAAGCAGGCCGCCGAGCGTGGCGATGAAGGTCAGGAGAATGACGCTGGGCTTGAGGGCGGCGTGGGTCTTCGGTGTCTGCATAAACTCGCGATTGCAACCTTAGATGCTGAAGTCCCCTTGGCGAGCGATTGTTTGAAAATGAAAACAGGGACAGGCACCCCGGCTCACTCGGAGCAGCCATCTTTTCCAGCCCCTGCTTTTAAATGTCCGCCATCGCGTTTGTCGCCCAGATCGGCAGGACCGATAAGATCGATGCCCTCCTGTTGGCCGATTTCGGTCGAAAGGTGCAACCCGCGCCCACGCCGAAACCCGATCCGCGCATGTAGTGAGTTCGCAGGAGACGGCGGTGCTCCGGATCGTTCGCCATTTGGCGATAAGTAACGGCGTCATTATCCCGCTCATCGCAACGTATGCCTGGGCTCATGGGATGCCATGGAGTGAAATCACTCGTCTGTTGCTCACGGCAGTCCTCGCGGCGATACCGGTTGCCTTGTTTACCAGCCAGTCCACATGTTCGGCGCCATGATGGCCACATCCGAATTATGTATTCGTGGATGGCCTCTTTTTGTGCCGGCGCCAAGCTCGATTTCCGAGCAGGATTAACATCCCGAAGAAGATGGTCCAAGAGGCAGAGGTCGCTGGCTCGGGCACGGGAGTCATGGTTACGTCGGCCAGAAGCGTAAAAGGCGGGTCACCGACGGGCCCGCCTCCGGCCAGGAAGTAGAGCGTTTCCGAAGTGGCGTCGGCGGTAAAATCAAACGTCTGTGTGTACCAGCCGGTAAAACCGTTGGCGGCATTGCTCAGCGTCTGCGTGGTTTGACCGTCAGCTACAATGTTCGCGTTCGATAAGCCTGCTGCTCCCAAAGCTACCGACATGTTTTCCGTTGTGGCCGTGTTGTAATTGTATTGTTCGGCACCCGCATAGTCGAATGTAACCGCGTATTCTTGACCGTTCGTCAAGCCGGTGACCACCTGAGAAAGGGGGCCCGTCTCGTAAACGGGATCCAGTGCGACAACATTGCCCGTATAGCCCGTTGGCAGGGCGAGGCCATTGTGGACGCTCCCCCCGTCTGCGTTCGGGCCCGCCAGTTCAAAATCGCCATCTGCTCCCTGTATGGTTATATCGCCTGCATTGCCGTTCGTGAACACAAAATTGTAGCCTGTGTTGGACCAGGAACTTAAGGTCGCGCCACCAGTGTAATCCGGGTTGGCTGCACTGTTCAACCCGGCTCCATATTCTGGCGGAGCTGTGCTGAAACCCGTAAAATCACCATTCGTAAACGAGAGCTGAGCCTGGCTAAACGAGACTTGAGCAATGCCTAGATACAACAGAATTCCGGCAAGAACGATGGGGAAAGAATACCTTTTAAGATTGTCCACGTTGTAAACCTGTTGCTTATGCCATTCCATTTTCTTTTTGAGCCTATGTATAACTTATAATTCCGAAGTAAATATCGCAGAGCTGAGATCTTGTCAATTTTTTGAAGTTCACTTTCCGATTCGACGGAACGTCGAACCCGATCAAATCCGTTTCGGGCCTCGGCTGATCCAACGCTGGGTGGTTTTCCACACTCTGCTTTTAAATGCCCGCTGGCGCCCTATTCGCGCAGACCGCCAGGACAGCGGGGGCGTCGCGGATTTCCTTGCCTCCAAAATTGCGTCCGGCGTATCATTCCCTGCTCGCGACGGCGCAGGTCGGTTTGTCGCGCCTGCTCGTTTTGTGTGAGGGGGTTTAGCTCAGTTGGTAGAGCGTCTCGTTCGCAATGAGAAGGTCAGGGGTTCGAATCCCCTAACCTCCACCACACGATCAGGGTTGTCCTTGGTTATGAAAACAAACCCCACAAAACTCATCACGTTAATCCTCGTTACCCTGACGACCATCGTTGCCCTCGCAGATACACCGCCTCCGATCGATCCTTCCAGTTATACCGCGCCCATCCGCGTCGCGTGCGTGGGCGACAGCATTACGGTGGTAAACTCCAATACCAAGCAATCATGGCCAGACCAGTTACAGGCGATCCTCGGCGACAAATGGGTGGTAAAAAATTTCGGAGTCAGCGGGCGGACGCTCTTGAAAAAAGGTGATTGTCCCTATTGGAAAGTGCCGGCCTTCAAGGATGCGCACAGTTTTAATCCCGACGTCGTAATTATCATGCTCGGGACGAACGACACCAAGCCGCAAAACTGGGTGCGCTTTGAAGATTTTTCACACGACTACAGGGACCTGGTGGATTCCTTCAAGAAACTGTCAAGCAGCACGCATATCTTTATCTGCCATCCGCCTCCCGTGTTCGGAGGAGGCAAATACGGAATCAACGAAGCAAATGTGCTTAAGGAACTTGAGGTGATTGATCGAGTCGCCGCCGACGAAGGTGTCAATGTCATCGACATACATGGCGCAATGGCGAACAATCCGGAATTGTTTGGGGATGGGGTGCATCCGATTCCCGCCGGATCGGGCGTGATGGCCAAAACGATAGCCGCCGCGCTGACCCCGCAGTCTGCGCCTGCGAATTGATAAAAGCGCCATGAAGTAAGGCTTTCTTATCTTTTATATTGATCTCGTCCTCCCAAGATTAGAATCAACTCAATAGTTGCATCTTCAACGTGCGCTTGCCGCATAGGTTCTATCAGGGATGCGTCATCTCGGCGGGACGGACGGTGGCGTCGAATTCCTCGCCGGTGAGATAACCAAGCTTGATCGCGGTGGCGCGCAGCGTGGCGTGCTCCTTATGGGCGGTCTTGGCGATCTCGGCCGCCTTGTCGTAGCCGATCTTTTGGTTGAGCGCGGTGACGAGCATGAGCGAGTCGTTGAGGAAATGGGCGATCCGTTCGAGGTTCGGCTCGATCCCGGCGACGCAATGCTCGACGAACGAGCGGCACGTATCGGCCAGCAGCCGCACCGAGTGGAGATAGTTGTAAATGATGACCGGCTTGAAAACATTGAGCTCGAAATTACCCTGCGAGCCGGCGAAGCCGATGGCGGCGTCGTTGCCGAGGACCTGCACCGCGACCATCGTCATCGCCTCGCACTGGGTCGGGTTGACCTTGCCTGGCATGATCGAGGAACCGGGCTCGTTTTCGGGCAGGACCAATTCGCCCAGGCCGCAGCGGGGGCCGCTGCCGAGCCAGCGCAGGTCGTTGGCGATCTTCATCAGCGAAACGGCCAGCGTCTTGAGCGCGCCGCTGGCCATGACGAGCGCATCGTGCGCGGAGAGGGCGGCGAATTTGTTCGGCGCGGAAACGAACGGATAGCCGGTCAGCTCGGCGATTTTCTTCGCCACGCGCGCGGCAAACTCGGAATGGGTGTTGAGGCCGGTGCCCACCGCGCTGCCGCCGAGCGCCAGTTCGGCGACGTCGGGCAGCACCCCCTCGATCCGCCGGATATCGGCGTCGAGAAGCGCGACATAGCCGGAAAATTCCTGGCCGAGGGTGAGGGGCGTCGCGTCCATGAGATGGGTGCGGCCGATCTTGACGATGCCGGCGAATTCCTTCGCCTTGGCGTCGAGGGCGTCGCGCAGTTTTCTCACCGCGGGAAGCAGGGTCCGGTCGGTCTCGAGCACGGCGGCGATCGACATCGCGCCGGGGAACGTGTCGTTGGACGACTGCGACATGTTCACGTGGTCGTTGGGATGGACCGGCTTCTTCGAGCCGAGCACGCCCCCGGCCATCTCGATGGCGCGGTTGGAGATGACCTCGTTGACGTTCATGTTGCTCTGCGTGCCGCTGCCGGTCTGCCAGACGCGCAGGGGGAAATGGCCGTCGAGCTTGCCCGCGGCGACCTCGTCGGCGGCCTGCACGATGAGCTGGGCCAGATCGGGCTTGAGCTTGCCGAGGTCCTCGTTCACCAGCGCGCACGCCTTTTTGAGAATGCCAAAGGCGTGGATGACCTCGATCGGCATGAGGTCGCGCCCGATGTCGAAATGGATGAGAGAACGGGCGGTCTGCGCGCCGTAGTAGCGGTCGTTGGGCACGGGGATTTTTCCCATGCTGTCGGATTCGAGCCGTGAATTGGGGGGCGGGTTGGCCGGGTCGGTGGCGTGGGACATGGCGCCGATCATGATGCGTGGAGTCGGGGCGGCATTCAAGCCTCCCTTGGTTGCGCGGCGGCAAAATCCGATCCCTGAAAAAATGAAAGCCCGCTCATGGCGTCGCCGTCTTTGGCCGCGCCATCGCCTGCGCTTTGGCCAAGTTGTTTTGTGCGGAGGCAAAGTCAGGTTTCAGCCGTACGGCTTCCCGAAACTGGGCTATCGCCTCGTCCACCCGCCCCTGTTGTAAAAAAACATTGCCGAGATTGTTGTGGGCTTCGGCATAATTTGGGTTGATTTCCAGAGCCTTTTGGTACTGGGCTGTTGCCTCGTTCACCTGCCCCTTATGTAAGAACACAATGCCGAGGTTGTTGCAGGCTTCGGCATAGTCGGGGTTGATTTCCAGGGCCTTTTGAAACTGGACGATTGCTTTGTCCTCTTGGCCTCTTTCTGCGAAAGCAATGCCGAGATTATTGTAGGCGTCGTCATTGTTGGGATCGATTTCCAGGGCCTTTTGATACTGGCCAATCGCTTCGTCCACCCGCCCTTTTTGCGCAAGAGCAAAGCCGAGGTTGTTGCAGGCCAGGGAAAAATTAGAGTCGATTTCCAGGGCCTTTTGATACTGGCCAATCGCTTCGTCCACCTGGCCCTTTTGGAAAAGAGCATTGCCGAGGTTGTTATGGGCTTCGGCATAGTTTGGGTTGATTTCCAGCGCCTTTTGGTAATGGGCGATTGCTTCGTCCCCACGACCTTTTTGAAAAAGAATCAAGCCCAGATTATAGTTTGCCATCCAGCAGGTCGGATTTCGGGCGATGGTATCCGTCCAGAGCTTGTCTATACTTTCGTAAGCCCAGGCCCGCTGCCAACTCAACACCCCGAGAACCAGCAAGAATCCGGCACAAAGACCCGCTTGCAGCCACGATTTCTTTGGGAAGACAAAATCCACCAACCGAGCCATCCCCGCCGCGCAGGGGACAATGATTCCCAGGCATGCCAAATACTGAAAGTGGTCCGCCACGAAGGAATATCGGAATGGATAGACATTGAAAAAACCCAGCGCCGGAAACAAGGTCCCGGCAAAGAAGAGAAACCCGGCCAGCGGTCCCCGCCAGCGCCGGCTCAACCAAGCCAACACCACCGCCACCATCACCACCCCCGCCGGAAAAAGATATTGCCACCAAATGGCCTGACCGATCTTCCAGTGGGGATAAATGAAAATCAGGTCCGTCGGCCACACCATCTTGCCCAGATAAAACCAGATCGCCCGTCCGGCGATGAGGGTCCGTTCGACCAACGTGTAATTATAATCAGCGCCTTCCGCCCCGATAAAGCGCCGCTCCACCCAGGCGGTCAATAGTCCGCTGGCCATCCCCACGATGAAAAAGGGAACCAGTGGAGCAATATCCTGTTTCCAGGACAGTTTCCCCCGCTTCCACCAAAACACCACCAGCAAGGCCGCCGGCAGCGTCGCGATGACGCTTTTCGACAGCAACCCCAACACGAAGAGAAGCAAAGAAAAGCCGTACGCCCTGGTTTCCCTCGTGCGATCAAATTTCAGGTAAACCAGCGCCGCACTGAAATAAAACACCCCGGAAAGCAGGTTTTTGAGTTCGGACACCCACGCCACCGACTCCACCTGCACCGGATGCAGGGCAAAAATGGCCGTTGCCAGCCAAGCCCCCGGCACTTCCAAGCAACGGAGAATCTTGAGGAGAAGGAGCGCCGAAAAAGCGTACAGGAG
>JAJSLI010000047.1 GCA_021272315.1 Methylacidiphilales bacterium | reverse complement strand
CGACGATTCCATGCTTACGGCCAATCCCGTCATCGTCGGACCGCTCGGGTTAAAAGAAATCTGGACCACGAGTGCCGCTGATGTTTGTCCACTGACGCTCACCACGCTTTGGTTGGAGCATGCGCTGTGGGGTCTGGCGCCGCTGCCCTACCACCTCGTCAATGTTTTGTTGCACGGGGCGTGTGCGGTTTTGCTTTGGCGGGTCTTGCTGGGTTTGCGGGTGCCGGGGGCTTGGCTGGGTGCGGCGCTTTGGGCTCTCCATCCGGTACAGGTCGAATCGGTGGCGTGGATCACCGAGACGAAAAACACGCAATCGGGTTTGTTCTTTCTGCTCTCGATTCTTTTCTTTGTGAGTTGGCTGAAAGCAAATAATCTCGGCAGACGAAGCGGCGGTGGTTGGAACTATGCATTAACGTTACTTTTCGCCGCTCTGGCGATGGCCAGCAAATCGTCCACGGTGATTCTGCCGGTGGTTCTTTGCTTGTGTGCATGGTGGGTGGAGAGCCGGTGGCGTTGGAGCAACCTGACGAGAGTAATCCCCATTTTTCTCATGTCTGCCGCGGCGAGCGCCTGGTCGATCTGGATGGTAAAATTGGAGGGAGTCACTCTTTATCCGCAATGGACGAAGACTTGGCCGGAACGCTTGGTGGCGGCGGGCGATGCGGTCTGGTTTTATCTTGGCAAACTGTTTTGGCCGCATCCCTTGAGCATGATTTATCCGCGCTGGGAGATAGACGAAATCGATGCCACGCGGTGGTACTCCTATTTGCCGCTGCTGGCGATAATCGCCGTCCTCTTCGTTTTGTGGCTCAAGCGGAAATCGTGGGCTCGACCCTGTTTTTTCGCATTTGCGTATTTTCTCACGGCATTGCTTCCGGTGCTGGGATTGGTTGACCATGATGTTTTTCGTTATTCCCTGGTCTTTGATCATTTCCAGTATCTGGCCGGCATGGGACCGCTGGCGCTGGCGGGGGCGGGACTGGTCCGACTGGCGCATGTCGTCATTCCGGGAAGGGACGGGCTGCAATCAGCTCTTTGTGCCGGACTTTTACTGATCCTCGGGGGGGTGAGTTGGCAGCGAGCCTGGGTTTACCGGAGCGAAGCGAATCTTTGGGCCGATACGCTAGCCAAGAATCCGAGCTGTTGCGTGGCTTACACCAGCCTCGGTAATGCTCTCTTTAAAGAAGGCCAAAGAGATGAAGCGATGGCTCTATTTCAAAAGGCCTTGGAAATCAATCCGCGTTATGACGTGGCCTACAACAACGTTGGCGGCGTTCTTTTGCAAGAAGGACGGGTGGACGAGGCGATAGCTCAGTTCCAAAAATGCCTGGAAATCAGCCCCAATCATGCCAGTGCCCACAATGACCTTGGCAATGCCCTCCTGCAAAAGGGGCGGGTGGACGAGGCGATGACCCAGTACGAAAAAGCCCTGGAGATCGATCCCAACTTTGCCGAGGCCGACTACAACCTTGGCGTCGCTTTATATCAAATGGGTCGGGAGGATGAGGCGATGGTCCAGTTCCAAAAGGCCCTGGCTATCAACTCCAACTATGCCAACGCCCACGACAGCCTGGGCGAAGCCTTCTTGCAAAAGGGGCAGGTGGACGAGGCCATGGCCCATTTTCAAAGAGCCCTGGAAATCAACCCCAACTTTGCCGAGGCCCATTATGATTTCGGTAATGCCTACATCAAAAAGGGGCAAGTGGACGAAGCGATGACCCAGTACGAAAAGGCTCTGGAAATCAATCCCGACTATGCCGAGGCTCACAACAACTTTGGATCAGTTTTTTTTGAAAAGGGGCAATATGGCGAGGCCATGGTTCAGTTCCAAGAGGCCTTACGACTCAAGCCTGATTTTAACGACGCGCGAAAGAATCTGGCCAAAGCGCAGGCGATGGCACATCCAGCCCCCGGTTTGAAATGAAATATTCCGGCGATGACGGGAGACCTCATCCTGATGACGGTCCCAACACATGGCTTACTTTTCCTCGAGGCCGTTGCCTCGGAGAAATCGTCCCCGATTCGTATTCCGTGGACAGCTTCGATTTCTGCACGCTCTGCGAAGTCCTTATGCGCTTTGACAACGGCAAGACTCTGAAATAGTCTGATACGCAGACGGGCCGGATGTGAGTGGCCGGGAATTAACCAATCGGTTGCATTCCATCAGCCCGCCACCCCAAGCCTTCAATCACACCCGACCATGATTAAAATCGAAGCCTCGCCGGAAGAAATCTACGACATTGAGCTTGAGCACAGCCTGCTCGAAGCGAACGCCAAGTTGGCCGAGAAAAATCGCGCGGTGCTTGATCGCAACGGCATCACGGCCATCGACTTCATGGGTGCCATCGGTTCGGGCAAAACGACCCTGATCACGCGTTTGGTGGAAAAACTCAAGGACCGCGTCGGCGTGGCGGTTTTCAACGGTGACGCCACCACCAGTTCAGACGCCGACCCCATCGCCGCTTACGGCGTGCCCGTGGTGCAGATCGCCACGATCAACGGCTGCCATCTTGACGCCAACGTCGTCGCCAAGGCGTGCGCAAGGATCGACCTGGGCAAGCTCAGGCTGATCTTCATCGAAAATATTGGGAATCTGATTTGTCCTGCGGAGTTCCCGCTCGGCTCGAAGGCCCGCGTCGTCGTGGTCAGTGTCACCGAAGGGCCCTATATGGTCCGAAAACATCCCCACATGTTTCTCGGCGCTCAACTCGTCGTGATCAATAAAATCGAGCTAGCCGAGACGATGGATGTCAGCGTTGAAGCCCTCACCGGCGACGTGCATAAACTCAAGCCCGACCTGCGCGTCATTCCCACCAGTTGCAAGACGGGCGCGGGAATCGATGACGTTGCCCGGGCGATTCTGGCTGTGTGAAATGAAGCTGCGGCGATGCATGAACTTTCCATCGCCTCCGCTCTGGTTGATAATGTGGTAAAGTTCGCCAACTCGCCGCCGTCGAAAAAGGTGCTGAAGGTGTTGCTCCAAATCGGAGAGTTCACCTGCGTCGAGCCGGAACAACTGCTATTTTGCTATTCGGTCGCCACCCGGGAAACCTCCATCGAGGATTCGGTGCTCGAAATTGAACAGGTCGCCGCTGAGGTTCGCTGCCTCCATTGCGGCTACGCCGGGCCGCCAAAATATTGGGACGACGCGCTGGCCGCCAAGCCGGTGGCAACGTTGGAATGCCCCACCTGCGGCAACGCCACCGAAGTCACGCATGGCCACGATTGCACCATCAGGACCATCCGCTATATCGAACAATAGAGGCCAAATGAAAGAAAAAATCGTCTTTTGCTGGAGCGGCGGCAAGGATTCCGCGCTCGCCTTGCACCGATTGCTGGTGGAGGGCCGGTATGACGTGGTTTCGCTCCTGACAACCTGCAACGAACATTTTCAGCGCGTCTCCATGCACGGCGTGCGTGTCGAATTGCTGGAGCAACAGGCGAGGGCCATCGGTCTGCCGCTGGAAAAAATGTTCGTCAGCCAGCGCGGTTCCAACGACGAATATGTAGAAAAAATGAAGAGCCATTTGCTCGCCTACAAGGCGCAGGGGGTCACCCGCTTCGCCTTTGGGGATATTTTCCTCGAAGATCTCAAACGCTGGCGCGAGGAAAACCTGGCCCAACTCGATCTGCTTGGAGTTTTCCCGATTTGGAAGGTGGATTCACGCGACTTGATCCGTGAATTTATCACGCTCGGCTTTGGTTCGATCATCTGCTGCGTCAACGACGCCTATCTGGACGAAACGGCCTTGGGCCGGAATATTGATACGGATTTCATCAAGTCGCTGCCTGCCGACGTGGACCCTTGCGGCGAAAATGGCGAATTTCATTCGTTTGCTTTCTCCGGACCGATTTTTAAACAGCCCTTGCGAATCAAGGTCGGCGAGAAGGTCTACCGCCCGATCGAAGAAACCCATCCAGGCGCAGCTTCAGCCGTGTGTCCTTTGCCGGGCGCGCGCCGCACCAAAGGATTTTGGTTTTGTGATTTGTTACCCGACCCGTAAAATAAAATCGTTCGACACTAAGATTGAGGACATCGTGTCCGCCCCAGGTGTCACTTCGGCGCGTCTTCGGAAGCGGGCGGCGATTCAAACCAGTTCAGCGTGTCGCGCAGATTCACGACCTCCCCAAAAATCGCCACGGCCGGCGGTTGGAAATTTGCCTCCGCCACCCTGCGGGCGATGTCCCGCAACGGGCCGCAGATTGTCTGCTGCCGATCGGTTGTTCCCCAGCGTACCAGCGCCATCGGCATTTCCGGATCGGCTCCCCGTTTGATCAACTCCTCGGAAATCACCTGGAGTCGACCTACGCCCATGAGCATGACCTTCGTGCCGGGTTGGCGTGCCAACAGATCGAGATCCAGCCTGTTTTCCGGCTTCAAAGGATCCTCGTGTCCGGTGAAAATCGTGACTTGGGAAGCGCGTTCGCGGTGGGTAACTGGAATGCCTGCGTAGGCTGGCACGGCGATGGCTGAACTCACCCCGGGTATGATCTCAAACTTCAATCCCGCCTTAGCCAGCGCTTCAGCTTCTTCCCCTCCCCTTCCAAAAAGAAAAGGGTCGCCACCCTTCAAGCGCACCACGCACTTGCCAGCTGCTGTTTTTTCAACCAACAGCGCGTTGATTTCCTGCTGGGTGCAGGTGGAGGTCCCTGATTTTTTCCCGCACAAGATGCATTCCGTGCCGGGACGCGCCCACTTTAAGATTTCGGGATTGCAGAGGTAATCATAGAGGATCACATCGGCGCGCTCGACACACTCCTTCGTTTTGAGCGTCACCAGTCCGATGTCGCCAGGCCCAGCCCCGGCGAGGTAGCAGATGCCGCGGTTCTTCTGTGAATCGGTCATGGGGTTCAACACGTTTACTTGATGAGTGGCTTTTATCTGGTCGGGAAAATCAAGGTAATCTCTCTTTGATCGACGGAAAGATCAACACGAACTCGTTGATGGTGCGCGGTACAGGGTTCGAACCTGTGACCTTCCGCGTGTGAAGCGGACGCTCTACCGCTAAGCTAACCGCGCTAACTTACTAACAATAAGAGCTTTGAACTGCGTATTCGAAACCGCTCTTTTGCTTTTGTAACCCGTAAGCTGGAACATGTTGGAAAACGTGCGCAACCGGGAGATTACATGAGTTCGAGTCGATTTGCGAAAATAACCGAGTGCCTTTATCGCACTCGTTTGCAGGACATATTATGCTTTGGTCAAGGTCAAGGGCAAGCAACATAAACGTAGCCTGAAAACCGCCGATTGGGCCGATCCCGCCCGATACAGGACAGCGGCACATCAGCCCTGCCTTTAAAAGCAAAATCCAGATGCCGGAGCGTATTGGCGCTTATGGCCCGGGCTAGCCATTCGTTTCGCAGGCTTTTCTTTTTGCTTCAAGTTCCTCCCACCGCGCGTAGCCGGTCTTGATTCGTTCCTCCAAAACGGAAACCTCATCTTTGAGTTTCGGGACCTTTTCGGGTGATGTTTGATAGAGCTGAGGCTCCCAAAGGCGTGTGGTCAAATCGGCCTTTTCTGTTTCCCATTGATCAAGAAGCGCGGGGAGTTCATTCAATTCGCGCTGTTCCTTTTTGAGAAACCTGGCCTCTTTCCTCGTCACCGGCGCGGGCTTCGGTTCGGGTTTGGGCTCGACAGGAATCTCCCTGAAGTGGACGGGTTTCCCGGCACGCTGCCTAATCCAGTCCTCGTAACCACCGGTATACTCGGTGACGCGCCCCGCCCCCTCAAAGATCAGTGTGCTCGTCACCACGTTATCCAAAAAGGTGCGGTCGTGGGAAACGAGCAGCAGGGTGCCGGTGTATTCGAGGAGCAACTCCTCCAGCAATTCGAGCGTTTCGGCATCTAGATCATTGGTCGGTTCATCCATGACAAGGACATTGGCCGGCTGGAGGAAAAGACGAGCGAGCAGGAGCCTGTTTCGCTCGCCACCCGAAAGCATTTTTGCAGGCATGCGGATGCGGTCCGCTCGGAAAAGAAAGTCCTGGAGATAACTGTGAATATGTCGCGGGCGGCCCTGAAAGGTCACGGTTTCCGCATCGCCCGCCACGTTTTGAGCAACGGTCTTCGCATTATCGATTTGTCCGCGCAGTTGATCCAGGTAGACGACTTGCAGATTCGTGCCGAGTTTAACCGAACCTGAATTGGGCGGGAGTTGCCCCAACAATAATTTCAGCAGAGTGGTCTTGCCGCCCCCATTCGGACCGATGATGCCAATCTTGTCCCCGCGCCAGATCGTGGTCGTTAAATCCTGAACAATCTGCGTCTCGCCATAGCGGAAGCTGATTTCCTTCGCTTCTATGACTTTTTGACCCGACATGCCACCGAGTTGGACTTCAATCCGCGCCGTTCCTTCGCGCAGGCGGCGCTCGCTCCGTTCCTTGCGCATGGCCTGGAGGGCGCGAACACGGCCCTCGTTTCTCGTGCGCCGGGCCTTGACGCCCTGCCGCAGCCAGACTTCTTCCTGGGCGAGCTTCTTATCGAAAGCAGCCCACTGCTTTTCCTCGGCGTCCAAGCTTTGCGCTTTGCGTTCCAAATAGCTGTCGTAATCGCAGGCCCAACTCGTGAGACATCCACGGTCCAACTCCACGATGCGGGTGGCGAGCTTGCGGAGGAAGGCGCGGTCGTGCGTGACAAAGAAAAGCGTAATCCTCGAATTC
>JAJSLI010000038.1 GCA_021272315.1 Methylacidiphilales bacterium | reverse complement strand
GTGTCCCAGTGGGCGGCTATCAGCTGGTTGCGAGCGTCCCCCCCACTGCGGGCGAGGAGATCCTTGATCATGGTCGACGCTTCGTTGAAGAGACCGTACTGCATGGCGCAATCGATGGCGGCGCGGCGGTCATCGTCGGTGGCGTCCGTGGTTAGGAGCAGCCAGTTCCAGTAGTTCGTGGCCTCGGGAGAGCTGTAGGCGGTGAGCATTTGGGCCATGGCACGCAGGACTTCGGGGGTCTGGGGCGAAAGCAGATAGGCGGAGCGAATATAGGGAACTGCGTCCACCGCTCGATTTTCCCGGACCAACTCCTCGCCCTGGAGAGCGAATTGTGTGGCGCGCCATGCCTTGAATTTGCGGTAAAGTTTGGGCCCGAGCAGGAGGACGAGGCTGATGAGGACGAGCGCGGCGAGGGCGGTGGTCCAGAGGGCGATTCTGCGCCGGATAATTGCGGTGTCGGATTTGCTGGCGGGCTGGCTGGCCTTGACGGCTGGTGTCGGATTGAAATCGATGAGATTGGCGGTGGCGGCGTCTCTTTTATCTTTGGCTACGGCGGACGATACGATTGCGGACGGGCCCGGTTTGGCGTTTTGGGGAGATGGTTTCGATTCCTGGCCCATTCAGGAATCAAGTCTACCCGAAAACGGTGAAAAGATGACTATTTTATTACGGGTTCTTCAAAGTAAGCCGGGTGCGCGGGAAATGAATACGGACACCATCAGCTGTGCCGTGTGGCCGCTGATCTTTATGGAGTACCATGACCTTTCAGTCCTTGGCGGTCATGGTCGGAGTCACCCGCCTGTTCTTGCAATTTTACCGTCTTCAAATGGACTGGAATGGTCAGTCGCTGTAAAGCGAGGGCGCAAAGTCCGGTGCAAGAAGACCAGAGTTAAGATGAAAAACATTGACCAGAAGGCATAGGTGTTTGGTTCCGGAACGATGGCAAAATCTCCCGCGCCACCACTGGCGGCCGGGCCGGTAATGGTGATGGAGTCCGTCTCTGCGCCTGTGTTAGGATTAACCGTGGCGATGGTCCCATCGGAATTGAACATGATCAAATTGCCTGAATTGAAGTCATAGGCAATGCCAACGCCGACTTCGGTGCCCTCGGAGACGGCAAGAGCAGGAGTCGTGGTGTTGGTGACGGTGGTATATTCATAAAGGGTGTATTCAGTTGAGATGGTTGCACCGGAATTCGTCGAGGTCACCGTGCCGGCCGATATCCAAAGTGTGCTTCCCACGAAATCGAGATCGCCCAGAGAAAGACCGGTAATACCGGTGCCGAGTCCGCCCAGCGTTTGAGATGAAACCAATTGGGGGCCGCCGGCGGCCGATAAATTGTAAGCTAACAATAGATTGGAGCCGGATCCAATCGTGTAATAAAGGCCGTTGTAAAACCCCGCACCGGTAAATGCGGACTGGCCGGTAATGGTTCCCACCTCGGTCACTCCCCCGCTGGGATTGGCAGGGTTAAAACTATAAATGGTGTTCGTAATTGGTGTATTGGCGGAGTAACCGTTCGTGGGGAGATCATCAATATAAAGAAGGCCGTTTTGTCGATCATAAGAGGCACCGTTCCAATAATAGTCCTTACCGGTAGGAGGCGACCACAGAAGCGTCGAGACGCCCGTGGTCGTAACGATGTTGTCAATGTCCCCGCTACTTTGCTGCACAAAAATGGCGTCCAACGCCGTCTGTGCGCTGGCAGTCCTGACTCCAAAGCCATAGACGATTACGGCCAAGCAACCACTGGCCAGAAACCGCCAGTGAAGAACTTTCATAAGTAAAACTACTTAATATCCTTGCATTTAAACGTCAAGACTGTTTTTCAAGGATGTTCTGTAAGTCAATGATTCTAGAATGTTTCAGAGCTAAAAATATCCGATTTTCTCAGAACCTTGTCGAGGTCACATCAAAAAGAATTCCTAATAATCATCGCTTTTTCTACGGAATCGCCTTGATCAGGTCGCGTAACTCAGGCCGCAGAGCGTGGCGATTAACCGATAGGAGGAGTTGGTGTGCTCGCTTGGCGTGTCCGTTGGCATTGACGGTAGCTGCATAGACGACGAGTTCGGGTTCAGGAGCGGTATTCCAGTCGATCGAGACGCGGTCGTAGGCTTTGGAAGCGCTGGCCGGGTCGTTAAGCCGGAGGCAGGCCAGGGCGACATTGGCGCGGTGAGCGATGCTGTAGGAATCGTCGGCGAAAAGTTTCACCGCACTCTGATGCATCTCCGGGACGCGTTCATTGAGGAGAAGATTGAAAAAGACATATTGGGTCGCCATCTCATCGTCTTTCGGCCAGCGCAAAACCATTTGTTCGAGGAGATCGCGAAGGGTCCGGGTGTCCTTGTCGCTCAGTACCCGCAACAAGCCGAGGTAGGCAACGCGGGCGGTGACGGGGTTCAGCGTGAGGGTTTGGTAAACGGCGGCGGCGCGCTCGTTCTGGCCGAGTTTTTCGGCGTACATGGCTAGGTACAGGCTTTGCGCCGGGTTGTAGGCGGCGGTGGAAACAGCGTTTTGCCAGTGTAAATTGCACCCCAAGTCGTCGCCCATTTCGCCGTCGCAGTGTGAGAGGTAGAGCTCGACGAGGGGGGCCTCGAGCGGAACGGTTGCTCCCGAGAGGACGGTCTTAAGGTCGGCCCAACGATTGAGCCCGGCGAGAGCATCAATGTAGGCGGCAAAAATGCTTTTGTTGGAAAGGGCTCTTTCGCGGGAAATAAGTTTGAGGACACGCGCGGCTTCGCCATGGGTGTTGAGCCATTCGGCAAATGTGGCCAGATCAGCGGGAGGGGCCTTGAGACGCGCGGCCGCAGCTTGGTTGATCAAGGTTTCGCGCTGGCCGGGGTGACGCTTGATCTCGAGGGCGAGGATGGAGATGCGTTCAGGTTCGCCGGCGAGGGGATGGGAACGGAGCCGGGCGATGAGGCGGTCAACTTCAACGGGCTTGAGGTTGGGATCGAGGACGAGGTCGCGCAGCGCAACGAGGCCCGTGTCGTTGTCGGAGTCGGCGAGTTGGAAGAGGGAGTTGACCCCTTCCTGGTGGAGACGACTGTTGGCGAGTTCTTGAACCGCCAGAAAGATGACGGCGGGTTTGTAGGTCGGATCGTCGTCAACGGCGCGGGTGGCGAAAAACATGGTCTGCGCGGGAGTTGCGCGCTGGGCGCTCCAACGGGCGGCGAGAAGCTGGTTGCGGGCGTCTTTGCCCTCGCGAACGACAAGATCCGAGATGATGGCGGAGGCTCTGTTGTAGAGATCGTTTTGCATGGCGCACTCGGCGGCGGCGCGACGGTCATCATCGGTGACATCGTTGCTCTGGAGGAGCCAATTCCAGTAGGTCATGGCATCGGGGGCATTGAAGCTGGTGAGAATCTGGGCCATGACGCGCAAAACTTCGGGGGCGTTGGGCGAAAGCATGAAGGCGGAGCGGATGGTGGGGATCGCTTCTACAATTTGTTTTTTTCGGACGAATTCCTCGCCTTGGAGCGCGAGGGTGGTGGCGCGCCAGGCTTTGAAATCGCGGTAAAGTCCGGGTCCGAGAAATAAAACGGCAACCACGAGGGCGGGAATACCGAGGATGGCCGCCCAGCGCCCGAGCCTCCTGCGAATTCTCTGGTTCTTCATCCGCTGGTCAAGCACCGCGGCAAGGGCGGCGGTTCTGATGAACGGCTGGTCGTCGAGAATCAGCGACGGTTGAAAAGTGATCAGGTTCGCCTTGAATGTCTCCTCCTTATTTTCGACGACGACAGTGGGCGTTGTCGTCGAATAGCCCTGTCGGTTGCTTGTGCTTTCTTGAGGAGATGGTTTCGGGCCCCGTCTCATGACGAAGGCAAGCCTACCCGAAGACGCTGAAAAAGATGAACACTTATTATTAGATGTACTATTAATATAATTATAATATACGATAAAAATCTAATAGTAGATCGAATCAACGAAAATTGAAAAGGCAATGCCGTAGAGTATGTCGACTAAGGGACAAACGAAGAGCTGGGTTAAAGACTCCACTGGCTATTCATAAGAAGCTCCTTAGGCTTTTTAACTTCGTCGCTCATTGAGCAGAAGGCGCTGAAAGGCGCGGCCGAGGGCGACGACATGAGGGCGGCGGTGGGTGGCGAGAAAACGGCGGAGGGTAAGGCGGTCGCTCTCAAAGGAATTGATGCCGGGGTGGGCGACGGTGGCGGTCTCGTAGCCGGCCTCAGCGACGAGGTCGCGGATGGCTGGGTTCCAGTCGCCGTACGGGTAGGCGAAATGGGCGACGGGCCGCCCACAGAGGTCCTCGAGTATTTTTTTACTGTCGAAGATTTCATGGCGTGCCTGGTCAAGGGGAATAGCCGTGAGGTGGGGATGCGTCAGCGTGTGGGAGCCAATTTCGAGGCCGGCGCGCTGCCACTCAAGAAGTTCATCGCGCGACATGAGGGGCCGGATTTGTGCGCCGCAGGCTCTGTCCCACGAGTTGGTGCCGCCGATTTCGCCGGCGACAATGTAGTTGATGGCGGGGACGGCGAGCTCTTGCAGAATGGGCAGGCCGTGGCGGAATACGTTCTGGAAACCGTCGTCGAAGGTGACGATGATTTCGCGCTCGCGACTGCGGCGGCGGTTCCATTCGGTGAGCGAGACGAAGCGGGTGCCGGTGCCCCGCAATTCACCGAGTTGGGCACGGAGTTTGGAGGGCTCGATGTAAAGGCCGCGGTTTGAATGCCAAAGGGGCGGTGTTTCGATGGCGTGGTACATAAGGATGAGCAGGCCATCATGCCACACGGAGTGGATGGAGGTATGATCGACGTAGAGGCCGGGAGCAGCCATGGATAGCCTCTAGGCGGATGGGTTGGTACGGATGGGAACGGCGGGATTCCCGGCAACGACAGTGTTGGGCGCGACGTCGCGGGTAACCACGGCGCAGGCGCCGACAACGGCTCCGGCGCCAACGGTGACGCCGGGAAGGATGAAGGCGCGGGCGCCGACGAACGCGCCGGGACCGATGGAAATTTTCGCGGTCTGGAGTTCACGGTTCGGGCTGGAAAAAAGGTGGGTCCCCGTGCAGAGATAGGCTTCCTGGGCAATGGTGGCGTCCTCGTGGATTTCAATTTCACCGAGGCTGTAGGCGTTGGCGCGGTCTCCGAGGCAGGCGCGGTGATGAAGGGTGAGGTGCCAGGGAATGATGATGCGGGCGCGGGGATGAACGAACGGACGTCCGTCCAGTGTGGTGCCGAAGAGGCGGAGCCAAAAAAGACGCCAGACGTTGAGCGGCTTGGGCGTCCACGAGCAAAAAAAAGCCCAGCAGCACTGCCAGAGCATCAGGCGGATGCGCTGGCGAAGGGTCCACGGGCTGTTATAGGGCGTGGACTGTGGATAAGTTTTCAACTCGCTTGGCATGATAAAGGCGAAGGGTGCATTTTCAAATGGCGCGTGTCCGCGTGGCGAGTCGATTTTGCGCTGAACCGAACCGCGAGAAAGAAGAATACCTTCCAGGGCCTTTGTCTGGCGAGCAATCCCGCAGTGGCGGGATGCAGCCCAAAGGCGTTGTCCGCATAATCCCGGTACACCTTGGCCTATTTAATAACATCACTTGGGCCAAATTTTAAGAAAGGCAACTCGTCACGGCGGCGGCGGCCTCGGCGATGCCGATAGTGGCTATGGCCCGGCGCTGATAGTCGAGGTCTGCGGCGCGCATGGGATCGTAGAAGCCTTGCGGGTAGAGATTAACGTGGCCTTCGCCGAACGGGAACCACTGCCCGGGCGGACTTTGCGCCGAAAAGATGGAGACACAGCGCGTGCCGGAGGCGGCGGCGAGGTGCATCGGGCCGCTGTCGTGGCCAAGGTAGAGGCGGGCGCGGCCCAGGACTGCGGCGCTGACGCGCGGCGACGTTTTCCCGCAGAGGTTGAGACACTGCCAACGCCAGGAGGGAAGCAGGGTTTCGTTGCGCGAAAACTCATCGGCACTGCCGAAAAGCACCAGCCCGATGGCGGGTAAATCACGGCCAATCTGGATGAAAAGATCGCGCCAGTTTTCCGTGCCCCAATCCTTGAGCGGAGATTTGGCGCCGAGGCTCACGGCCAGAAAGTCGTCAGGGATGCCGGCGTCGGTGAGAAGGCGCGCCGCTGTGGAGATTTCGTCCGGAGAAAGAGCGAGGTCGCGCCACTTCGGATCGTGGAGATCGACCGTGCCGAGTTTGCCGACGCGGCGCAGCAGCCGTTCCGCTTCGGATTCGTAGAGGCCGCCACCGACGGGCTGACAGACGAGGTCGCGGCGGGCGAACGGAATGCCGATAACTTTAGAACTCAATGTCCTAAGGAAAAGCCAGTCGCGCAGGCTGGCGGCGAGTCCGCGCGCGGCGGTAAGTGAGACGGCGAGGTCGAAGTGTTCGGCAAGCAGTTTGGCGCGGAGGGTGGCGAGCTGGGCCGGGTCGCGCAGACCGACGGGATAATGGATGGCCGCGTTGATCAGACCCGTATTTTCGAGGACCGACTCGAGGGGTGCGGCCTTGTCCGAAACCGGGGCGTTGGTGAGGACGGTGATGCGGGCGTCGGGATAAGTCTGGCGAATAAGACGAAAGGCGGGAAGCGCAACGACAGTATCGCCGAGGCTGCCGAGTCGATAGATGAGGATATGCACGGGAAGAATTTCAGGAGACAGGGGCCGGGTTGAGGACATCGAACTGGCGGGCGATGGCGGCGGCGGTGGCCTCGATGCTGTAGACTTTCATGCGTTCGGCGCACCAGTCGAAGGAGCGGGGATAGGCGGCGAGTTCGCGCAGCGCGTTCGCGCAGGCGGCGGCGTCATTGTCGGGGATGACGCGCACGCGGTCCCAATCGGCGAACTCGGGATGACAGCCAACCGCCTTGGTCATAATGACGGCGCAGCCGGCTTCGAGCGCCTCATTGACAACGAGACCCCAGGTTTCCCCGGCGCGGCGCGAGGGGAGAAGGAGGATGTCGGCGGCGAAATACCAGGAGGCAATTTCAGACTGGTTGACAAAGCCGGCGAAGTGAACGCGGTCGGGAAATTTTTCCGCGCGGACGCGGAGCGATGGCTCGAGCGGACCCGATCCGGCGAAGACGAGGCGGAAGCGGTTGCGCTCCCCGGCGGTGAGATGCTCCAGGGCATCGAGGATCAGGTGCGGATTTTTTTTGTCGATGAGTTTGCCGGAAAATAAGAGGACGATTTCGTCCGGCCTGATGGCGAGTTCGTCGCGCTTGGTGGTGCGCAGGCGTTGCCGGGTGGGAATATCAATATTGGCGCCGACGGGGGAGGAGTAAGGCGCGAAGGTGAGGCGCTCGGGCGCGAGACCGTGGAGGAGAAGGTGTTCGCGATTGAGTTCACCGAAGTAGAAGGCATGGCTCACCTGGCGGTAGGCGATGCGGTAGAACAATCCGCGCAGGGACTGCTTCCATGCCGGACGGACGAAGGCTTCGTCCTGAGTTTCCTGGCGAATCCAGATGGGGATATTGAGCCGGACGCAATTCAGGTACGTGACAAAGTCGAATTCGTAAATGAATTGCGAAATGATGACGGTGTCGGGGCGCTCCTTTTGCAGAAGGTCGCGGATGCCGCGCCCGGTCAGGCTGCGAAAGCCGGTGAGAGGCGTGCCGCGTTCGTTGTTGAGAACGAGGTGGGGGTAGCCATCGAGAAGCGGCTGGTCCCACGCGACGATTTTGCAGAATTCGCGGTCGTGATGGCCGCGCACGGAAGCGTCGGTGGCGTAGATCACCTTGAAGGAACCGGGTCTCAACTGCTGGAGGCGCTGATAAACCGGGGCCTTGTACTGGACCGGGTGCGAGTCAAAAATAAGGACCATGGTCGGGCGGAAATGAGGATGACAGGCTTTTTAAGGTTTCTACAAGGCTGGAGAGGGCTTATTCTCGCGGCAACATGACCGACACCAGACCTCATTTCATTTCCATCGAAGGCGGCGAAGCGGTGGGCAAATCGACCCAGATCGAGCGGCTGCGGGAGCGGCTGGCGAAGCTCGGCCATCGCGTTTTGGTGACGCGTGAACCGGGCGGCACGCCCTTGGGCGAATCGATCAGGCACCTGCTCAAGCACTCGCCGGAGGGGCGCGGGATGACGCCGCAGGCGGAACTTCTTCTTTTTCTGGCCAGCCGGGCCGAGCTGGTGCGCAAGACGATCATGCCCGCTCTGGACCAGGGGACGTGGGTGTTGTGCGACCGGTTTCTCGATTCGACCACGGTTTATCAGGGCGCGGGGCGGCGGTTGCCCGCGGAGATCGTGGAGAGGCTCAATGCCTTTGCCATGGGGACTCATCTGCCGGGATTGACGCTGGTGCTCGATCTCGAGCCCGGTGAGGCGCAGCGGCGGCAGTTGCGCCGAATCAGGCCTGTGAGTGAAGGAGCGTTTGACCGGATGGAGGCGGAGCCGGTCGATTTTTTTGAACGGGTGCGCCAGGGTTACCTCGACGTGGCCAAGGAACAGCCGCAGCGGGTGAAAATCGTTTCGGCGGCGGGAACGATTGAGGAGACGGCTGTGGCGGTGTGGAAGGAAGTGGCCCATGCCTTTTCGCTCTGAAGAACTTCGTCAACGCTTTGCCGCCAGCATCGAGCAGGGGCGGATGGGGCATTCGTACCTGCTCACGGGCGATCATGCGGAGGCGCTGGAGAACCTGGCGCTGGGGCTGGCGGGGCAGGTGCTTGGTTCGGCGCCGTTGGAGCATCCCGATTTTCACGCGGTGCGGCCCGAGTCGAAGTCGCGGCACATCACGGTCGAGCAGGTCCGCGAACTCGAGCGCGAACTTTACCTGCGGCCCTTCACCGCGCCGCTGAAGGTGGCGGTGATTTTCGACGCGGAGCGGATGTGCCTCGGCGGGGCGAGCGCCGCCAATGCGTTTCTCAAAACGCTGGAGGAGCCGCCCGCGCACACGCTGATTTTGCTGACCTCGGGCCGCCCGGCCATGTTGCTGCCGACGATCATGTCGCGCTGCCTGCGGCTGGACCTCGGTTTCGAGGACATCGACTCGACGGCGGCGCACGAACCCGAATGGATTGGGCGCTGGTACGCGGGCCAGCCGAACGCGGCGTTGCGGGCCTACGCCCGCGCGCAAGTGCTGCACGATCATTGGGCCACGATCCGCGACTCGGCGGAGGCGCACCTGAAGCAGCACGATGAGGTGGAGGCTGAAGTGGCCAAGGCGCTGGTCGAAGCGGAATTCCAGTTGGCGCGTCAGGAATCGATCGCCCAGCTCCAGCGCTGGTACTGGCGCCGGTCGGAGACGGCGGCGAAGACCTCGGCACAGGAGCGGATGCGCGCGGTCAAAGCGCTGGAGGAATTGCAGACGGCGCTGGCGCAGAACGTCGAAGCGCACCTCGCCGTGGAGTACGCCTGCCTGAAGATCGAGGGGCTGGTTTAAGTCCTGCGGACGGCAGGTGCTGCGCACGGCAGGTGCTGCGCACGGCAGTAATGCTTCGCCCCAGGAGGCGTTGCCCTACGCGGAATGGTAGCCATTGACCGCCGGGTATGATACCCCGGAGCCGCCTACTCGGGGATGCGACGGAAATGGAGGAGGAGGAGGCATGTCCAGACGAGAATCCCAAATAAAAATCCGCCTAAGACGAGAAAAAATCTTGGGTAGTCGAGATGGACGGGGCCGCCGGTGGTGTTGGCCCGGACAGTAAGCCAGTGCGTGCCGGTGGCGAAGAGGACGGTGAGGCAGGCGAGCCAGAGACCGTAGAGGAGCAGGAGAGAAAGGGTGGCCTTGCGGCGTTCGGGCGCGAGCCAGTAGTCGCGGTGGGGCAGGTTGACGAAACTGACGGGGATGCGTCCGGAAAGGGCCATCATGCCGACGATCAGCGCGGGCAGGAAAACGCCGAGGCCCACCGTGAATTCGACGCAGTTCTGGCGGCTCATCCAGCCGTTGGGCTGCCCGTTGATATCAAAATGGCTGGCGACCCGCTCGGGCAGGCTGTCATAGGAGGAAATGAGGTAGGCCGCAAAAAGCGCGTAGCAAATCGTCAGCGCAAGAAGCGGGGCCAGGATTTTCATATGGGAGACTCGACCGATCTTTATCATTCCTCC
Organism: Methylacidiphilales bacterium; assembly: GCA_021272315.1. Lineage (GTDB taxonomy): Bacteria > Verrucomicrobiota > Verrucomicrobiia > Methylacidiphilales > UBA1321 > JABDGH01. Next base: position 21,246 of record JAJSLI010000038.1, on the reverse strand, counting down.
GTGCGACCGGGAGAAAAGATAATTTCAGTGAAACTTATTCCAAAGATGAGTGTCTTAAGAAGGTGAACAGTGTCTCCTTGCGCTGTTTTAGAAAGATGCCTTAATAATGGAACCTTGCTTGCTTAGAGGGATGGTCTGACTGCCACGGCAATGAACTCGACCCTTTCCGATTTTGCGGTGCGTTTTAACACATTCCTGTACCGGCAACATATCCGCCGGTTAAGCCCGGAGGAGATCGAATTGGCCCGCGAATGGAGCATGACGCTGATCCGGCGGGAGCATCCCCATTTGAGCACGGAAGAGGTGGAGCGATTTTACGAGAACCTGATCCATGTCAGGATCAGTGCGGTGGATGAGTGGCTGCGGCGGATGAGTTGAGACGGCGTTTTCTGGAGACTCATCTCCCGGCGATGAAAATGAGCAGGGTGAGGCCAAGGAGAAACAGCGGTCGGCGATCCTTGGGAAACCGGGTGGCGTGGGTGGGCGCAAAGAACCAGACCAGCAGCGCGCTGATGACAAACCAGGCGAGATAATTCTGGAGCGGCGGCTCTCCGGCGGACCAGTCCCAGTAGTGTTTGGCTCGGGTGGCGAAAGGCTCGAGGATAAAATCGTAACCGGCGCAGACCACGGCGACAACGGCGGCTTCCAAGGCTCGCGACAAATAACGTTCGGTGGCGCGGACAACGAAAAGGGCATTGGTCACGACAACATGCCAGGCGAGGGGAATGGTGAGCGGGACGACGCCAAGCAGGGGCCCGAAGCGTTCCGTGTAACGGTAGGAACCAAAGGGGAACCCGGTCCGGGCGCCGAGGGTCTCGACCGCGAACGCGACCGCGCAGACGATGAGCGCCCAGCGTCGGGCCGCGGCCGGGGTCCATTGCCGGGCGGCATGGAGATGGGTGTTGGTGAAAGCCAGGAGAATAAGAATCGGGTCGCCGGTCTTAAGGCAGAGATCGACAAAGCTGGCGAGCCAGCCGGGCACGGGCCAGTGGGCGACGTTTTCGGGGGAGGTTCGCAGCAAAGTGAAGATCAGACCCGCCGCGCTCCAAAATAAAAAGGCGCCGAAGGCGGCTTTTTCGACCCAATTCCATCGCTTCATGCAGCCTCCCGTTGGATGAGATCGGCGACCATTTTGCCGCTGAGAAGGACGAGCGGTATGCCGCCGCCGGGATGGGTGGTGCCTCCGGCAAAGAAAACGTTGCGCGTGCCCGGCGCGCGAAGCGTCGGGCGGAAAAGCGAGGTGCGGATGGAGTGCGAGGCCCAGCCGTAGAGCGACCCGTGATGGGCGAGGTCGCGGGTGGCGAAGTCGCTGGCGGTGAAGGGGCGTTCGGCGACGACGCGGTTGGGCAGATCGTCGAAGCCGAAACGGGCAAGGCGTCGCAGGATCAGGTCGCGATAGCCGCGTGTTTCGGCCTCGGTCCAGGGTCGGGCGGGATCGCGGGCCGGGATGTTGACGAGGATGAAGTAGTTGTCGTGGCCACCCGGCGCATGGGCGGGATCGGTGCGGGAACTGACCGAGATATAGATGGTCGGCTCGGCGGGGCTGATTCTTTTACGGTGAATTTCGTCGAATTCGCGCGGGTAGTCGTCCGAGAAGAAAATGTTGTGATGGCCGAGGCGGGGATCGCTTCCGCGCACGCCAAGGAAGAGGATGTAGCCCGAGGTGGAAAGATCGGGGCGCAAAAGACGATTCCGATCCGGCTCCGGTGTGATGCCGGCGAGAAAACCGGTGGCAGCGCCGAGGACGTCGGCGTTGCAGACGAGGAAGTCGGGATGCGAAGTGGAGCCGTCGTGAGCGGTGGCTTTTCTGCTGTCCCAGCCGATGGCGGTCGTGCCGTAGCGGAAGACGACGCCTTGGTGCTTGGCGATGGCGGCGAGGCTTTCTGAAATGACGTTCATGCCGCCGCGGACGTACCAAGCGCCGAACTCCGCTTCAACGTAGGGGATGATGTTGAAGGTGGCGGGCGTGTGGTAGGGCGAGGAGCCGTTATAGGTGGCGAAACGGAGAAAAATCTGGCGGAGATGCGGATCGGAGAAGCGGCCTTCGACTTCGGCGGCGAGGGTGCGGGTGGTGGCGACTTTGCCGAGATGCCGCAGCTTGGGCCAGTTGCGCGGGGTGAAGGCCCGCCAGAAATCGCCGGGCGGGAGGTTGAGATAGGCTTCGCCCGATAGTTCGTAGATGCCGCGGGAGTAGTCGAGGAATCGGGTGACTTCGGGGCGCGACCAGAAGGCGGCGTCTTCGTCGATGACGGTGCCATCGGTCCAGAAATAACGGCAGGCGGAGTCAAGCCGGACCAGATCAAGGTGATCCTCGACGCGTTCGCCCGCGGCGGAAAACAGGTCGCGCAGGACATGAGGCATGGTGAGCAGCGACGGACCCGTGCCCCAGGAAAAGCCGTCGAGGTGCAATTCCCGGAGTTTGCCGCCGGGCGCGTCGTTCTTTTCCCAGACTTCGACGGCGTGCCCGGCCCGGGCGAGACGGATGGCGGCGGCGAGTCCCCCAAGCCCGGCGCCGACGACGAGGATATTCTTCATGGCAATCTCTTGAGATGAGTTCCCACAATGCACCCTCGACAAAAACAGGACGAGGGGTTGATATAGGCCACGATCTTCTTTATGCCCGTCCATCCCCATCCGATGCACGTATGAAATCGCGCACGTTTTTATCCCGGCTGGACGAGGCGCGCGCGATGGCGGTCGACGCGGTCAGTTTCGGTTTCGTGAATTTGCTCCAGGCGCGGCACCCGCTGCCGTCCGATTTTCGGCAGAAATGGGACATTTTCACCTCGGAATGGTCACAACGCCCGGTGGAGGAATTTTACCGCGTGCCGGACGATTTCACACCGCCCGACCTGCCCGACCGGGGACGGCTGCGTTTTCCGAGTCCCTACCCGGGCGGGCACGGGCCGAACAACCAGGCGGCGTTCGATTTCTTTCCCTGCGCGCTGGGCTGGGGTGCGCCGACCATGCTGCTGGCGCACGGGCTGATGTCGGTCAGCGATATCGGTTACCGGCTCTGGGCGCGCCGGCTGAACGCCCGGGGGTGGAACGCGGTTTTCGTCCATCTGCCGTACCACTATTCGCGGCGGCTGCCGTGGCATTTTCACGGCGAGTTGTGCGTCGGCGGCGAATTGCTGCGCTCCGCTGCGGGTATCAGGCAATCGGTGGTCGAGTGCCGGATCGTGCTGCAGCAACTGCGAAAAAAGGGCGGGCAACTTTTTGGCGGCTGGGGCACAAGCTACGGCGGCTGGATCATGGCGCTGCTCGGCTGCTTCGAGCCGCTTTTGCAGCGGATGATCCTGGTCGAGCCTATTCTGAACGTCGACAATGCGATCTGGCGCGCGCCAAGTTCCTTGGCGATGCGCGCGGGCCTGCGCAAAATGGGGATCGGTCCGGAGGACACGGCGCGCAACATGCGGCTGGTCTGTCCGGCGAAACAGAAACCGTTGCTGACTCCCGCGAACATGCTGATGCTCGCCGGGCAGTACGACAAAATCGCGCTTCCGGAGGAGGTCGAAGACCTGGCGCGGTTGTGGGGTGGGGCGCATTTTGCCTGCTTTCCGCAGGGGCACGTCGGTTACACGCTGATGCCGGAGAGCTTCCGGATGGCGCAGGAAATTTGGGCGTCTGACTTCGCGTCGGGACCCTCGTTCACCGCGCTGGTTTCGGAGATTCCTCCTGTGGATTCAGCGGAAACTACCGTTAAAATCGCCATCGCGGCCCAAGGGAAATGAAACTATTTTTATTCGTAATACTTGGCAGCCTGCTTGTGGGATTCAATGCTTGGGCCGTTACTATCGGGCATGGTCACAGTCAGTCCGAGGCGATCTACGAGGGCATCATTCAAGCTATCCTGTGCGGTGGAGTAACTGGCCTTGTTGCGTGGCTTACGAGTAAGAAAAAATCAAATTAGGACACTACCTGTAAGAGGTAACGCTTGCTTTTCTTGAAAAACCCCTTAATCCTATAGGGTTTCCCCTTATGAGCACAGAACCCACCGTTCCCAAGCCGTTGAACGCAAACGAAGGCATCAAGGCCGAGTCGCACCATCTGCGGGGAACGATTGCGCAGGACATGGCTGATGTTTCGACCGGGGCGATTTCGGAAGCCAACGGCCAACTCACCAAGTTCCACGGCCTCTATTTGCAGGACGACCGCGACCTCCGCATCGCCTTGAAGAAGGCCGGCAGGGAAAAGGCCTTCATCTTCATGTTGCGCGTGCGTCTGCCCGGCGGACGGGCCACGCCGCAACAATGGCTGGTGCTCGACAAGCTGGCCGACGACGTCGCCTCGCCCTCGTTGCGCCTGACCACGCGCCAGACGTTCCAGTTTCACGGCGTGCTCAAGGGCAACGTCAAAAAGCTGATCCAAGGGATGCACCGGGTGCTGCTCGACTCGATTGCGGCCTGCGGCGACGTCAATCGCAACGTGATGGCCCCGCCCAACCCGGAGCGCCATGCCGTCCTTCAGCAGGTTTACGAGCAGGCCAAGGCCTGGAGCCAGTACGCGCTGCCCAAGACCCACGCCTACCACGAAATCTGGCTTGACGAGGAACTCGTCGCCGGCGGCGAACCCGAAGCGGAGCCGATGTACGGCGCGACTTACCTCCCGCGCAAATTCAAGACCGGATTCGCCCTGCCGCCCTCCAATGACGTCGACATATTCTCGCAGGACCTCGGCTTCATCGCCATCGTCCAAGAGAACAAGCTGGTCGGTTACAACGTCACCGTCGGAGGCGGGCTCGGCATGAGTCACGGCAACGAGGAGACCCATCCGCGCCTGGCCGACGTGCTTGGGTTCATTGCGCCGGGCAAGGTCAACGCCATTGGCGAGGCGGTCCTGACCACGCAGCGCGACTACGGCGACCGGACCAACCGCAAGCACGCCCGGCTCAAGTACACCATCGAAGACAAGGGCGTGAAGTGGTTCAAGGACGAGGTTGAGAAACGCTCGGGGGTCAAATTCAAGCCAGCCCACGAGTTTGAGTTTACCACCATCGAGGATCCGCTCGGCTGGCATAAATGCGAGGATGGGACGTGGTTCTACGGCCTGCACATTCTTAGCGGACGGATCAAGGACCTGCCCGGCTGGCCGATGAAAACCGCCTTGCGAGAAATTGCCAAAGTCCACACCGGGGACTTCCGTCTCACCCCGTCGCAGAACCTCACCATTTCCGGGGTGACCGCGGCCCAGAAGCCGGTCATCGACGGCATCCTCATCCGACACGGTCTGGCGGGCGAAAACAACCGCTCGCGCCTGCGTCTCAACGCGCTCTCCTGCGTGGCGCTGCCGACGTGCGGCCTCGCCCTGTCCGAAAGCGAGCGAGCCCTTCCCGAAATCTTGTCCAAGTTTGAAACTGTCCTCGATCAAGCCGGCCTGCATGACGACGCCATCAGCCTGCGCGTCACCGGCTGCCCCAACGGCTGCGCGCGGCCTTACCTCGCGGAGATTGGCCTCGTCGGCAAGGCGCCGAACAAATACGCGCTCTACCTTGGCGCAAAGTACAACGGCACCCGGCTCAATCGGCTCTTTGCCCCCACGGTCACCATCGACGAAGCTGTTACCCTGCTCACGCCCGTGATCAAGCGCTACGCGCTCGAACGCATCGAGGGCGAGGGTTTCGGCGACTTTTGCGACCGCGTGGTCCTGCCCAAGGACGCGACCTTCCACAGCGTCGGCACGCCTCTGGAGGTGTGGGAAGTCTGACGCGGCGCCTTGAGGAGGGGCATTGAGAATACTTTATATCTACCCGGAAGAATTCCGTGGCACGGCTGCGCGCGAATATCATGTCTACCGGCTGGCCAATGCCCTCGCTGCCGCCGGAGGTGAGGTGACCCTGGTTGTCGGCGTATCGAAGGACTTCGACACCATCGAAAAAATCGGAGTGCTTTTCCGCGAGCCGCCCCATCCGCGCCTGCGGGTCGTGTGGCTGCGACGCAAACTCGGGCCATTTCGTTTGGGAGGCTGGCTTTATCGCCAATTGGACCAATTTTTGCGTGGTGAGAAACCGCCCGATATCGTTTACACGATGCATCTCAAGGCGGCTGATCACATGCGACGCAAATGGTCCGCCCTGCCGCTCGTTTTCGAGGCGCACGAAATTTTCGCCGATTCCTACGCGCCCGATCACGAGAAGCACCGCGAGATCACGGCTCTCGAGCGGCGGCTTTATCCCGGATTCCGGGGTGTCGTGGCCATTTCGTGTTACCTGCAGGAATGCCTTCGCCGGCGGTACGGCCTGTCCTGTCCGTCAATGGTCCAGCATGACGGAATCGAAACCGAATTGTTGCAGATGCCGTTTGAGGGCGCCGATCCCGCCGAGTTAATCTATGCCGGCAGCTTGCAACCGTGGAAGGGGGTGCCGGTTGCCGTGGCTGCGATGCGCCTGCTGCCCGAATTTCATCTCACCGTGGCTGGTGGACGCGGCGAGACGCTTGAGGCGCTCAAGCTCAACGCCCCGGCCAACGTCACGTTTCTTGGTCACTTGTCGCGCGAAGCGCTTGGGCCGCATCTGGCCCGCGCCTCGATCGGCCTCATGCCGAATCTGCCCGAGCCGGCGAGTGCGCTTTATACCTTTCCCCTTAAGCTTCTCGAGTATTCGGCAGCGGGGAAGGGGATCGTCGCCAGCCGGATCCCCGTTTTTGACGGGCTACCGGTTGACGATTGGGTGCGGCTGGTTGATCCGGCCTCGCCCGAAAAACTGGCTGAGGGCGTGCGTTTTCTTGCCGCGCAGGGACCAAAACGCGAAGCAGCGCGGGCGTGGGCCGGACAGTTTGCCTGGCTAGCGCAGGGGCAACATCTCCTCGCTTTTTTTGGATTCGGTCATCAAGGTTGACTCGACTCCTTCAGTAACTTAGTACTTCACGCTCATGCGTGGAAAGCTGCTTGTGTTTTGGAGTTGGAGTGACTTCAAGGATGTCTACCAGACCGCGTTCGTGAATCATCCCGATTACGAGGTGGAATTGGTCTCCTTGTCGGGCGAAAAGCAGAAACAGGGTATGCGGCTGAGGGACCACGCCGCAAAATACGTGCCGCTTCAGTCGCATACGGAATAACGCCAGTCGTAACCGAATCGGACATAACCGGCATATTCGAGTTCGAGCGTTTCCTTCCTTAACTTAGGGTCCCATTCCGGCATGGGTATGTGGGAAGGAGTTTCGTTCTGCATGGGCATCGACAAAATCCTGCTGACATCAACCTCCAGTTTCATCAGCGAGAACGCTTTGATCAAGTCTTGGCGAAGGTATTCTATTTTCCCGATAAATGAAGTGTCGGGCTGGACGTACCACCCGTACATTTCGGTGACAAAGCCGGGCCGCTTCTTGTTCACGTTGTGCATGAACGTATTAAAATCAGAACTCCCCAGGCCATTCACCATGGCGCACGGATTCCAGTTATAGGGATCGCTTTCATCGGGCCAGTGTTTCGGGATCCAGTCCTGGCTCTGCCTGAAACGCCAGTACGATTCGTACCAACGGAGGGGCTCCCGGATGAAGCAGAATTTGAAGCAACCCGGTTCCATTCTCGCCTTGGCCCAGGGGGATCGGACCGCACGGTTTAAGATGTGACGGAATACTTTGAAATCGCGGTGAAACCTGTCGTGCCCCAAAGCCCGCTCAAAATGGGAATGTCCGTGGCCTAATTGAGCCTGTATCAGGTCGAACTCCTTCAAAATACCCAAGACCCATGTGCCTCCAGTTTTTGGGATGTGGAAAAAAACGGCTCCGTTCTTCAACAAAAATGCCATCCTACCTACAAGACTCCTTGCGCGTAAAAAGGGTTACAAAATCATAGCGCCAAAGATTACAAGAATACACCGCAGTTTGCCTGGTCCGCGCAAGCGAGGAGGCTCTGCACCTTTCTCGATTCGGTAATCAAAATCGATCCAGCTCACACCACCAGGCCGACCGTTTAAAGCGCATCGTAAATCCGCTCGAGCTTCCGGGTGATGACAGTTTCGTCGTAGACTTCAGCGGCTTGCCGGGCTTGTTGCGCGAGGTGTCGCCGTTCGGTTTCCGGCATCTGGAGAAGCTTGCGCAAGGCATCAGCGAGGGCATCGACACTGTGGGATTCGTAGCTGATGACGCAGTCCTGGGGCAGAAGATCGAGCACGCCGATGTCCCACGGGCAGATGACGGGCGTGTCACGCGCCATCGCCTCCAGGACAGCCACCGAAAACGGCGTTCCGTAAGAGGTGGAAAGAAACGCGTTCGATCGCGCAACCAAATCAAGATAATCAAGCTGCGGCAGGGAGCGGGAAACGGTGACATTTTTCGGCGGCGTGAGGTCGGAAAAGACGTGGCCGAGGCATTGTACTGCAAAGGAAAAGCCTTCGCCGTTGAGGCGTTCCACTGCCTGGAACAAGTCGCGCGTCGCCTTGCGAATGTTGCTGTAGTTGATGATGAGCGGCTCAGGGCCGGTCCTTTTCTCGATGGCATCGAGGGGAGAGAAGGGATTGTGCAGGACGGCGAGGGGCTGGGAAGGTTCGGCCTTGCGGTCGATCCAGGCCACCACCAGTTTGCTGACGCCGATCAGGTAGTTGGCGGAAGCCGGAATGGGAAGCTCGTTATAACAAAAATGGTAGTGGCAAACCACGCGGGGACGATACGAAAGCCGGACCATGATCTGGTCGACCAGATCGTGCCGGTTGTGGAAATGAAGAATGTCGGGTTTGACCTTCTCGACGATCGGAATGAGCTCATAAGTGCAAAGTTTGTTCAGACGCAGGATCTTGTTGTAAAGGCGGTTGGCCAGGCGGTTTTCCGTGAAGAAAAAATGGGGACGACCTTCGACCTCGTCCCGGCTGTGGGCGCGCCAGGCGCTCGCGAAAAAATGCTCGTAGTTTTGCGTCCGTCGCGACCAGGCCTGGGTGATGTGCTGGAGGCAGCCCCGATCATTCCACGAGCCGTTGAAATGAATTTGCAGGACTTTTTTCATGGGGTTGTGTTCAGGGTATGCGGGACGGGTTGCGGAGAGCAAGGTTAGAGCGGGGTGCGTGAACGGGACACCTTTGTGCGAAATGGAAAGATCGGCGACTCAACTGTAAGCGGTGGGCGTGCCGGACAGATACGGCTGTACTTCAAGCCTTGCTGGTGCTAGCCGAAATTTATGCCGCCAATCTCCTCATTGCGCATTCTTTACCTCGGTTATTCCAAAGGTGTCGGGGGCATCGTCGCAGAAATGGTCCGTCGCTCCTCCGACGCATACTATTGCCCGATGTCGCCCAGGAACAAGATTGCGGTTCCAGAGGGCATGAAACTTTTCGGCTGGGCTGCCGCCTGGAAATTGCGCCGCGCCCTGCAAAACGCCGAATATGATCTCGTTATCAGTTGCGCCGCGACCGATCCCCTTTGGCGGCATGATCAGCCCTGGTTGAAAAATATTCTCAAGGTGTTGAAGAAGGTGCTGTTCCGTCCTTATTCCCTCGGCATGGATCTTGTACCTTGGATGATGGGGCCGGCCAAAATACCCCTCGTCGTTTTTGATTGGGAAGACAACACCGTGATCGCCCGCAAAAACTGGGGCCTGCTCCAGCGCGCCACCTGCTATTTCAAAACCCAGACTCCGCGCAATCCCTACAAGGCGTTTCTTTTCCAAGACAAGAGAAACGACTGTCTTTTTAACATCCTGCGCCAATCCAGCAGCCGGGAATGGGTGAAAAAAATGCGCCCGTGCAGCCTTGGGGTCGTCGTGCCCAAAGACTGGCGCAGCCGTCTGGAAACCCCCAAGACCGTGGACATTTTTTTCGCCGGTGCGATGCACTACTCCTGGGTCCGGCATGAAGGCGTTCCCTATTTGGAGGCCTTAAGGGATGAGGGCTACAAGATTGATCTTCATTGTATCACCGACGGAGTTCAGCCGCTTTCCCATGAAGAATTTCTCCAGCGCTGCTCCCAAGCCTGGCTCGTCTGGTCTCCGGAAGGCGCCGGTTGGGATTGCGTCCGTCATTACTGGGCTCCGCTGATGGGTTCCGTTCCACTGCTCAACCATCCGGATACGCGGCGATACCAGCCGTTAATCGAAGGCCGCCACGCCTTTTATTACGCCGTGGAGGGCAACGATATCCAACGTGTTGTGCGGGAAGCTCTGCGGGATAAAACACGTCTCCGCCAGATGGCGGCGGAAGGCGAAGCCTTGGTTCTCCGTTATCATACCGATGTCGCGTTGGTCGACTACATCGCCCGGGAGACGTTGGATGCCCACAATGTCCGGACATAGAGAAAGAGAAAACGTCGGCCACGTTCAAGCGGCGGCATCGATTCAGGAAGACGGTCGCGGCGTCTGAAGAGCTTGGGCCAGTTGCTCGAGGGCCGTCTCGGGGGAAAGCTCCACCAGGCAGCGGCTGGCGTCCCTTGCGCAGGCGCGCGCTTCGCGCATGCAGGTGCAGGTATTGCGCAGGACGGTGAGTTGCGATTTCCACGGGCCCCAGATTTTCTCGTCGGTTGGTCCGAAGAGAGCGAGGCCCGGTTTGCTGAGCGCGGCGGCAAGGTGCATCGGCATCGAATCGACTCCGACGAAGCCAGCGGCATTTTGCAGCAGGGCGCCGAGTTGGTTCACGGTCAGTGTGCCGATCTCCGTGTGGTTGCCCGGCACTTCCTGGGCAAGGCGGTGCGTAAACTCCGTTTCGTACGGATCGCGCCCGCAGGTCAGGAGCAGCGATAGGTTCCATTTTTCCCTTGCGCCGCGGATGAATCCGGCCCAGTTGGCCAGCGGCCAGTATTTCGATGGCCAGCGGGCGCCGATATGGAGCAAGAGGTAGTCTCCGCTTTTCAGATCGTGTTGGCGCATCCATTCTGCCGCCCATTCCTGGTCGGCCCCGGGCGGATGATAGACGAGGCGCGCCTGCTCCGCGGCCTCAGGAGGAGCGCCCGCCAGCAGGAGATGCTGGCGGACGGTGTGATTGACCGGGGCGTGGTCCTTGATCCAGTGGTTGATGAACCCGAGGCGGCCCAGGTGGGAGTTACGCGGCGTCCACAGCCCGATGCGTTCTTTTGCCCCGGAGATCGCGGCCCAGAGCCCCGGGCGGTCGGAACATTTCGAGAAGACGATGGCGCGGTCGAAACCGGCGCGCCGGTAGCGGATGGCGCGGAAGATATCGCGGCTGATCTGAAAAGAATTGCGCGGCAGCGCTTCAACCGAGGCCAGCCCGGGCATGGCCTGGAGCAACGCCGCTCCCAGCGGTTGCAGCAGGGCATGCACTTCGTGGCCCTGGTCCATCAGCCACCGCAAGGCCGGCGTAGTCAGAATCGCATCGCCCGGCTGGTTTAATTGGATCGCGAGAATGCGCATGAAAAAGGAAGCGGCCCGAAGGCGCGCCACGCTAAAGAATGAAATTGGACTGTTCCTGTCAAGATAAGGGTTGTTTCGATTTTACCGAAACTCTACGTTTGATGCTTATGAAAATTGTTATTACCGGCGGCGCCGGTTATCTCGGTTCTGTCCTGACGCCCGAGTTGCTCCGGCTGGGCCACGAGGTAACGGTGGTGGATACGTTCATCTTTCGTCAGACCAGCCTGACCGACTGTTGCGGCTTCGAAAATTTCCGTGTCGTCAACGGCGATTGCCGCCAGGAAACGCTCCTGCGCAAGGTCACCGCCGACGCCGACCTCATCATTCCTCTGGCCGCGCTGGTCGGGGCGCCGCTCTGTTCGCGCGACGAGCCGGGCGCGATCAGCACCAACCAGGGTGCCATCGAATTGCTCTGCAAAATACTCCGCCCTGAACAGAAAATCATCTATCCGACCACCAACAGCGGTTATGGCATCGGTGAAAAAGGCAAGTTCTGCACCGAAGAGACTCCGCTCAAGCCGATCTCGCTTTACGGCGTGACCAAGGTTCGCGCCGAAGAAGCCGTGCTTCGGCGTGGCAACTGCATCACCTTCCGGTTGGCCACCGTTTTTGGCATGGCGCCGCGCATGCGCATTGACCTCCTCGTGAACGATTTCGTCTACCGCGCCGTTTACGACCGCGCACTGCTCGTTTTTCAAGGCCATTTCCAGCGCAATTTCATCCACATCCGCGACGTCGCGCGGGCCTTCATCCATGGCATCGGCCATTTTGACAAGATGCAGAACCGCGCTTACAACGTCGGCTTGGAAGACGCGAACCTGACCAAGCTCGAGCTTTGCGCCAAGATCAAGGAACATGTGCCCTCCTTCGTCTACGTCGAGGCGCCCATAGGGGAGGACCCCGACAAGCGCGACTACGTCGTTTCCAACCAGCGCATTCTCTCCACTGGTTTCAAACCCGAATGGAACCTCGACCGGGGCATCCGTGAATTGATCAAGGGCTACACCATCCTGCGTAATTCCGTGTACGCGAACGTCTAGTTCTAGCCCGTGAAATCGTGTGCGATTGTCGGCGGAGGCATCGTGGGACTGGCGGTCGCCCGCAAGCTGCTTGTCGCCCGGCCGGGTTTGCGCGTCGTCCTGCTCGAAAAGGAACAGGATGTCGGGCGGCACCAATCGACCCACAACAGTGGAGTGCTTCATGCCGGGCTTTATTACAAACCCGGCTCCATCAAGGCGCGCATGGCCGTCTCCGGCATCAAACAGATGACCGCCTTTTGCCGGGACAATAGCATCCCTCATGAAATTTGCGGCAAGGTCGTTGTCGCGGTCTCCGATGAGGAAATACCCCGGCTGCGTTCCCTGCTTGAGCGCGGTACCAGCAACGGGCTGCGGGGGCTGGCTTGGCTGACCCCGGAGCAACTTTGCGAACGCGAACCCCACGCGGCGGGAAAAGCGGCGGTGCTTGTGCCCGAAGAGGGCATTGTCGATTACGCCGCGGTCTGTCAGGCGCTCCGGCAGGAAATCGTCCGGGCTGGTGGAACCATTCGCCTGAATTTCCCCGTGGAACGCATTCGACGCGTTACGGAAAATTGGCGGCTGGAATCGCCGGAGGATGCCGTGGAAGTCGAATTTCTGATCAACTGTGCCGGCCTCCATTGCGATCGGGTTGGAGAGCTGGCCGGCGTCACACGCACCACCCGCATTGTACCTTTTCGTGGCGAGTATTACATGATTCGCGCGGAACGCCAGCATCTGGTCCGCCATCTGATCTATCCCGTTCCCGATCCTGTTTTTCCCTTTTTGGGAGTCCATTTCACCCGGCTCATTCACGGCGGGCTGGAGGCCGGTCCCAACGCGGTTCTGGCCCTTAAACGGGAGGGCTATTCCCGCACCTCCTTTGCCCTGCGGGACGCGGCTGATTCCCTTTTCTTCCCCGGCCTCTGGAAATTCGTCGCCCGGCATGCGCGCATGTGCGCGGAAGAAATGGCCCGTTCCTTCAGTAAAACGCTCTTCTGCCGCTCGCTGCAACGGCTGGTCCCGGAACTCCAGGAGGAAGACCTCACACCTGGCGGCTGTGGCGTTCGCGCCCAGGCTATGACGTCCGAAGGAATCCTCCAGCAAGATTTCGAGATCAGGCAGGATCGCTTTGCCCTGCATCTTCTCAATGCTCCCAGCCCCGCCGCCACCGCGTCGCTTGCCATCGCGGATGAAATCGTGGGGAGACTGGAAAATGACAACGCCCTTGCCGCATGAAAAATTTCGCACCCGATTATCCCGCGCTTCTGCTCGCCGGCGGCCTCGGCACAAGGCTCCGTTCTGTATTACCCGAACTGCCCAAGGTGCTGGCTCCCGTCCGGGGGCGGCCTTTTCTGGCCTACCTGCTCGATCAGCTCGTCGTGGCCGGCTGGTCTCGCTGCATTCTTTGCCTCGGTTACAAGGCCGACGTGGTCCGGGCCGCGATGGGTGACTGCCACGGCCCGCTCGCGCTCGAATATTCCGTCGAGACTGCGCCGCTCGGCACCGCCGGTGCGGTTCGCCTAGCGCTCCCTCTCGTCCGGCATAAACGGTTCCTGCTCCTTAACGCCGACTCCTTCTGCGATGCGTCCCTCGGTTCCTTCGCCCAATATCATGCCGCGCACGGACGGCCCGGTTCGGTACTCTCGGTGAAGGTACCCGACTCGTCGCGTTACGGACGACTCGAGATCGCGCCTGACCGGCGTATCCTCGCCTTTGCCGAGAAAACGAACGCAGCCGCGCCGGGCCCGATCAACGCAGGAATTTATATCCTGGAAACAGCGCTGGCCGAAAGCATCCCGGCGGGCCGGTTCGTCTCGCTGGAAAAGGAGATGTTCCCGCAATGGACCAGCCGCGGCCTGATGGCTTGGGAAACAGATGCCGGGTTCATCGACATCGGTACGCCCGAATCCTACGCGCAAATCGAGCGTTACCTGGGGGCGGGCACATGAATCCCCGCGCCGAAAAAATGTTTGCCCACAACGAGGCCGTGCCCGGCACGCAGATCAAGACGGGCGTTGGTGTGATCATCCGCAATGACAACGGCCACTTCCTGCTGGAGAAGCGTTCCGACTGCGGTTTGTGGGGGGTTCTCGGCGGGCGCGTCGATCCGGGGGAAGAGATCGCCGAAACCGCCCGGCGCGAAGTTCTTGAGGAATCGGGCTTCCAGATTGAAATTACCGGTCTGGTCGGCGTTTACAGCCATCCCGCCGGACGCATCGTCATCTATCCCGACAACGACGATATCCGCCATCTTATCGACATCATCGTCGAAGCGCGCATCGTCGGCGGTTCGTTGCGGCTTTCGTCCGAAAGCGAGCGGATCGAATTTTTCCCGCCGGGACAACTGCCTGCGCTGGAGGAAATTATGCCGCCCGCACGCCGGCCCATCGCCGATGCCCTGGCCGGACACCGTGGAGTGCTCAGATAAATAAGGAATGCTTTTTTCAGAAATCGAACTAGAACTGACAACTACAGGCATGGTCATTACCCGCACTCCTTATCGCGTTTCCTTTTTTGGCGGAGGCACCGATTATCCCTCCTGGTATCTCAAGAATGGTGGCGCCGTGCTGGCCACGAGCATCGACAAGTATTGCTATCTCACGGTCCGTTATCTACCGCCTTTTTTCGAGCACCGTTACCACATCGTCTATTCCAAGAATGAGAACTGCCGGGAAATCGCCGAGATCCAGCATCCGCCTGTCCGCGCCATCCTGCAGGAGATGAAATTCGACCGGGGTCTTGAAATTCACCACGATGGCGATCTTCCCGCGCGCAGTGGCATGGGTTCGTCTTCGTCCTTCGCCGTCGGCCTGCTTCATGCGCTGCGGGCGTTGCGCCAAGAAACGCCGACCAAGCACGAGCTGGCCCTTGAAGCGATCCGTATCGAACAGGAATGTCTTCGTGAAGCGGTGGGATCTCAGGACCAGACCATCGCAGCCCATGGCGGACTCAACCTGGTTCGATTCAAGCCCGGCGGGGAAATTGCCGTCGAGCCTGTCGCAGCCCCAGCGGGGCGCGCGCAGGAACTCAACGACCATCTGCTCCTCTTCTTCACCGGGCTGTCCCGCACCTCGTCGCAAATCGCCGCCAGTTACATCGACCAGCTCGACAGCAAGGAACGGCAGCTCGAAACTTACAAGCAGATGGTCGATGAAGCGCTCAAAATCGTTACTTCGGACCGCCCTTTGCGGGAGTTCGGGGAACTGCTCCACGAAGCCTGGCAGTTGAAGCGTTCCATCGGCAGGGGCGTCACCAATGACGAGATTGACTGTTCGTACGAAACCGCACGCAAGGCTGGTGCCTGGGGCGGCAAACTCCTTGGTGCGGGCGGCGGCGGTTTTCTTCTGGTCTTCGCCGATCCCGCGCGGCACGAGGCGATCAAGAAAAGCCTTGGCGACTTGCTTGAAATTCCTTTTCGATTCGAGGGCCTGGGCAGCCGGGTTATCTTCTACGACCGGCAGATCGACTATTCCCACAAGGACAGAGCGCGGCAAAATCAGAGTCTGCGCCCGTTTGCCGAGGCTCCGCTTCCGAATCCCGTTTCCGACCGCTGAAATTGCGCGGAACCGTGTCGCCAACGAAAGGATCGACATTTTTGGCGATTTTTTTAAAGTGTTTTACTTCTGTCCATCGTCATGATTACCCAACCTAAGGCCCAGTGCTTGATCGATTTCGAGACCGAGGCGGCCGATCTCTTTAACGCGGCTAAAATTTGCGCGCCCATCCATCTCTACAGCGGCAACTGCCCTGAGCTGGAAGAGGCCAAGATTCTGCGCCTCTGCGAATTGCTCAACCGCCTTTAGCCCATGGCCCAACACCCGATGGATGTCCTTTTCGTTAACGCCGACTCGGCCTTGCAGGCCTACCAGGATTTATCCAAGGTTTATTCCGCCATCGAACCGCCGACTTGGAGTCTGCTCCTCGCGCAAAGCTGCCGCGCCCGGGGCTACAGCGTCGGTATTCTCGACTGCACCGCCGAGGGCCTGACCCACGCGCAGGCCGTCGAGCGGATCAGGACGGCAAATCCGCGCCTCGTTTGCTTCGTCGTATACGGTCAAAATCCGAATTCTGGCACGACGAACATGATCGGCAACGGCGCCTGCGCCGCGTTGCTCAAGGCGACGCATCCCGAATACCGCACCTGCTTCGTTGGTTCTCACACCAGTGCGCTGCCGATGGAAGTCCTCTCGCTGCCGTTCGTCGATTTTGTCCTCCTCAACGAAGGCGTCTATGCGCTGCACAACCTCCTCAAAACCGATTTTTGCTCCAACCTCGACAAAATCAAGGGAATCGGTCACAAGACCAGTGGCTCGCCGGTACTCAATCCGCCCGAGCAGGTCGTGCCTCAGGAACGCATGGACGAGGACCTTCCCGGCTACGCTTGGGATCTGCTTCCCTATCGCGACAAGCCGTTCGATCTCTACCGTGCTCACTTCTGGCACGCCCGGTTCGATCACAAGCTCCGCACGCCGTTTGCCGCGATTTACACCTCCCTCGGATGCCGGTTCAAATGCGACTTCTGCATGATCAACATTGTCAACCGGGTTGACAACAGCGATGGCGTGGCCTCCGCCAATTCGCCCAACATGCGGTTTTGGTCGCCCGGGTTTATCATCAGGGAATTCGAGAAACTCGCCGCCTATGGCGTCCACACCATCCGCATTTCTGATGAAATGTTCTTTCTCAATAAAAAATTCTATGAACCCCTCATTGACGGCCTGATCGAGCGTGATCTCGGCCTGCGCATGTGGACCTATTCGCGCGTCGACACCGTCCGCCCACAATACCTCGAACGGTTTAAGCGGGCCGGCATCGACTGGCTTGCCCTCGGCGTTGAGGCAGCCAATCAGAACATCCGCCGCGAAGTCTCCAAGGGTAGCTTCGAAGAGGTCAACATCCGCGAAATCGTCCACACTATACGCGACTCGGGGCTGCACGTCATGGCCAACTACATTTTTGGCTTTCCGGACGACACGCTGGAGACGATGCAGCAGACCCTCGATCTTGCGCTCGATCTCAACACCGAGGCGGTCAACATGTATCCCTGTCAAGCGCTGCCCGGCAGCCCGCTCTATTACACCGCCCTTCAGAACGGCTGGAAACTGCCCGACGACTACGCCGGCTATGCCTTTCTCTCCTATGAAAGCCAACCGCTGCCGACCCGGCATCTTTCCGCCGCGGAAGTCCTCCGGTTTCGCGACGAGGCTTGGCGGAAATATTTTACCGATCCAGCCTATCTGCAGCTCGTGGAGAAAACCTTCGGCGCCGAGCAACGCGGCAACGTCGAAGCCATGGCTCGCATCCAACTACGGAGAAAATTGCTCGGGCAATGATCGCCCGGCACGGTCATCGTTCACTGGCCGACTGGCATTTTCAGTTGGCACATGTCCGTGCCGCTTTCGTGGCACCGGTGTCTCTAAAGCGGCGGATGGTCGACTCCACTGAAGGTTTTCGTATTCCCTGCCGCGGGATGGAGGACAAGCGCGTTCCCCGGGCGGCCCAAGAAAGAGCTTGCGATGTCCCGGCGAGTAAGCAGTATTCCACCTTCATCCTTCCCGGCTTCGTAGATCCGCCGGGATAAACCATGATTTAAGAAGAGCCGGACATTCCACAATGGGACCCATAACAAAGGAAGCGCTGATTGACTTCGAGGAAGCGCTCGTACGCGAATTCGAACAGGGACGGATCCGCGCCCCGGTTCATCTTTCGGGCAATAACGAGGACGCCCTGATCGAGATCTTTAAGGAAGTCGGCCCGTCGGATTGGATGTTTTCCACCTGGCGCAGCCATTATCACGCATTGCTCAAGGGTATTCCGCGAGAGAAAATATGGGACGAGTGCATTCGCGGGAACAGCATAACGCTCTGTTTTCCGGAAGATAGATTCTTCACTTCTGCCATCGTCGGAGGCATTATCCCGATAGCAGTGGGTGTCGCCGCCGGAGTCAAAATGTCGGGAGGAAACGAAAAGGTATGGTGTTTCGTGGGCGATATGGCGCTGGAAACCGGAATCTTTTGGGAGTCGGTCAAGTACGCTCATGCCAATGCGTACCCGGTGCGCTGGGTGATTGAAGACAATGATTTCAGCACCTCCACACCCAGCCGGGAGACATGGGCAAGGCCCGAGGATGATAAGACGATGCTGCGTGTGCTTGATCTACTCGGTGTTCCTTACAAGTATTATTTTTACAAGCGCAAATATCCCCACCAAGGGATAGGCAAATGGGTCGCATTCTAACACCCTTGAAATAAATGCGTTACCTTGACGAAGTTGTACGGGCCATGAAGATGCTCGCGGAGAATCCAAAGACAGTGTTTTTGGGCCAATCCATTGCTTACCCTGGGAACATCATCTACAAGACCCTCGTCGATGTTCCTCGCGAGAAGAAAATCGAAATGCCCGTCGTCGAGGATTTTCAGATGGGATTCTCGACCGGACTTGCGTTGGCCGGGTTCATACCTGTGACAACTTTTCCAAGAATGGATTTTTTGATTTTGGCCTGCAATCAACTCGTCAACCACCTGGACAAGTTTCCCATCATTTCGCAGGGCAAAGCATGTCCCAAAGTAATTATCAAGACGATGGTTGGATCTGTAAAGCCGCTGAACCCCGGTCATCAACATAAACAGGACTATATTGAAGCCATGCGGTTGATGTGCAAGACCGTTGACATTATCGACTTGACGGAGCCGGAGCAAATTTATCCGGCCCACGAGAAAGCGCTGAATAGAACCGACGGGCGAAGCACCCTGCTTGTGGAGCATGGCGACTTTTACAACGAGAAATGACCCGCACATCGCAATGTCCGAGAACCTCCGCATAGACGATACGGGCATTTATGGCTGTAGGAAAATTATACCGTCTGTCTTCTACGACTTTCGCGGTGAATATGTCGAAACCTACAATCGGTCGGACTATTCGGACATCTGCCCAAACGAGTTCGTTCAGGACGACATCTCGCTTTCCCGACAGCATGTTCTCCGCGGTTTGCATGGCGACCCCAAAACGTGGAAGTTAATCCAATGTCTCCATGGGGAGATACTCTTCACCGTGTTGGACTGTCGCGATGATTCACCGACGCGGGGTCGCTGGGAGCAATGGGCATTGGGAGATCGCAACCGTTGGCAGGTGCTGGTGCCACCGGGTTGTGCCAACGGCCACCTTTGCCTGACCTCATCCTGCATCTTCTCTTACAAGCAGACCACCTATTACAAAGATCAAACGCAATTTAGCGTGCATTACTCCTCTTGTGGAATTTCATGGCCGCTGGCAGGATCCCCACTTATTTCCAAGCGTGATCGCGAAGCGAAGCTTTGGATGCCGTGAAGCCGGTCCATGTCGAAGGGCAGCCTCTAGCCCATTCCGTGCCCAACTTTCCGTAGATAGCATTGAGCGTGAAGTTCAAATTCGCCGGGGAAGAGCTTATCCTTCAGAGAGGCTCGGGCTTTTCGCAAAACCTATCCATGCTAAATCCGACGCGCTTGCTAAATGCCACAGCAGGCTTTTCGACATGCAGATAGATTAGCCATGAAGAATAAAAAACTATGCAAAAGTAAATTGGAGCCAGGACCAACATTGAAATAAGCCAGCTGTTTGTAATATTGAAAACGTAAAGAGAAATGCCGGCGGTGGCAAAAAGTAGCGGCTGATGAATCAAGTAAAGTGGAAACGAAATTTTTCCTAAAAAAACAAAACGACTTAGAAATATTTTCAAAAGAGGAGAGCCATTCACTAAAAAAAGAATGAGAAGCGCTCCAAAACCATGAAAAAGAGCGGTGCGATCGCAGGCTTCAAAACAGAATATATTAGGACTGCCATATTCAATGAAATGGCTTTCTTGAAAGGAGAAAATGTTATATACGAAAACAGCCTTGGCTATGGGCTGAGAGGCGTAAAGAACAGCAAGTAGGCATAAAGGAATAAAGACCTTCCATGGAATAATTTCGAACAAATAACCTTTTTTCTCAAATAGAAACAGCCAGGATCCGCAGAGAATATAAAATTGATAGTAACCCCAGGTGAAAAGCGTAAAAACAAAAAGAATGGCGTAGGCATCTACTTTCTTGCTCTTTAAAAGTCGGCAAAAAATGATTAGTAATACAGAGCTGGAAAATTCAATGGCCATGGTCCAAAGAGGGCCGTCCATTTTCCAGGTGTTTGTTACGGTAAAAAGCACGCGGTAAAATGCCTGGCTCAGCACCTCTCCAATATCTTGCCTGGGCAAGCCGGTGTCGTATATGCCGGTAAGCCAGGGAGAGTGTCTTAAAGCGAGAATTTTAGGCGCGAAGTTTAATCCCAAAATATTCAGCAGCCACGCAGCCAGGCAGCCCACAAAAATGGGCAAGGCCAGGCGAATGTAACGCCGGGATAAGGCTCCTAAAAAGGAGGAATTTTCCATAAACGACCTAACCAGAACATAACCGCTAAGAACAAAGAAAATTTGCACCATAACACCACCCCCAAAAATGATATTCAGGGGACTTCTGGCGATCCAGGGTTCAATGCCGACCAAGGAATCTTTGGGTAGTCCGTCAATCAAAGCATAATCAAACAAATTAAAGAAATGAGCGATAACGACAAAAAGCGCTGCCAATCCCCTCAAGCCATCCAGATGAAGTAGTCTTGCGCTGCTTTTAATTTCAGCTGCGCTTGGATTATTCATGGATTCTGGTGGGAAAAAAGGCTTAACAAATAAAATCAGGAATTCTTGTCAAACTATCAGGCTATGGCGTCAATTTAGCATTATGATTAAGCGATGACCCCATTTTTGGACGACTTATGTCTGCGCCGCTTTCGCGGCTCCGGTGTCCACCCACTCCCACGCCGAATTCATGATTCCCTCGGGTGCTTCAAAGTGATACTCCGGCCTGTGCCCGTACCAGTACTTCGGGCCCATGATGCGGGCCGCCGGGTTCGGATTCAGATAGGCCGCCCACCA
>JAJSLI010000030.1 GCA_021272315.1 Methylacidiphilales bacterium | reverse complement strand
GCTCTGATTATCCGTGACGGCTGGGGCATCAGCCCCAAAGGCCTCCCCGCCGCCCAGGCCGAGGGCAACGCCCCGCTCCTGGCCAAACTTCCTTACCACGAGCATCTCTACAAAACGTATCCCCAGAGCCGCCTCAGCGCCAGCGGCGAGGACGTCGGTCTGCCCGCCGGCCAGATGGGCAACAGCGAAGTCGGCCATCTCAACCTCGGCGCGGGCCGCATCGTCTACCAGGAACTCACGCGGATCAACAAGGCCATCGCCGACGGCAGCCTCGCCACCAATCCCGCCCTGACCCCGTTCCTCGCCGATCTCAAGGCCCGCAACGGTGCGCTTCATCTCTGGGGCCTCCTCTCCGACGGCGGCGTCCATTCCCACGAGGAACACCTCTATGCGTTGGTGAAAATCGCCAAGGACGCCGGCATCCGGCGCATCTACATCCACGCCTTCATGGACGGGCGCGACACCTCGCCAACCGGCGGCGAGCAATACCTCGCCAAACTCCAGGCCAAGCTCAAGGAAATCGGCGCGGGTAAAATCGCCACCGTCATCGGCCGCTACTACGCCATGGACCGCGACAACCGCTGGGAGCGCGTCGAACGGGCCTACAAACTCATCTTCCTCGGCGAAGGCGAGTACGCCGAAGACCCCGTGGCTGCGGTCAAAAAGGAATACGCCGCGCAGAAGACCGACGAATTCATGCCCGCCCTCGTCTGCCTCAAGGAGCCGCGCCCCCTCATCGCCGAAGGCGACGGCATCCTCTTCTTCAACTTCCGCGGCGACCGCGCGCGGCAGCTCAGCCAGGTCGTGCTCCGCGACGACTTCAAGGGCTTCAATCGCATCTACCACCCCAAGGTCAGCTACCTCATGATGACCCAGTACGACGCCACCTTCGACGCGCCGGTCATGTTCCCGCCCCAGTCGATGAACCACCTCCTCGGGCAGGTCGTCGCGGCGGCGGGCCTGCACCAGCTCCGCATGGCCGAGACGGAAAAATATCCGCACGTCACTTACTTCTTCAACGGCGGCGGCGAAACGCCCAACCCCGGCGAGGACCGCGACATGGTCCCCTCCCCCAAGGTCGCCACCTACGACCTCCAGCCCGAGATGAGCGCCGTCCCTCTCACCGACGAAGTCATCAAGCGCCTCGACACCGGCAAATACAACCTGCTCATCCTCAACTACGCCAACCCCGATATGGTCGGCCACACCGGCGTCGTTTCCGCCGCGATCAAGGCGGTCGAGACCATCGACGCGTGCCTCAAGCGGGTCGTCGAAAAAATCCTCACCCTCGGCGGCGGCTGTCTCATTACCGCCGACCACGGCAACTGCGAGCGCGAAATCAACGACGACGGCACGCCCAACACCGCCCACACCACCAACCTCGTCCAATTCATCTACGCCGGCCCCAACCACGAAAAGGCCGAGCTTCAGGACGGCATCCTCGCCGACGTCGCCCCCACCCTCCTCTATCTCCTCGGCCTCCCCAAGCCTGCGGAAATGACGGGGCATAGCTTGGTAAAGTTTAAGTAATACTGGCGTTGATCACCGGACAAGATTAGCTTGAATCTGTGCACTTGCTGGAAATGGGATTGCTAGCTTTTGCCAGAGTTTCGTTACTCTTTTTCATCATGGTTGGCTGGTGGACGCTCGGTCGCAGGGCAAATCCATGCCATATCCACGAGGAGTGGAAGAGAGGCGTGATCTTTCTCGTTTTGGGTTTGTCGGTCATTCTTTTGGCCGTTGCCATTTCTTGGAAAAATGACATAGAAGTTGGCCGCAGCAATCGGGACAATGAGGTAGCGTTGGGAGTCTTGGCACTATTCTTCTTCCCATGGATATACCTTACCGTAAAAGGATTCCTTCAAGCTTTGTTGGCGAAGTTTAACTGATAAGATGTTCTGCAAATCTTGAAACATCCTCTTGTAGTGACGGTTCCTTCGACTTCGCTCAGGACGGGCTCCGGCCACTGCTACATTTTGCTATGCTCATCGACACCCACGCCCATCTCGATTATCCCGACTACGACCCCGATCGCGCGGAGGTCATCGCACGCGCGACCGACGCGGGCGTGACCGAGATCATCTCCATCGGCACCCGGATCGATTCGAGTACCCGCGCCGTTGAACTCGCCGAAAACTTCCCCAACATTTGGGCCACCGTCGGCATCCATCCCGGCGAAGCCGACTCCGCCCCCGACGACGCCGTCGAACGCCTCCGCGCCCTCGCGCAAAGCCGCCGGGTCGTCGCCATCGGCGAAATCGGCCTCGACTACCATCATCTCCCCGAAAATCCCGCCGACGTCGCCGCCCTCAAGCAGCGCCAGGCCCGTCTCTTCCTCGAACAACTCGACCTCGCCATCGAACTCGGTCTCAACGCCGTCATCCACCAGCGCGACTCGTGGGACGACACCCTCGCCATCCTGCGCGGCTACACCGGCCGCGTTCGCGGAGTCTTCCATTGCTTCGGCGGCACACTCGAACAGGCCCGCGAAGTCCTCGCCCTCGGTCATCTCGTCTCCTTCACCGGCATCGTCACCTTCAAGAACGCACGGCAGGTCCAGGCCACTGCGCAGAATGTCGATGCCGCCGGTTTCATGGTCGAGACCGACTGTCCCTACCTCGCGCCGACACCCGACCGGGGCAAGCGTTGCGAACCGGCCCACACCCGCCGCGTCGCCGAACAGATCGCGCAACTGCGCGGCGTTTCCGTGGACATAATCGGGGCCCGCACCACCCAAACCGCGCGGGAGTTTTTCAAGTTCGACCGAGCCTGATGACAACGGCAACCCCAACGGGGTTGCGATCCTATAGCCCAGGGTTGGCGCAGTAGCGCCTACCCTGGGAAAGTTAGGAAGGTGTTCAACCCTTACAGGGTTGACCCGCTTTTTTACCGACATCCCAGGGTAGCTCGTTCCGAGCAACCCTGGGCTATAGGATGGCCATCCTTTCAGTACGGCTCTTCCCGAAGACAATCGGAAGGTCCCTCACCGGTCTTTCTCGCTGACGAAAAGCGTCTTGAAATGGGCTTACGGCAGATCAAAGAGAAGAAACCGCGCGTCCGTCTTCGTCGCGAACTCGCACGAGGAAACGTGCTCGATCGCCAGGCCGTCGCCAGCCGCCAGCTCTTCACCGCCCGCCGTCAACTCGCCCGAAATCATCTGCACCCAAAGCCCGCGGTGCGTCCCGGTGACATGGGTCGCCGTCTGGCCGGCCTGAAGTTCGCCGAGATAAATTTCCGCGTTCTGCCGCAGGGCCAAAGCGTCTTCCCCGCCACCCGGCGCGGCAATCAACGTCAGTGGTCCCTTCCGTTTCTTTGGCGGGGACCACTCGCCGTAGGCCGGCGTGCCGCCGCGGACGGCCGGGAAAATCCAGATTTGGAGAATATGGGCCGGTTCCGTCGGCGAATCGTTTGACTCGCTGTGAGTCACACCCTGGCCCGCGCTCATGTATTGCACCTGTCCGGCGCGGACCGTCCGGGCATTGCCCATGCTGTCACGATGCGTCAACTGGCCCGAAATCACGTAGGTCAAAATCTCCATCTCCCGGTGCGGATGCGTCGGGAAGCCGCGCTGGGGGGCGATGTAATCCTCGTTGATCACCCGCAGCGCGCGAAACTGGTCGTGATCCGGGTCATCATAGTCGGCGAATGAAAAGGTGTGCCAGCTTTCGAGCCAGCCCATCGCGGCGTGACCCCGTGCCCTCGCCGGGCGTTTGTTGGAAGTCATTGTTGTCATAAAAATGGTTTGAATTTCCTGCTTCTACCATCAGCCAGGCGGCGGCTTTTGCAAACGACCGGCCATGACAAGTTGGTCATGTCGTGTAAGATGGTGGTCGGCAATGACATCTTCACCCCGTCCCACGGCTGCGACCGTGCCCCGGCGCGAACTTTATCTGGTCTTTGCGGGACTGATGCTGGCTCTCGCCCTCGCGTCGCTCGACCAAAACATCGTCAGCACCGCCCTGCCGCGCATCGTCAGCGACCTGGGTGGCCTCGCGCACCTTTCCTGGGTCGTCACCGCCTTCATGGTTGCCTCGACCTCGACCGCGCCCCTTTACGGCAAGCTCAGCGACATGTACGGGCGCAAGCCCCTCTTCTTCACCGCCATCATCATCTTTCTTATTGGCTCGATTCTTTGCGGCGCGGCGCAGACCATGCTCCAGCTCATCCTCTTTCGCGCCGTCCAGGGCCTCGGCGCGGGCGGACTCATCACCCTGGCCCAGACCACTGTGAGCGACCTCATCGCGCCGCGCGAGCGGGGCCGTTACCAGGGCCTCTTCGGCGCCGTCTTCGCCGCGTGCAGCGTGGCCGGTCCGCTCCTTGGAGGTTTCATCACCGACGCGCTTTCCTGGCGCTGGATTTTCTACGTGAACCTCCCGGTCGGCGCCGCCGCGCTTGCCCTCATCGCCATCGGCCTGCGCCGCCACTGCCAGACCGTCACCCATCGCATCGACTACGCCGGCGCGGTCCTCCTCACCTGCGGGACCGTCTGCCTCCTCCTGTTTTTAAGCTGGGGCGGCGCGGTCTATCCGTGGCTCTCGCCCGTGATGCTCGCCCTCGCCTTCGCCGCCCCGCTCTTTTACGGCCTGCTCGTGAGGGAGGAACGCCGGGCCGCCGAGCCGATCCTGCCCCCACGTCTTTTCCGCAATCCCGTTTTCGTCGTCGCCACCAGCGTCATCGGACTCAACGCCATGGCCCTCTTCGGCAGCCTCGTTTTTCTTCCGCTCTTCTTTCAACTCGTCCTCGGCGCGTCGCCGTCCCACGCCGGTCTGATGATGGCCCCGATGATGGGCGGCGTCATCGTTGCCGCCGTCATCGGCGGACGCCTCGTTTCCGCCACCGGCCGCTACAAGATTTTTCCGGTGGTGGGACTCGTCACCGGTTTCTGCGCCTTCTCCACGCTCGCCTGGGCGGCGATGGCGGGCTCAGGTCTGGCCGTGATCGAACCCGCGCTCATTTTGCTCGGTTGCGGCTTCGGCCTGGTCATGCCCAACCTCACCGTCGCCCTGCAAAACTCGGTCAGCCGCGGCGACATGGGCGTGGCCACGTCCGTCACCGCCTTCATCCGTTCTCTGGGCGGCGCGCTCGGCGTCGCCGTGGCGGGAGCGGTCGTCGCTTTCCGGATGCGCCGTTTGCTTCCGCCCGAGTGGACCGTGCCGGGCGCGGCCCGTCCCAGCCTCCTCGAAATGGGCGTGCAGCAAATCGGCCGGATCCCCCTCGATCAGCGCACCGTCCTGCTCAGCGCCTACCGCCACGCCATCGCCACCACTTTCATGACCGGCGCGGGCGTCGCCGCGCTCGCCTTCGCCGTCGTCCTCTTCCTGCCCGAGCGTCCACTGCGCGACACCGTCGCGGCTTCCGAGCGGGCCGGGTATTGAAAACCTCTCTCTTCAAGGAATACCAGATGCCTCAATTTGGCTGATTTTCGTCTGAATTTTTCAAACCATTTTCGTAAACAGGTAGCAGCTTGATCCCATCTGGAAACATTTTGTCATGAAGTCCAAGAAACTTTCTAAAGGTGGCTTCGTCCCATTTTTCATAGCTTGTAAGCTTCATTGGGATGTTGTGGGTTACATTCATTAAAGACACTATGCGCTTAAGGGCCGCATTTTGGGTCTCAGCATCCTTCCCATTTGCAAGCGCAGCAGTAGCCCGAGCATCCAAAATTGCGTAATAAATAACGCGAAGTAGGGCCGTCATATAAGGCTCAGGGGCGTTCATCGCGTGGATTATAATAGTTGTTGATATGGCGTTTTCATCAAAATTAAAATAATCGGCATTTGCTGTAGCCGCCGCTGTCCCAGTGGCGGTCCGTCGCCCGGCGGTCGACGGCTACCACGGAAAATCCCATTAATCATATTAATCCCATCTCAAAGTTCCACTGCCTTCCCCCTCAAAAAATTCCGTTAATTTGGTCAATTTGGTAATTCCGTAATTCCATCAAAATTTCAGCGACGGTCATAGACCGCCGCTACAACTTAAGACCTCTGCCAGACGCTGACGCATTCGATCTGCGCCGTGCGCGGGAAAAGATCGATCGGCTGCACCGAAACGAGCCGGTAGCTCTTCGACAACATCCGCGCATCGCGCGCCAGCGTCGCCGGATCGCACGAGACGTAGGCCAGGTGCGCCACCGGCTCGACGCAAAGCGCCTCCGTCAACCGCACCGGCAACCCTTCGCGCGGCGGATCGAGCAGCATCGCCGTGTCGCCGCCCGCCTGGGCGCGCAACTCCTCCGGCAAAACCAGCGCGACGTCCGCCTCGCGCCACTCGACATTCGCCAGCCCGAGCCGCTGCGCGTCGCGCAAGGTGCGCGGATCGTTTTCAACCGCGATCACCCTCTCGAACCGCGCCGCGACAATCTCGGTGAAAAATCCGCCGCCGCAATAGCCCTCCAGCAGCGTCCCGCCCCGTTCCGGCAGCGCCCCGGCGATAAGATTGCGCAACGTTTCGCGCAAATCGTGGTTCGCCTGGAAGAATCCGCTCGGCGGCACCGTCGCATCGCGGACCGAGTAGTGCCCGTCGACCACTCGCGCCGAGCGGAGTCGCGCCAGCTCCCCATTCACCTCGGGCCGCGCCAGCGCGCATTCGCGGATGTCGACCAGTTCCCGTCCATTCACACCGCGAAAACCAATCCGGCCCGCCTCGGCATGGACCGTGATGCGGTTGCGGTAGCCATAGGGCTTCGGCGCGGCGATCAACGGCAGCACGTTCGCCTCCGGCATCTTTCCAACGCGCGCAAAGGCCTCGCGTACCTGGTTTTCCTTCAGGCGGCATTCCTCAGCGTAGGTCAGGTGCTGGTATTGGCAGCCGCCGCACCGCGTGTAGTAGGGACATGGCGCCGTTTCGCGCGCCGGGCCGGGCGAGAGGATCTCCACGATTTCCGCGCGCGCATGCTTCGTCTTCCGTTCGGTAATCCGCACCCGGAGCCGGTCGCCCTCCGCCGAAAAGGGAACGAAGACCACAAAGCCCCCGCCCAAACGTGCCAGACCGTCCCCGCCAAAAATCACCTTCTCGATGACCACGTCGGCCAGCTCTCCGCGTGACGGCGCGGATACGGCGTTGGCGTTCGAGTTAATAGGAATCACCAGCCAACCGGCCGGAGTGACTTAGTACCAATTCTTCAAATCAGACGGGGGATACTCGTTGACCACCATCGAATCGTAGGGCGGCATCTTCTGCGAACGATAGGAACCGTTGTTGGTCGGGAAGGGCGACGTGACGACTTCAAACACGCCATGGCCGATATCCATTAGCATGCGGGACGTGCCCTGGACCACAAATCCCTTGAAAAAGGCGACGGTATTGCCCTCCGTCTCAATCATACCGTATTGGGAGTCCAAAAGTTCCGATGGAGACATCGTGATGTCGGCCAGACCCCGGCCCAGCTTGTCGTAGAACGAATCCTTCACCGGCATCGAAATGTCGGCGTGAGCCATCACTGCGGGAACCGCCATAAGCAGAGCGAGAGCGAGGATTCGTTTCATGCGATCAAATTAACGCTAAAAGTGTAAAAAGAGCAAGTACGAATATTACGTTTCCTCTTTCCGGCCAAAAAGGTCGAGTTCCCGCAGCACTTCCCTCGCCCGCTCCTTTTTCTGCTTCGCCTTGGCCAGACGCGGCTGGCCAATGTCATCGAGCTGTTCCTCCTCGAGTTCACGCAAAACCTCCTTCGCGCGCTTCAGCACCGGAGCGGGCAGGCCCGCCAACCGGGCCACCTGGATGCCGTAACTCTTGTCGGTGCCGCCGGGCACAATCTTGCGCAAAAAAACGATCTGTTCGCCCCATTCGCGCACGGCCACATTGTAATTCTTCGTCGCGGGCAGCAGGCGCGCCAACTCGGTGAGTTCGTGGTAATGGGTCGCGAAAAGCGTCCGCGCCCGCAGCGTCGTGTTGAGATACTCGGCCACCGACCAGGCGATGCTCAGGCCGTCAAACGTGCTCGTTCCGCGTCCGATTTCGTCGAGGATCACGAGGCTGCGGCTGGTCGCGTGATTGAGAATGTTCGCCGTCTCGTTCATCTCGACCATGAACGTGCTCTGGCCGCGCCCGAGATCGTCGCTGGCGCCGACCCGCGTGAAAATCCGGTCCAGCAATCCCGTCACCGCGCGCCGCGCCGGCACGAAACAGCCGCAGTGGGCCAGCAATGCCAGCACGGCCACCTGCCGGATGTAGGTGCTCTTGCCGGCCATGTTCGGGCCGGTCAGGATCACCAGCCGCTCCGTCTCGATGTCCAGGCGGACGTCGTTCGGCACGAATTTCTCGCTTGCGGGAAGCTGCTCCAGCACCGGGTGGCGGGCTTCCTCGAATAAAAGCAGTCCGCCGTCGTTCACTTCCGGCGGCACGTAATCTCGCTCCTGCGCCAGCGCCCCCCAGCCCACCAGCACGTCGATCTCGTGCAGCGCGCGCGCCGTTTCCTGGATGGGCCGCAGATGGGGCACGGCGGCGGCGCGCAAATCGAGGAAGAGCTCGTACTCAAGCTGCCGCGACCGCTCCTGCGCGCCGAGAATCTTCGCCTCCATCTCCTTCAGTTCCGGAGTCACGAACCGCTCCGCGTTGGCCAGCGTCTGCTTGCGCGTGTAGTCGGACGGCACGGCGCCAAGGTTGGCCGCGCTCACCTCGATGTAATAGCCGAAAACCTGGTTGTAACGCACCTTGAGCGACCGGATGCCCGTCCGCTCCTGCTCGCGCCGCTGCAAAGCAGCCAGCCATTCCTGACCCTCGACCGACGCCGCGCGCAACTCGTCCAGCGTCGCGTTATAACCGGCCCGGATCAGCCCGCCCTCCTTCAGCACAATCGGCGGATCGTCCGCCAGCGCCCGCGTGTAAAGTCCCACCAGTTCCGGCAACGGCGTGATTTTTTCGCCCAGCGCCCGCAGCGCCGGGACCGAATGCGACGCCAGCGCGTCGCGCAGGGCCGGCAATTGTTCGAGCGACACCCGCAGCGCGATCAGGTCCCGCGCGTTGCCGCTCCCCTGTACCAGCCGCGCCACCAACCGCTCCACATCCCGTACCTGGCGCAGCCGCTCCTGCAACGCCAGGCGCTCCTGCTGTTCCGTCCGCGCCCAAGCCACCACACTCTGCCGCCGTGCGATCTCCGCAAGGTTCCGCAACGGAGCCAGCAGCCACTGGCGCAAGAGCCGGCCCCCGCCCGCGGTCACGGTCCGGTCCACCGCCGCCAGGAGCGTCGTCTGCCCCGCGCCCGGGCGAAGGGGATCGACCAGCTCCAGGTTGCGCTGCGTCACCGCGTCCAAAATAAGAACATCCTCCCGTTGCCAGAGCCGCAGGCTGTGCACGTGCCCCAACGACCGCCGCAATTCGTGCCCCAGGTAATGCAACAGCCCGCCCGCCGCGCAGAGCGCTCCGCGCGCATCGCTCCCGCCAGACGCGCCCGCCAGTCCGAACCCTTCGAGCGACGCCGTCTTGAAATGGTCCCGTAACGTGTGCTCCGCCGCGTCCGCTGAAAAACTCCAGGCATCGTGCTCGACCAACAGATAACCGAGCCTCTGTCCGTTCGACAGCGCCGACGTTTCAAGGTCGATCCGCTGTCCCTGCGCCACCACCACTTCCGCCGGACATAACCGGTCCAGCGCATCCCGCAGAACCTCCGCCGTCAGAAAGTCGCCCGAAAAAAATTCCCCCGTCGTCAGGTCAAGCGCCGCCATGCCGTAACCCGATGCCACCGGCGCCACCGACGCCAGAAAATTATTCTTCTTGGGCTCGAGTTGGCCCGAATCGAGAATGCTGCCCGGCGAGAGAATTTGCGTCACCTCCCGCCGCACCACCTGTCCCGGCCTTGGCGTCTCCATCTGGTCGCAGATGGCCACGCGCCGCCCCGCCTTGAGGAGTTGCGCGATATAGCCTTCCGCCGCGTGGTAGGGCATCCCGCACATCGGCGTGCCCTGGCGCTGCGTCAGCGTCAAATCGAGCAACCGTGAGCCGATCTCCGCGTCGCCGAAAAACATCTCGTAAAAATCGCCCAGCCGGAAAAGCAACAGCGCATCGGACGGCACTTCGCGTTTGAGCCGGTGATACTGCTGCATCATCGGGGTGAGGACATCGGACATGGCTTGACACGATAGAAGCTATCTCAAAATTAGCCAAGCGAGTCCGACTTGGCCCAACCGAAGTTGTAACGCTGCCGCACCTCTCCTCGATTAGCGGACCTATATATGTCGGCCCCCATACGCCGCTCATCATGCGGACGAATGATCCTGGGGGATGGCAAAACCGCACCTTGAGCTAATTTGTTTAATGAATAAATTCTTGTGTAACTTTCAAAAGATTGGAACGTATACTTTTGTGGGGGTTTTTGGCTTTCTTTTGGTTAGACCTGTCTTGTATTAACAATTTAAAGTATTTCTCCACCTGAACTGTACGTTCTTGCCGCCGCTACTTCAATCAAGCATACTCTTAATTTCGCTCGCGACCCATTCCTTATGAATTTCACCACACAGGCCGCTCAGGATATCCTTAGTAAGATTGAGCGGGATCCGGCTGAGATTCGTCACTGGCGCCAACTTCTTATCCTTTGTTTCGATCAGAAATCGATCGACACGCTCCAGACCCTCCAGGTCATCGTTGCCGGGATTGAGCAAATCTGGAACCAGCGCCGCCAAAAGGCCAAGGAAGAGCATGAAGCGGCCAAGGACAAGCAGCGTTTCACCGGCAGCAAGGAACCCCTCCCTCCTCTCGCCGTCCTCGCCATCCCCCTGACCACGCGCCAGAAGGACATCCTCGTCAAACTTGCCCACGATCCCCAGTCGGTCGCATATCTCTATCGCCTCGGCCTCCTGCTGGAGGAAGATTTTGGCCTGCACCAAGCCGCCCACTCTATTTATGACCGCGCCCACGCCCTCGGTAGCGACGATAGCGAACTCGAAAAGAGAGTCGTCGACTCCATCAAGCGCCTCAATGCCCGCCTCCGGGAAAAAGAACCCGAAAAAGTCTCCGCCCCCGCCCCTGCCATCGAATCGATCATCTCCCCCGAATCGATGGGCGTCAAAAGCCCCACCCACCACCGGCCCAGCGCCGCCGCGTTGATCAAGCGCAGCGGACGCCTCACCGTTGACCGCGGCCGCATTCAGGTCGATCAGCGCATTCTCACGGACACCAACTGGAAGGAAGCGCAAAAAAAGCTCGACGACGCCATGTCGCGCCTTCTCACCCGCACCGCCGACGTCTGCGAAACCGCGCCGCGGCCGATGCGCCTGCCTCGCTCCATCGCCCCCGCCCAGTGGCTCGAGTTCCTCGAAGGCCACGTCACCCTCCTCCTTGCCACCCTCGAAGCCCAGGACATTGTCGTCCGCACCACCGTTAACATCGAGCAGGCCCCGCGGCACGATGTTGCCGCCCGGACCAACCTCGTCCTGGCCCTGATTGAGGAAATCGAACGCTCCCTTGCCTCCCTCACTCCGCCCGAAAAAACGGTATCGGCAAAAACCGAGATTCTTCCGCCGCGCATCCGGATCGAGGATATTTTCGAATTGATCGAAGCCGGCTCCCTCGACGAAGCCGAAAAGAACCTGCGCCGGCTCCAAGCCGAATCGACTCCCCGGGAACAAGCCAGCGAAGCCTGGTTTCACCTCGGCCTCGCCTTCCAAAACAATCACGAAAGCAGCCGGGCCCTGTTCGCCTACGAACGCGCCCACGACCTCAACCCGCGGAACCTCCAGGCTTGGTTCAACGGCGGCATGGTCCAGCAGGACGAGGGAATGTTCCGTCCCGCCCTCGCCTCCTACCTCCGCGCCATCGAGATCGACCCCGACCAGCCCAAAATCTGGTGCAATCTCGGCGCGCTCCAATTTCAACTCGGCGAATTTCAGCAATCCGTCGACAGCCTGAGCCGCGCCGTCGCCCTCAAGGCCGACTACGCCCGCGCGTGGGACAACCTCGCCGGATCGCTCTGCGCCCTCGACCAACTCGATGAAGCCGAGCGGTGCTGCCATCGCGCCATCAACTTCAAGCCCGACTACGCCGAACCCTCCTTCAAGCTCGGCTCGATCTACTTCCAGCAGGGCCGCCTGGAGGAAGCCGAGCGCGTCTTCCGCCAAGTCCTCGAATGGCAACCCGGCTATCCCCTTGCCGGCCATTACCTCGCCATGGTCCTGGCCCGCACCCACCGCATCGCTGAAGCCCTCGAAGTCTGCGAACGCGCCGCCACCCCCCACGGCGAAACCGAACTGCCCGCCATGGCCTGGAACGAAATGGCCTTCCATCTCTATGAACAGGGCCGGTACGCCGAGGCCATCCGTGCCTACGAAAAAGCGCTCGCCCTCACCCCTGAACGAGCCGTCGTCTGGCTTGACGCCGGTGTCGCCCACCAGCAGCTCGGAAATATCGACCAGGCCCGCCGCCACTACGAACAGGCCGTCGAACTCGACCCCGAACTCGCCCGCGCCTGGCACAATCTCGGCGCCGCCAAACACGAACTCGGCGATGTCAAAGGCGCTCAACAGGCGTTCGAGGAGTCGGAACGCCTCCTCGCCCGTGGGACGGTAAGCATCAGGATTCCTTGACCCTGCAACTCTACGCAATGGTTCGAAAATAGCCCCGCGCTTGAGCGCCGGGTTATCGTGGATTCCCCTCACACCACCGCGCGTACGCCCTGATTCACTTTCGCCACGGTTTCGGGCCCCCGCAGGCAGCGCACGATCGTGAACGCAAATTCCATCGCGCTGCCCGCCGCCAGGCTCGTGATCAACTTGCCGTCCACCACCACCCTCTCGTTCGATTGCATCTGGCTCGCCGAAAATTGAGCCTGCACCGACGGGTGACTC
Organism: Methylacidiphilales bacterium; assembly: GCA_021272315.1. Taxonomy (GTDB): domain Bacteria; phylum Verrucomicrobiota; class Verrucomicrobiia; order Methylacidiphilales; family UBA1321; genus JABDGH01. The sequence goes on along the minus strand of JAJSLI010000030.1, from coordinate 51,264 downwards.
ACCAGCTTGTGCTCCGGCTTGAGCCAGCCGTGGGTCAGCAGCGCGGTCGGCGCCGCGCAAATCGCCGCCACCCATTGCCCCCGCTCCCGCTGGCGCAGGAGCCAATCGCGCACGAGCGGACTTTCCGCAAGATGCCTGGCCCCCTCCGCGCCGCCCGGCAGCACCACGATCTCAAATTCACGCGCCGGGTCGACCTCGCTCAGGAGCACATCGGCGAGATGTTTCGTCTGCCGCGCCGCCGTGATCGGCCCCGGCGCCAGACCCGCCGTCACCGTCTCGATCTCCGCCCGGCGCAGCACATCGATCACCGTTATCCCTTCGATCTCCTCGAAGCCCGGGGCGAGAATGACCAGCGCGCTCATGCGACCACCGTTGCCGCGGCGGGCGCCGGCACGCTCGAAATCGCCGCCAGGATCCGGCTGCGCCGCGTCGCGAACTCCTCCGCCTGCACCACCGGCACGGCGATGTCGCGCGACCAGTCCACCGGCACTTCGATCCACGACTTGCACCCCTCATAGGCCGGAGACGGCGCCAGCCGGTGCGGCAGGTTGATCCGCGAAACCCGCACGATCAGCAGATGCAGCCCCGTTTCCATTCCCGGCCGGTCCCGGTAGCCGAAACGCTCGCGCAAAATCTCCTCGCCCCAGAAATGGGCGTCATTCAGCCGCGCCACCTGCTCCCACGACGAGAGATAAACCGCGTCCGTCACCTCGGCGAAGTATTGCAGCACAAAGTCCTTCGACTCGGCCGCGTCGGCGGCGTAACGCCGCAACTCGGGCTTCGTTTTTTCCCACTGCTGGTGATAGCGCGTCGGGAAAAGCCAGAACTTCCGATGCTTCGCCTCGAAGCCCGAACGGCCCTCCGCGATCCCGCCCTTGCGCAGCAGGATGATCTGCGCTCCCTGCCCCAGCGCCTCCACCATCGCCTCCCATTCCTTGAACGCCGGCGCCCCCGCCGCAACCGTGCCCCCGCTTGTCGCCGGCGCAAGTTCCGCCGGCGGTTCGGGCTGCGCCGCGGGTTTGGCCTCGGACGCATCCCCCATGGTCTCCTGCAAAATCGCCGAATTCTTCCAGAAATAAATCCCGCCCGACAGCACCGTGATCACCAGCGCAATCCAGTAAAGCGGCAGCCGCGCCGCCTCCAGAAACCGCGCCGGCAGCGTATGCTGCAGGCCGAATTCTCCGAGGCTCAGCGCCGCCAGCGAAACCAGGATCGCCACAATTTGCGAAATCGTCTTGTGCTTGCCCACCCGCTCCGCCGCCATCACCTTTTGTTTCAACGCCGCGATCGTCCGCAGCCCCGTGATCAAATATTCCCGCGCGATGATGATCACCACCATCCACATCGGAGCCATGTGCCACACCGCCAAACACACCAGCGTGCCCGTGATGAGAATCTTGTCCGCCAGCGGATCGAGCAGCTTGCCCAGGTCGGTGACCAGGTTCTGCGACCGCGCGATCTCGCCGTCCAGCCAGTCGGTCAGGCTCGCCAGCGCGAAAATCAGGAGCGCCGCCGTCGCCGCGTAAGGCCACGGGAACGACATCGAAATCAGCAAAAGCCCGCACATCCCCAACCGCAGGACGGTCAGTTGATTCGGCAGATTCAGCGTTGGCGCGCGGCGGAGGGTCATAAAGGTTGGATAAAAGTCGGGTGAACAGGAGCCATCGCGCCTCCTATTGCTAGTGTTGTGCCTGCGATAAACAAGAGAAGCGCCAAGATCATTCCCGACCAAGTCAACGTCCCCTCTCCCACATCATGTTTTGCTGAAGGAGATGAGAGATAAGATACAGCGACTGTCCAGATAAGAACAACAATCAAAAAGCAGAAGCCATAATCACGAAAGAATATGGCCCGGTAATAGGCGGCGGGCATGGTGTAGCCCATATCCAAGTATGACTTGTTAAGCTTCACCGCCACAGCACACGACCACACCCCATAGATCACAGTCACGATCTGCATCAGCGCGTACCGCACGATTTGGACCTTATCCATGCCTCCTAACCATGCCCCACCTCGGCTCATTTCTCAACCCGTCAGTTTATTCGCCGTCACAACGACGGCCAGACCAGCCGCAGCGCCCCGATTCCGGTGCAGACGAGCAGGAAAATCTCGAAAATCTTCTGCGGCATCTTCGCCGCCATAAACCGCCCGCCCAAAAAGCCAAGAACGACCAACGGCGCCAGCAGCAGCGCCAGCGAGAGCGAATTGGCGTTCGTCAGGCCCAGTTGCGCGCTGAACGGCACCTTGAAGAGATTGATGACGAAGAAAAAACAGGCTGAAGTCCCGATCAGGTTCCACTTCGGCAGCCGCACGGAAAGGAAGTAGAGAGTCGCCACCGGCCCCGCGGCGTTGGCGATCATCGTCGTCACCCCTGCCAGCACGCCCATCCCCAGCCCGAAGCCGTGCGATTCAAAAATGTGGTCCAGCTTTTCGCCCAGCGAGCGCCGCGCCAGTTGCAGCACGATCAGCCCGATGATGATCCAGCCGATGAGCGGCCCGAAGGCCCGTTCCGAAATCCGTCCCATCAGAAAATACCCCAACACCACGCCCGCCAGCGCCGGTGGGAGCAGGAGCCAAAAAATCCTCCAGATCGCCACGCGCCAGTAAACGACGACGGCGCAAATGTCCCCCACGATCAGCAGCGGCAGCACAAAACCGGTCGATTCCCGTGCCGGGATAACCACCGCAAAAAGGAGAATCGGCAGGATGCCCAGCCCGGTCAGGCCGCCTTTGTTCAGCCCAATCCCCGCCGCGCCGCCCATCACCGCAACCCAACCCCATAAGGAAAAATGAATCGAGGAAAACATGATCGTGCGCAGCGCGGACCAACATCATGCCATGCCCGCGCGCCCCGGCAACCTCGACCCCATGCTTATCCGTGCTTATTTATCGTCTGGGTGCAGCACTTTGAAAATAAACGCCGCGAACACGCCCGCCGACAACTGCGCCGCCACGTAACCGAGGTAATCGGCCGGCGGAATCAGCCCCAGGTAAAGCGCGCCCGTCGCCACCGCCGGGTTGAACACCCCGCCCGAAACCGGGCCCACCGCGAAGGCCCCCACCATGATGGTCGAGCCGATGGCCAGCCCGTAAAACGAATTGCCCGCCGTCGCCTTGGCCGTCGCCACGTTCAACACCACAAACGCCAGCGCGAACGTGAACAAAAATTCCGCCAGCGCAATCTGGCCCAGGTGATAATTCGGCGTCTCGGTAACCGCCGCCTGATTTTCGCCCTTGAGATAATACGCGGCCCCGGCCGCGCCCACCGCGCCGATCAGTTGCGCCACGATATACCACGGAACCTCGCGCGCCGCCAACCGGCCCCGCACCGCCACCGCCAGCGTCACCGCGGGATTGTAATGACCGCCCGAAATATGGCCGCCCGCATAAACCATGATCATAAGCGCCCCGCCAATGGCCACCGGCGCAATCACCCCCGCGCTCGGATTATCCACGCAGACCCCGACCGTCAGCACCAGAAAAAACGTCCCGATCAACTCCATGATGAATTTGTTCATAAGAATTCCTCTTTAATTTTCAGACCTCTTGGCGAAGCAGCGAGCCTACGCCGCTTTGATTTGTGACTGATTAGCACAAGCCCGGAAGACCGACGAGCAACTTTTTGGAATCTTATTACCAACCGACATCCACCGCTTAATGTGTCCGACTTCTCCAAAGGGAATTCAGGCAGGCTGAACTTGTTTAATGACGTCCGCGAGATTCAGTTTCCCGTCGTATAACGCCTTGCCGATAATGACGCCGCCGATCTGGTTGCCCAATGCGTGCAACTTCCGGACATGTTCGCGCGTCGCCACGCCCCCCGACGCGATGATCCGGGTCTTCGGCACCGCCGCCATCAGTTCTCCCAACGCCGTGAAATTCGGCCCGGTGAACATGCCGTCCGTGGCGATGTCGGTGTAAATAAGGGTCCGCACGCCCTGCTCTGCCACCGCGCGGGCCAGTTCAGGCGCGGTCCAGCGGCTCGGCGCCGTCCAGCCCCGCGTCGAAACGATGCCGTCCTTGGCGTCGATCCCCACCGCGATCTTTTCCGCACCGAATTTTTCCACCACCGTCCGCACGAACGGAAGCGACTCGCACGCTCGTGTTCCCACCACCACCCGGTCCACCCCCGTTTCCAGGGCCTCCGCGATGGCCTCCTCCGTCCGCATCCCGCCCCCCAACTCGATAAAAAGCGGGCTTGCCTCGGCCACCGCCCGGACCAGGCGCAGATTCGTCAGTTTGCCGGTGAACGCGCCGTCGAGGTCGACCATGTGAAGATACCGCGCGCCCGCCGCGTAAAAACCCGCTGCCACGCTCACCGGATCGTCGCCGTAAATCGTCTGCGCCTCGGCCCGGCCCTGCTCGAGCCGCACCACCTTGCCTCCGCGCAAATCGATGGCTGGAAAAATATGCATCCAAGACTAATCGGGTCTGAGAGGGAAGATGTCGAGAATTTATAAACTTTGTTACTAAGGGTGAAATATGTAAGTCAGGTCTGACTTGTTGCGATCATGCTTTGAAACACAAAGCATATGAACGATTCTTCCGTCCCGCATATTTCGCCCGTCAAATCCACCTGGAAGCGCTTCGCCCTGCCCGGCAAGGTAGCCGGTATTGTTATTCTCGTGCTTCTGCAATTGATCCCTCTCGTTCTGGTCGAAGGACTGCTCACGGAACGTCTCGAACGGAGGGACCAAGCCACCCAGGAAATCACCTCCACATGGGGCAATCATCAACAGATCATCGGTCCGATCTTGATCGTCCCCTACCGGTTTTATTACACGGAAAAAAAGGAGGTCTTGGTCCAGAATCACACCATTCTTCAAGACACCGAGGTCAGTCAACAGGACCTCGCCTATTTCTTGCCTACCCACCTGAACATCGAAGGTCAGGCCACGCCCAAGCGGTTGCACAAGGGCATTTACCAGGCTGTCGTTTACGATGCGACTCTGGAACTTTCCGGAGATTTTGCCGCGCCCGATTTCACGCCCTTTAAGCTCGGCAAATTCGATATCCTCTGGGATCAGGCGAGCCTTGCCTTGCCAATTCATGATCTGCGCGGCGCGCAGGAAACTCTCGCCATTCACTTGGGAGACAGCGATCTGGCCCTGCTGCCGGGCAGCACACTGAAGTTTTATCCTCAAGGAATTCATGCTGACATTACTCATTTTAAGCCGCCGACCGCCCCCCTGCCCTTTCATTTGAAGATCAACTTGCGCGGCAGCGAGGATCTGCAATTCGCACCTATCGGAGTCGAAAATACCGTGCATCTCTCCTCACCCTGGCCCGATCCGAGCTTCAGCGGCGCCTTTCTACCCGCTGAACGGACCCATTACCCCGCAGGGATTCGACGCCACCTGGCGCGTTTCCTATTACGGTCGCAACTTTCCCCAACAATGGCGCGATGCCGACGATTCGTTCAACACGGCCGATTTGACCAGCTCCTACTACGGCGTCGGTTTCATCTCGCTGATTGATTCGTACCGCGCCGTCGAACGCTCAATCAAGTACGGCATCCTCTTTATCGCCCTCATTTTCATCACCTTTTTCCTTTTTGAAATTTTGACCCGGCTGCGGCTGCACCTCATCCAGTACAGCTTGGTGAGCGCTGCGCTGGTCCTATTCTATCTCACGCTACTGAGCCTATCTGAATTCATCAGCTTTGGGTGCTCCTATTTGATTGCCGCGGGCATCTCCACCCTGTTGATTTCGGCCTACTGCGCGCGGATTCTGGCCAGCTTGCGCATTGCTCTTGGGCTCATGACCGGCTTGTCCGCGGTCTATGCCGCCCTCTATGTCATACTCCAGTTGGAGGACTACTCGCTCCTGGTCGGCACCGCTGTCCTTGTTCTGGCGCTGGCTGCTGTCATGTACGTGACGCGCAACGTAAACTGGTATGGAGATCCGTCCGAGTAGCGGGGCCAAGGCCTACGCCGTTACGATTTTCGAATCGGCTGCCGTGCGTTCACTCAGCGCCGCAAAATTCTTCACCATCTGCAAGCCTGACCGCTGGCTCTTTTCCGGGTGGAACTGCGTGGCCACCAGGTTCCCGCGCGCGATGGCTGCGGTGAACGTGTCGCCATAGTCGCTTTCCAGCGCCACCAGCGACGCGTCCTTCGGCGCGACGTAATAGCTGTGCACGAAATAGAAAAAATCGCCCGTCGCGATCTCCGCGAGCAACGGCACGCCCGGCTGCCGCACCGTCACGGTGTTCCAGCCGATCTGCGGAATCTTCAGCTTGTGCTTGTCGGAAAAACGCCGGACCTCGCCCGCGAAAACGCCCAGACCCGGCTGCCCCGGCGCCTCCTCGCTCGACTCGAACAACATCTGGAAGCCGACGCAAATCCCGAAAAAGGGCCGCTCCGACTTCGCCCAGGCCAGGACGTCGTTCCACATCCCCGACTTGGCCAGGCACCGCACGCAATCGCCGAACGCGCCGACGCCCGGCAACACCAGCGCGTCGACCCGCGCGATCTCCTCCGGCGTCCGGACAAAGACCGCCTCGCCGCCGACGTGCTGAAACGCCTTCTGCACGCTGCGCAAATTTCCGATGTCGTAATCAACAATGCCGATCATGGTTTACTATAGAAGCTGTCTCGAAATTAGCCAAGGATGGGGAGTGGTACAGTTTGAAACTGGGAAAGCTATATAACTTCCTCAAAGGAGCGTACCGCCAGGGGATCAAGGATAGACACTCTGCCATAGTCGTCATCGACCAGAACATTATGGCATGTGCAGCGACTGTTCTTACCTATGGACGGCAGGATGTCTCCACACTTCAAGCATTCGTAAAAGAAGCCTTCCTTGCGCGGCCTCTCGCGTGAATCTTGAAGATACTTCCTCATAGGGTCGCGGTGTGATTCTCAATTTAACAGCACAGCCACTTCTTCCAAGCTCCAAACGTGATCGGTGGCTCCCGCTTCCATCGCCGGGTGATTTTTTTCGTCATGCCGCCGTTTTCAAAAAAAGGTCGGGAGATTTTTTGACGATCTGGAGCAAACGAAGCGCCGCCCCGGTTGGTTTGCGACGCCCGGATTCCCAACTGCGAGCGGTGGCGACGGGCACATTCAGCACTTTGGCGAAAACCGGCTGACTCAATTGTAAATCGGCACGGATGGCCGCGATTTCCTTGGCCTTAAAGGGCTTGACCGGATCGGGAACAGAAACCGTCCAAGTGCGCAGGGTTAGTTTCTTTTTGCCTTCAAGATGGGCCAAATGATCACGCAGACTTTCCAGCAAAAGATCGGCATTAAACGTGGCCAAGTCACGTTTCTTCTTTGTAGTATTTTTTGATTTTTTGGACATCGTCCCGGATTTCCTTCATTTTTGATTTTGGCACATCTTCAATCTCGCCTTTCAGATAAATGAGATAAAAACAAACCGTCTCGTGCCGGGGAAAATAAAGGTAGAGTACCCGCGCTCCACCGCGCTTGCCCCGCCCGGCAAGGCGCATCCTGGCTTTGCGCAAGCCGCCACTGCCTGGAACCATCGGCCAGCGTTCCGGAGCCTGACTGATTTCATTTTGAAATAGCCTATAATCATTATCGTCGATGAGTTCTATTATCGCCCTGGTAAAAAGCGGCTGCTCTACAAAGGTCAGATTCATACCGTACGACAGAGTAACACGTTTTCCAATTATTTTTTCTGCCGCAGGAAACGATTTACAACAACCCCTTCGTACTCGGAATGCCCTTCACCCGCGGATCGCGGTGGACCGCCTGCTCCAGCGCGCGCGCCAGCCCCTTAAACACCGCCTCGATGAGATGATGCGTCTCGCTCGAATAGAGCACCTCGACGTGCAGCGTCAGGCCAGCCTCCTGCGCGAACGCGCGCAGGAACTCGACGGTCAGTTGCGCCGGAAAATCGCCCGCCTTGAGCCGGTTCAAATTAAGGCTTTTCGGCGCGCGCCAGACCAGCAGCGGACGCCCACTGAAATCGAGCGCCACCCGCACCAGCGTTTCGTCCATCGGCAGGTGAAAATTCCCGTAGCGGACCAACCCCTTCTTGTCGCCGAGCGCCCGCGCCAGCGCCTGCCCCAACACGATCCCCGCGTCCTCCACCGTATGATGAAAATCGACCTCCACGTCGCCCTTCGCCTTGACCTCCAGGTCGAACAGCGCGTGTTTCGCGAAGAGCGTCAGCATGTGGTCGAAAAACGGGATGCCCGTCGCGATCCGTGAACTGCCGTTGCCGTCCACGGCCAGTTTGACCGAAATATCGGTCTCCCCCGTCTTGCGGTGAACTTCCGAATTACGCACCTTTCTAAAGGCGTCGCGTACTGTACTCATTTTTTATTTCCCTCATCAAACCGGATGGTAACCGAACGCGCGTGCGCGTCGAGCTGCTCCACCAGGCAGAACGTCTCGATGTGCGGCCTCACCCGGTGAAGCGCCCGCTGCGGATATTCCACGATGCTGGTCCGGCGGAAAAACTGGTCGATGGTCAGGCCCGAAAACGCCTTGGCCGCGCCACCCGTCGGCAGGACGTGGCTCGGCCCGGCGATGAAATCGCCCGCCGCCACCGGCGAAAAATTCCCGATGAAAATCGCGCCCGCGTTGCGGATGTGCGCCGCCCACTGGTGCCCGTCCTTGATGGCGAGGCTCAGGTGTTCCGGCGCGAAATCCTCCACGATCCCGATCGCCTCGCCCACGTCCTCGACCAGGACCAGCGTGCAGCCGTTTTCCAGCACGCTGTTCAGGTGTTTGCCGCGCCCGAGCTTGGCCGCCTGGCCGGACAGCTCGCGCTCCACCTCCGCCAACAGCTTCGCCGACGGCGTGAGAAAAAGCACCTGGCTGCCCGCGCCGTGCTCAGCCTGAGCCAGCAGGTCGGCGGCAATGAACTCGGCCTGCGCCGTATCGTCCGCGATGACCGCAACCTCGCTCGGGCCGGGCAACTGGTCGATGGCGACGGCGCCGACCACCTGCCGCTTCGCCTCCACCACCCAGGCGTTGCCGGGGCCGAAAATCTTCTGCACCCGCGCGATGCTCGCCGTACCGTAGGCCAGCGCGGCGATGGCCTGCGCGCCGCCCACTTGGAAAATTTCCGTCGCGCCCGCCATCCGCAGCGCGTAGTGGAGCGCCTCGTTCACCGGCGGCGGCGTTGTCACGACGATCTCGCGCACCCGCGCCTCCTTGGCCAGCGTCACCGTCATCAGCGCGGTCGAGACCAGCGGCGCCGTGCCGCCCGGCACGTAGATGCCGACCCGATCAAGCGGGTCGTATTTCTCGCCGACGACCGCCCCCTCGCGGTTGACCCTGGACCAGGCGCGCGGTTTGCGGAATTTGGAGAAATCCCGGATGTTGCGGATCGCGTAATCGATGGCCGCGGCCACCGGCGCGTCCGGCTTCGGCAGCCGCGACGGCAGCAAAAGGCCGCCGGGGACGAGGTCAACTCCCTCGAATTTCTTCGCGAATTTCACCAGCGCCTCGTCGCCGTGCTCCCGCACTTCGGCGATGATCTCGGCCACGGCGGCGGCCCGGGCCGGTTCCGGCTGGGCATAACGGTCCAGCGACGCGATCTGCTTTGCGAATTTGGGATCGTTGTAACGAAAAACGCGCCACGGTTTCGTGCTCATGATGTCAGGGGAATTTTAGACGGAATTAACAAGATTAACGGGATTGAGGAAAAGGCAAATTTTGGATGGGATTAATATGATTAAGAGGATTTTGGTTTGGTGAGGAGAAAGGACGTGTTTGGGATCGCTGCGTTTCGCGAGGGGATCATGGCCAGGTTCCTGTTCCAGAAATTCTCCTTCAAGTCCCTTACGTTCCTCCTGTCCCCATGCAGCCGCAATCCTATTAATCTTATTAATCCCATCCAAAAATGTTCCCTGCCTTCCTGTTAAAAATCCCGTTAATCTTGTTAATCCTGTCCAAATTCAACCGCTATTCCCATTCAATCGTCGCCGGCGGCTTGGAGGAAACGTCGTAGACCACCCGGTTCACGCCCTTCACCTCGTTGGTGATCCGCGACGCGATCCGGCCCAGCACGTCGTGGTCGAGCCGCACCCAGTCGGCGGTCATGCCGTCGTGGCTCTCGACCACCCGCAGCACCGCCGTGAAATCGTAGGTCCGCTCGTCGCCCATCACGCCGACGCTCCGCACCGGCAGCAGCACGGCAAACGCCTGCCAGACCTTGTCGTACCACCCCGCCGCCTCCATCTCCTCGATGACGATGGCGTCGGCCTCGCGCAGGATGGAAAGCTTCTTCGCGTCGATGGGCCCGAGTATCCGCACCGCCAGGCCGGGCCCCGGGAACGGGTGTCGCCAGACGATCTCCTTCGGAAGGCCGAGCGTTTCCCCGACCACGCGCACCTCGTCCTTGAAAAGCTGCCGCAGCGGCTCGACGAGCTGGAACTTCATGTTCTTGGGCAGGCCGCCGACGTTGTGGTGGCTCTTGATCACCGCCGCCGGGTTGTCGCCGATGGCGACGCTCTCGATCACATCGGGATATAGCGTGCCCTGCGCGAGGAACTTCGCCGCGCCGACTTTTTTCGTCGCCCGCTGGAACTCCTCGATGAAAATCCGGCCGATGATCTTCCGCTTTCTTTCCGGGTCGGCGACGCCCTTCAGCGCCTTGAGAAACCGCGCTCCGGCGTTGACCGTGTGCAGCCGGAGCCGGATGTGGCGCCCGAAGACATCCTGCACCTTTTCCCGCTCGCCTTTGCGGAGCAGGCCGTTGTCGACGAAGATGCAGTGGAGCTGGTCGCCGATGGCTTGGTGGAGCAGCGCCGCCGCTACTGCCGAATCGACCCCGCCGCTGAGCCCAAGCAGGACCTTCTCCTTGCCGACCTGGTTGCGCACCGCCTCGCAGGTGCTCTCGATGAAGCTCTTCATCGTCCAGTCCGGTTCGGCCCCGCAGATGCCGAGAACGAAATTGGAGAGGATTTCCATGCCCCGCGGCGTGTGGGCCACCTCGGGATGGAACTGGAGCCCGTAAATCCGGCGCACCGGGTCCTCGATCACCGCGTAGGGCGAGTTGTCCGAAGTGGCGATGGCGTGAAAACCCTTGGGCAGCTTCTTGAGGCTGTCGCCGTGGCTGTTCCAGATTTCGAGCTTCTCGGGCAGATCGAGGAACAGCGGCGACGACTTCGAAACGTGGAGGCGGCCGCGACCATATTCGCGCCGCGCGCCCGGCGCCACTTCGCCGCCCAGCCACTTGCCAAAAAGCTGCATCCCGTAGCAAACGCCGAGGATCGGGATGCCCGCCTCGAAAATCCGCTTGTCAGGCTGCGGCGCGCCCTTGGCGTAGACGCTGGCCGGGCCGCCCGAGAGGATGAGGCCCGCCGGACGCAGGCTTTTGAGGACGCTAGCCGGCGTGTCGTAGCGGACGATTTCCGAGTAGACGTTCAACTGCCGCACACGCCGCGCGATGACCTGCGTGTATTGCGAACCGAAATCGAGAATCAGAATCTTGCTCGTCATGGATGAAACCGGATTAAAAAGGGAAGGTGCGATTTTTAGACAGGATTCACCGGATGAACAGGTTTTTGTGCTGCGCACGGGTCCTGCGGACAGCAGACAAGGTAGGACTCGGAGCTTGGAAGAGGTGGTTGACCCGCTAGATTAGAAACATGCCTCAAAGGGCCTATGTCATCGCCTTCATGGTACTGGCCATTATCTTTGTCCCGGTTTTGTTTGGTTTTTTAATTGCTCCCTGCTGTTACGCTGGTTTCACGATTTTAGAAGGACGGGGAGGCCTTCCGGGACTCATGTTCTTCGGCATCTTAGTTTATGTCGGACTGTTTTACCTGTTGGCGCGAGTCTCTTTCTGGATATCAACATTCTTCGCGGATCGAACTGGCCAGACGGTAATTCAAGTTTTGCTCCTTCTGCTGATATTTTCCTGTTCATTCATCCGAGCCATTCAGGAAGACGCGTTCGGAGGAGGAACCTCGTATAACAGTGGAACCTATAACTTTTGGGAGGCATGCGCTCGCTATCCGCATAGTCCCCGTCGCTGACTTCAGGATTGGTAGCCCGCGCACGCCGCTCGCGGGTTCCACCGCCCGGCGCGCCGCTACTGCTGCGGCAGCGTCGGCGAATTATTATTGGAATCGCGCTGAGTGCGGATGGAGAAGCCGGGATTGACGACGGTCCGGGTCCCGTTCTGATTGCTGGCATCCTCTTCGGTGTCCAGTTGCTGCCTGGCAAGGGCCAGTTTCGACTGGGTATGCGTGAGATTGGCGCAGGCTTGGACGAGATCGGCGAGCGCGGATGAGACCCCCGAACTATCGCCCGGCTTGACCTGCTGCTTGAGCGCGGCGCTCTGGGCCGAGATGTTTTTCTGGACCTGGGTGTAATAGGAGGAGCTTTTCTTGTCCCTGCCCGCCTGGTCGACGAGGTTGTCGATCCCGGAAACGGAATGCCGCCAGTCCGATCGGTCAGAGGAGGCCATGCCGGAAGCGGCATCGTCGGCCGCCGAATCGAATTTGTCCCTGGCTTTGTCGACCTGCTTCTGGGCGTCGCTCACCTGGTCGTTGAGATTGGACAACGTTTGGTTCGTTATCGGATCGGCGCGCAGGGACGAAACGGACAGCATGGCGACTCCCAGCCAAACGGCGACAACGAGGCCCATCCTCATGGTGAATCCAACCTACCGGGTTTGGATGGGATGGCAAGACCCCAAGCGACACGCCACGCGGCCTTGTCCTCTTCGATATCACACTCTAGCTTGTCCGGATGGAATGGCCGGTGGAACTTTTCATGGCGCTGCGTTACCTGCGCCCGCGACGCTCGTTCGTCTCGGTGATTACGGTGATCTCGTTCCTGGGGGTGACCCTGGGCGTGGCGGTCCTCATCATCGTGCTGTCGGTCATGACCGGATTCGGCCAGGAGCTGGCCAAGCGGATCATCGGCTTCAACGCCCCGATCAAGGTCACCATGGCCGACGGCACCGTGCTCTACGATTACGACAAGGCCATCGCCCTGATCAAAAAACTGCCCGGCGTGACGGCGGCGGGGACCATCATCCAGGGACCGGTCCTGGTCAGGCACAACAACGTCATGTCCCCGGCCTACGTCAAGAGCGCGCCGGAAATGGGGGACGACCCGGTGCTGCCGCTCAAGCAATACGTCAAGATGGGCGACTACGAGCTGGAGGGCGATTCGGTCCTCGTCGGAATCGAGTGGGCCAAACGCAACGGGGCCTTCCCCGGCGACAAGATCGACATCTACGGACCGGCCATGCTCAATGCCATGGCCGATCATCCCCCGGGCAAGCCGGTCGACCTGCCGCTGCCGGAGGAACCGATCATCCGGGGAGTTTTCGAAACCGGCCAGTTCGATTACGACCTCAACTTCCTCCTTGTCTCAACCGAAATGGCCCAGCGCCTCTATGGCATGGGAGATTCCGTTCACGGCATCTCGGTGCAAATCAAGGACCCCACCCAAGCGGACGCGGTGAAGGCCGAGATCAACCACGCCCTGCCGCCGACCCTCAACGCCCACACTTGGATGGATGACAACCGGGATTTCTTCAACGCCATCCAGGTCGAGCGGGTGACCATGGCCATCATTCTCTACCTCGTGATGATCGTTGCCTCGTTCGGGGTCTGCAGCACGCTGATCACGATCACGGTGCAAAAATCGCGCGAGATCGGGCTGATGAAGGCGCTCGGCGCCACCGACAAACAGGTCTGTGGCGTGTTCCTGCTCCACGGCTTCGTCGTCGGCCTCATCGGGTCGTTGACAGGGACGGCCCTCGGCCTGGTGCTGCTCTTCTACCGGAACCCGTTCCACGACTTCCTGCTGCACCGGTTTCACGTCCAGGTCTTCGCCAGCTCGGTTTACGGAACATCGGATATCCCCGCAGTGATCGATCCTATCGTCGTGACCACCATCGCGGTCTCCGCCGTGGCGATCTGCGTGCTGGCGGCGCTGGTCCCGGCGCTGAGCGCGGCCAAGCTGGCCCCGGCACAGGCTTTGCGGTATGAATAGAAAATATCATCCATGCCCATGAAGCTGCGAATTTTTGTCATCCTTCTCATCAACCTCGGCTGGCTGCCGGTTACGCTTCCGGGCCGGGCCCAGAACGAAAATCCGAACGGAGGCCAGCCGCAATCGCTGCCGATGGTGTCGCTCCACGTCGGCAAGGCCCAACTGATCACCGAGGTGGCTTCGACCCACGAACAACAGGAGACCGGATTGATGTATCGGACGAAAATGGCTGATAACCACGGGATGATTTTTCTTTTACCGACGATCACCACCGCGACCTTCTGGATGAAGAACACGCTCATCCCCCTTTCCGTCGCCTACATTGACAAGAACGGCGTGATTCTCGAAATCCACGACATGAAGGCGCTCGACACGTCGATCACGCGGAGCGACAGCGACCAGGTCGCCTACGCGCTGGAGACGAACCTCCACTGGTTCGCCCTCAACGGAATCAAGCCCGGTGACCGGATCGAACCGCCTCCGTCCACGCTCGGCCAACCGGGTAATTAAATATCTTTATGCCCCTCCCCATCGATTATCACAACCATCCGCAGGCTCACAGCGTGAAGCCCTACTCGCCGGCGCTGCTCCAGCCGTGGGCCGATGCCGCGCGCCAGCGCGGGCTCAAGGAAGTGGCGTTCACCGACCACGACCGTTATCACGAAGGGGTCGATTTCGGCGAGATCGACCGGCTGCGCGCGGCCAATCCGGACCTGAAATTCCTGGCCGGGATCGAGCTCGACAATGACCCGGTCTCCGGCAAGGCCGGGCGGCTCTGGGTCGAGAAAAACTGGGAACGGCTCGATTTCGTGCTCGGCTCGGCCCATTACCTGCCGGGCGACGCGGAAATGTTCGACCAAGTCAGCCGGAAAGAGGAATTTTCCAAGCGGGACGTGGCCGCCGACTGCGCCCGGTATGTCCGCGAGCTGGAGGGAATGATCGACCGGGGCGGAATCGACACCCTGGCCCATCTCGACCTGATCAAAATCCACGGCGTCTGGCATCCCGAGGGCGGGCTGCGCCCCCATTTCGCGGCCCTGCTCGAACGCATCCGCCGCGAGGGACTGGCCATCGAAATCAGCACCGCGGGCTGGCGCAAACCGGTCGGCGAACAGTACCCGCACGTTGACCTGATCCGCGAAGCGCAGCGGCTGGGCATCCCTTTCACGCTCGCCAGCGACGCCCATTCCTGCGCCCAGTTGGCGGAAAATTACGACCGGCTCTCGGAACTGCTGGCCGGCCTCGGCATCCGCGAAATCGCCGCCTACGAAAAACACCGTCGCCGGATGATTCCGATTTGAACTCTTGTTGAAAGCGGCCGGTCTCGCGTCTACTTTTGTCAGGAATTCCAACCCGACCCGACCGATGGAACACGATTTCGAGGCCAATTTCTTCACCCTCCACGCCCTGCTCGACCCGGCCAGCCGGTTCGTAATCGACGCGGCCTGCCGCAAGCTCTCCTACGAAGCCGACCACATGATTTACCGGCAGGGCGACGAATCGCACGCCGTCTTCATCGTCGCCGCGGGTGTGGTCGAGGCGCTCACCCACAGTCCGGACGGCAAACAGACGCGCTCGCTCGCCTACCTGCGGAAGGGCGACTTTTTCGGCGACCTCGGCGTGCTGACCGCGCAACCCCGTCTGGCCTCGGTGCGCACCTGCGAACCCTCCCAGGTGCTGGAGATCGAGAAGCTGAAGTTCATCGAGTTGCTCGATAAAATCCCGAGGCTGGGGGCCTACTTCGCCCGCAACCTGGCGCGGCGCATGCACAAAACCTCGAGCGAAGCGCAGTTGGACACCTACCTGCTCGACCTCGGCGGCAACCTGCAGCACTTCGACCTGCTCACCATCTTCCAGGCCATCACCAGCGGAAATCACAGCGGGGAATTGCGGCTCAACAACGCGGGCAACGAACTCATCGGCAGCTTCTTCTTCCGCGAAGGCCGGGTGCAATTCGCGCGCTTCATCCATCTCGAGGGGATCGAGGCGGTCTGGCAGGGGTTCCTCGATTCGGCCACCGAGGGCGCGTTCTCCTTCCGGCTCCTGGAGCAGCCGACGCTGCCGTTCCACGAGGAGTACAAGATCACCTGCGACAGCACCGACCTCCTCATGCAGGGCGTCTCCAAACGCGACGCTTACCTCTCGCTCGACGACTCCTGGCGCAACATGGCCGGCAAGCTCCACCGAAAAGCCGAGGCGTTGCAGTGGACCGACGAAAAAACCGCGGCGCTCGCCGGGCGAATCTGGGAGTTGATCTCGAAACGGCCCCAACCCCTCGACAGTCTCTGGCGGCGGCTCAATTATTCATCGCTGACTTTCCTCGATGTCGCCGCCGAGTTGGTCCAGTCCGGCCAGGCCGAGTTCGCGCCCGATGGTCCGGCGGATGGCGGTAACACTTCGCCCTAATGTAGCGGCGGTTGGAGCCTGTCCTGAGCGAAGCCGAAGGAACCGTCGCACTTGGGTTCCCTCGCTCCCAAGTTGTACTTGGGAGCGCCACCTGCTCCTCGCGAAATTTCATTTCGCGCTGACTCGAACGGGCTCCCTCGCATCGGGATCGGCAATGAAATTGCCTCAATAACTGCGTTCCCAAGTGCAACTTGGGAACGAGGACAAACCGATCCCTCAACCTGCTCGGGATGACAGAGGTAAAAAAGAACCGGTATCTTTTGGCATATCGTAATGATGCCAGTCCCCTTTCTCAATACTCGTTAGTTACTTCTCTTTCCGCAGCTACTGCATAAAGACGGGAGAATTAACATTGAACGCTTGGATTTTCCACACCCCGTCCTCTTGGATGAGGCCGATCTTGATCTCCGCCTCGCCATTATCAAAGGTGGCGCGCCCCAGATAGACTGCGGTAATGACCTTACCCACTGATGGCGTGTAATTCATATTCGCCTCGCCTTTGCACCCATCGTAAGATTTCAAGGCTCCCAATCGGTGAAACAGGGTGAAGAGCTTGGTGAGCTGCTCGTCCGTGACGGCCTGCTGAAACGCCTTGCTTTCACGCTTGGTGAGTTCCTCTTGCGACCAGTTGGTAACTATTGCCGGTATGGCCTCATCAACGTAGTCCTTGCTCGATTTATCGAGACCGTTTCCGACATAGGCCGTATAGCCGATGAAAGCACCCACCACCACAAGCAGACCCAGCAGAATCGCTCCGATGACGGCGAGGGTCACACCGATACCGCTTAAAAAGGAACCCACCCGGAATTTTCCTGTGCTGACCGGCGGCGGAGACGCCGGTACAGGAACCCCAAAAAGGAGGCTGACCGGCTGCCAATCAGCTTGGCCTTCCATCCAGGCGAGGGTGTCAGATCCAAGCTCGCCTGAGGCCATCATGGCACGCACGTTTTCGATCGGATAAGGTCCCTGCTGTTCGCCGTTAATGTGGAGGTAAATGTTGGACATGACGTTGTCCTGGAGATGTGCTGGGGAACGGAGGTTACTCGAGTATAGAATTACTATTCAAATTTGTAATCCCCTTCAAGCGATAACAATGCAAACGGCGCATCTTATCTTGGCCAAAACTTACCCAAAATTTTCGAACAACCTCCACCTCTACGGCGCAGTCGTCGCACCAGCCGCCGGCGCAGACGATGTTGCCGGAGTTGAAGCCGCGGGTTTCGGAGCATCCGCGGGCGGCGAGTTGGAGGAAGTCTTTGCCGGCGAGGAATCGGAATCATCGTCCGCCGTGGCGGCTTCGTCGGTCGGTTTGACGGTGGAGGCGGCCTGGATGGCCGGGGATTTCTTGCCGCCGGGCGGCGGATAAATGCCGGCGAAGATGTCCTTGGCGATGGCGCCGGCGTCGACGCCGCCGAGCAGACCGCCGGTCAGGGTGTTGTCGCGGTTGTCGGAGAACTGGCCCTCGATCATGATGGAAAAGGAATATTGGGGATTGTCGGCGGGTAGGAAACCGGAGAGCCAGGCGATCTGGCGGTGGTGGGTCTTGGAACCGACCTGGGCGGTGCCGGTCTTGGCGGCGATTTTCATGTCGTCGCGATGGACCCCGGCGGCGGTGCCGGTGTCGACGACGTTGATCATCGCCGCCTTGAGGTCCGGCATCCATTTGGGATCGAAGGTGACGTTGCGCAGGACTTCCACCGGGTAGCTCTTGATCACGTTGCCGCTGCGGTCCTCGACGTCCTTGACGATACGCGGGCGGTAAACCGTGCCGTTGTTGGCGATCGCGGCCATGACGTCGGCCATCTGGAGCGGGGTGGCCAGAACGTCGCCCTGGCCGATGGAGGTCAGCGCGATATCGCCATAGCCGAACTCGCGCTGGTGGACCCGCTTGACAAATTCGTTGTCGGGAATCAGGCCGGGCAACTCGCCGGGCAGCATGATGTTGGTCAGGCTGCCGAGATTCAGGCTGCGCGCGGTATCGAGGAGGATGTCGCGCCCGATCTTCTCGCCCAGGGTGGCAAAGTAGGTGTTGTAGGAATAGGTGAGGGCGTCGAGGTAGGTGACGTCGCCCTTTTCCTCCGGCAGGACCATCCGGTGCGAGTTGTCGAGGTCGAAGTAACCGGTGCAGTGGACAACCCAGTTGGGATCGAAGACGCCCGCTTTCATGGCGGCAATCGAGGTGACGGTCTTGAAGCTCGAGCCGGGCGGATATTGGGCCTGGATCGTCCGGTTGAGCAGCGGATTGAATTGGTTGCTGTTGAGCATCTGCCACTCGTCGGCGGAAATGTTGGGGACGAAAATATTGGGATCGAAGGTGGGCTGCGAGGCCATGGCGACGACGTCGCCGGTGTGGACGTCGAGCATGACGACGGCCTTCATCACCTTGGAACTGTTGGACATCGCGTCCTCGACCGCCTGCTGGACTTTCGAGTCGATGCTCAAACGCACGGTGTTGCCATAGGTGGCCGGCACGGAGACGGCGGCGGAACGGGCGTAACCGTCGGGCGTGGTGGAGATCATGAAGCTTCCGTCCTTGCCGGTCATCTCCTGGTTCATCACGCCTTCGATGCCGGAAGCGCCCTGGTAGCGGTCGTAGATCACGTCGCCGCTGAGGTACTTGCCGCGGTTGCGCTGCTGGGCGCGGGAAAGATGGCCCAGCACGTGGGCCAGCTCGGGCCCGTGGGGATAAACGCGCATCGGGACAGTCTGGAAGCCGAAACCCTTGCCCTCGAGACCGGCGGCCTGGATTTTGGAAACCTGGTCCGGGGTGACGTTTTCGAGGACGGTGAAAGGCTGGTAGCGCTGCGTCTGGTACTGGGCGAGGAGATCGGCGTCGGCCACGTTGATCGTGACGCCGATGGCCTGCTGCAATTCGTTGAGGCGTTCGCGCATCCAGCGGAGGATGTCGGCGTCGGCGGTGGCTTCGTCGGCCGCGGGCCAGCCAAGCACGAGATTCTTCTCCGAGCCCATAGTGGCAAAGACCACGCCGTCGGAGGAAACGATGTCGCCGCGCAGCCCGGGCATTTTGTATTCGGCCAGCGCGGGAATAACGTTGGAGCGCTTGTCCTCGGGGGCCGTGATCTCGTCCGGGGCGAGGCCGGTCTCGTCGGATTCGTTGAACATGGTGGTGAGCCAGTCGGACCACTCGCGCGGCGGCTGAATGGACGGGGACGCGGCGCTCTGGGTGGCCGCAGCGTCGACCTGCTCCTTCTTCAGGTAAACAAAAATGTCGCCCGGCGCCGGGGCAAGCCCGGCAAGACCACGCAGCGCGCCGCTGGAACGGTCGATTTCGACTTTGCTCAGCGCCGCTGGAACGGGGAACTGGCCGCCGGTGGCCACGCGCGTCTCAACCTCCTGCATGATCTGGCCCCAGAGAGGGACGGCGGAGCGGATGGCGACATCCTTGCCACCGATGGGCCGGGAATCATCGTTGCCGACCCAGACGCCGGCGAGAATTTTCGGCGTGTAACCGACAAACCAGGCGTCGCGGTAGCCTTCGGAATAGCCGGGCATGCCCGCAATATCGGACTTGAGGCCGTAATCGCGGGTAAGCGTGCGGGCAAAACCGAAGCGGAGCGCATTCTTGAGCGTGAGGGTGAGTTGGTTGTCATTGAGGACGTTGAGCAGGTCGTCGTGGTGCGCATCGCGGTCGGCTTTGCTGTCGTCGTAGAGGACCTGCCCGGTGCGCGATTCGATGGACTGGATGATCTTGAGTTTGCGGGAGACCCCGCCGTTGGCGAGAATCTGGTAGAGCGAGGCGATGTCGCCCAGCGTCATCGGGTCGGGGTTGAAAACATTGGGCTTGTCCTCGGGGATATGGACCTGGTCAAGGCCGGCTTCCCGGAGCCAGAAGCCGACGTTGCCGACACCAAGCTGCAGACCGACGCGGGTGGCCGCGGGCTTGCTGCCGAGGGCGAGGGCGTCCTGTACCGAGAGGAAGCGCTTGGTCAGGTCCACCATGGGATTGCCAAGAGCGAGGTCGGCGGGCGAGGCGGACACGGTCGGATCAAGATAGGAGGCGTTGATCATCGAGGCCGGGTTGAGGCCGAGGCGGTCGAAGGCGAGGGCGTAAAGCACGGGCTGGAGCAGGGCGCCGTTTTCACGGCGGGCCATGGAGATATGATCGAACTGGTTTTTGCTGAAATCGCGCCCGCCGACCCAGGCCAGAATGCGCCCGGTCGAGACGTCGGCGACAATGGCGGAGCCTTCCAACTGCGGTCGGGGCTGGCCGTTCGCCGGGCTGCCTGCGGCGGACTGTGCCGCGGCGGCTTCGAGTTCCGAGAGCTTGAGGTTCATTTGCTCCTCGATGGCGCGCTGGAGGTGAAGATTGATGTTGGTGTGGACGGTCAAGCCCTGGGGCATTTCCTCGGTGCCTTCAATGGAGAGAATTTGCTCCATTTCCTTGACCGCGGCGGCCATCTCGAAAGCCTGCAGGCCGGAGGGCTTGGCCGGCTGGATGCGGATGGGCGTGTTGAGGGCGCGGCTGTATTCCTCACGGGTGATGTAGCCATAGTCCAGCATCTGCTTGAGCGTGGCATCCCGGCGCAGGTGGGCCTTGCCGAGATCAACGCGCGGCGAGGAACTGGTCGGCGAGCGAATAATCCCGGCCAGCAACGCGCATTCGGGCAGGGTCAACTGGCCGGCGTCTTTGCCGAAGTACCCGCGGGCGGCCGCCCCGACCCCGAAGTAACCTTTCCCGAAATAAATCCGGTTCAGGTAATAATTCATGATCTCGTCCTTGGTGAAGGCCTTTTCGAGACGAATGGCGACGAAGGCCTCGAGAAACTTGCGGTCCAAGGTGCGGGAGAAATCGCCGATAAGGTGCTTGGCGAGCTGCTGTTCGATGGTGCTTCCGCCCTGGACCCGTCCGCTTTTGCCGAAATTTTCGTGCATGGCGCGCAGGATGCCCCAGTAATCGATCGCGCCATGCTCGTAAAACCGGTGGTCCTCCGCGGCCATGACCGCCTTGCGCATCAAGTCGGGTATTTCCTCCGGCTTGAGGAGAATGCGGTCCTCGACGAAAATGCGACCGAGCTCCTCGCCGTTGACGTCGAGAAAGGTCGAGGTGACGTTCAGGTCGTCGAGCTTTTTGAGGTCGTAGGTTTCGGCCCGCGCGTAATAGATCAGCGCTTTTTCGTAAACGAGATAGCCGATGATCGCCGAGGCGATGATGAAAATGACCAGCAGGATCTGGATGCCAAGCCAAAGCTTGCGCCAGAACGACCGCTTCTTTTTGACCGGCGGCCCGCCGGAAATCCGGTTCTGCCGGGGTTGATTCAACTGCCGGGGCGCCGGGAACATGGTGGATTGTCCGCCTCCATTCGACACCGCTGGCTCACCCGCAGAAGGGGTTACGCGTAAAGGGATACGTTTAGCCACAACTGTTTATAGCATAAACAAGGCGTGAAAGCGCGGAAAACATTCAGCAGCCTTCCTCCCAACGGCGACATGAAACGATCAGGCGGCAGGGAGAATCCCAAAAACAATTTCTAGGAGCATGCTGAAAAAAGGCTCCCCTTTAAAAAAATCTGTCATCCCGAGCTTGTCGAGGGACCTCTAACTATTGTGTTTCAGAGGACGTCTTTCGAGGGAATATGGAGAGATCCTTCGACAAGCTCGGGATGACGGCCTTTTTCAGCTCACTTCTAGGTCGTTGGCTGTTTGCTACTTCCAACCAAGGCCTCAATTTTGCCCAGGAGCCTGGGCAGATCAACCGGCTTGCTGTCAAAATCGCTGCAACCCGAATCAAGGGCCCTTTTTCGGTCCGTGCTCATCGTGTGGGCGGAGAGGGCGAGAAGGGGAATCGACGCGGTGGCGGGGGAAGCCTTGAGTTTCTTGGCCGTTTCCCACCCCGAAAGGCCGGGCATGCTCATGTCGAGGATGATCAGATCGAAAGCCTGGCTTGATACGGCACTGAGCGCCCGGTGCCCGTCCTCAACCGTGACGACTTCGTAACCGCTGCGGGACAGGCGCGTGGAAATAACATCGCGGCTCATGTCATCATCTTCTACGAATAAAATGCGCTTCATGGTCGGGATTCAAGGAGTTGAGCCCAGGCAAAAGGGTCTCTGTAAATTAGACGCAGGTCACGCCGAAAGCAATTTCACCGCCATAGCCGCGCAGGACGCCAAGACAGCAGAGAGCGGGGAGCGACAAGCTGCGGGCATGAATCGTCCAACACCGGAGCCCGCTGCCGGGGCTCCTCTCTCGCGGACGGGAAAGACCGCCGGGCCTGTCGCCCCTTCCACCCAGGGGCGGGCCGGGCAAGTCAAACCCGGCTGCGAGTTTAAGAGCCAAGGGCGCATTAATAAAATCAGGACCCTGCCGTCAGCCATTCGCGACGAAGTCAGCCGCCGCCTCGAGGAGGGCCACATCCCGCGGGAGATTGCCGAGTGGCTCAACACCGTGGAAGAAGTTCGCAAGATACTTGCCGAGAAATGGCACGGAGCGCCTGTCGAGCGGCGGGCCGTCGACCGATGGCGGCAAACCGGCTACCTCGAGTGGCGGCGGAAACACGAGCATCTCGAGCAACTCAAGGAACTTTCCGAGTACGCGCTGAAGCTCGGGCAGGCGGCGGGCGGCAGCATCGCCGACGGCAGCGCGGCCATCGCGGGCGGCCGGATCATGTCCATCCTGGAAAACGCCAGCGACGAGGACATGCTTAAAATGGTCCATGCGATCACCGAATTGCGGGCCGGCGATTTCACCAAGGAGCGGCTCAAGCAGGGCGGACAAAAACTCGAACTCGAGCGTCAACGGTTCCAGCTCCAGAGCACCGAATTGTTCATCAAGTGGTACGCCGACAAAAAAGCGCGGGACATCGTCGAAAGCCGCGCCGACAACAGGGAGAAGATTGAGAAACTGGGCCGGATCATGTTCGGTGAGGCCTGGCGATGCTGAAACCGCGCCCTGTTCGGAGAGGCCCGGCGAAGCCGGCCAGCCTTCCGGGCGGGATGAGAAAGGACGGCGCCCGGCCCCTTTTTCAGTTCTCCCTACTCCGACAATACGTAGTCGCCGCCGCCCCTCAATCCTGAAAGGATTGAAATCATATAGCCCAGGGTTGCGAGGAACGAGCTACCCTGGGTTCTCGGTCAACATTGATTCAACCCTGTCAGGGTTGAATTCTTCCACCATTTTCCCAGGGTAGGCCCGCAGACGCGGTCCAACCCTGGGCTATAAGATTGCAACCCCGTTCGGGTTGCCGCAGATGGCTGATCTGTAAAGGGGTCGTTCCCGAGCAAAGGCAGACTGATCCCTCGATGTGTTCGAAATGACAGAAATCGATGGGGACATCCGTCGCCCGGCGGTCGACGGTGCCTCCGAGGCTATTTTCAGACAGCCTCTACCTCAAATCCGAAGCGTTGCCAGCCGGTTCTTTTGACCGCACCGGCACTTTCATCGTAAAAGTCGTTCCCTGATCGAGCGCGCTTTTGGCGGTGAGATTCCCGCCCAGCATTTCGCAGAACTGCTTGCTCAGGCTCAGGCCGAGTCCGGTGCCGCCATAGCGGCGGGAGATGGAGGAATCGGCCTGGTAAAACGATTCAAAGAGGCGGCCCATCTGCTCCTCGCTCATGCCGATGCCGGTGTCCGAGACTTGAAAAACTACCCAGTCCCCGTCCGCGCGCGTCTCTTTTTGAACATCAAGAGTGACTCGCCCGCGGCTGGTAAATTTGGCCGCGTTGCCCAGGAGATTGGTGAGACTCTGCCTCAGCTTGGCCTCGTCGCTGTGCATTTCAACGACGGCATGGTCGGAGGTGACCTTGAACTCGTTGTCGTTTTTTTTCATCAGCGGCAGGGCGAGGGCGGTGATCTCGAGGATGAAATCGGGCAGCGAAAAAGTGGTGAGAAAGAGGTCCATCTTGCGCGCCTCAATCTTCGCGAGGTCGAGAATCCCGTTGATCATTTCCAGGAGATGCAGGCCCGATTTGGCGATGCTCTCCAGCCGGGGGACCGCCCCGTCGATCTGGCCGGCCTTCACGTCCTCGATCAAAATCTCGCTGTAACCGATGATGGCGGTGAGCGGGGTCCGGAGTTCGTGGCTCATGTTGGCCAAAAAATCGCTCTTGGCGTTGCTGGCGGAGATGGCGGCGGCCCTTTGCGCATGGGCCTCGATCTGCGCGGCGGTGAGCAGTTCGGTCTGTTTCACGATGAGCGCGAGAAAGTCGACCAGCCGGGGCGGCAGGTCCTTGCCGCTGACCACAAACGGGTCGTACACATTTTCGGCCGGTCGCGCCAGGCAGATGATGGCGGCGTTTTGGATGGTCGTTTCCGCCGGCACCACCAACGGAGGCGCGGGGAGGCTGTCGAGAAAGGCGGTGATGGCCCGCGAAGAGTAAATCTCGATGCCGAAGGGGCGCCCGAGCCGCTGGAAAAACTGGTTGCGCGAGACCATGCCCCGAAACCGCTTTTTATTCATCACGATGACGCCCGGTAGGGAGTGGTTTTGCTCCAGGAGCCGGGCCACTTCCGACCCAAGCGTGACGTCGCTGACCTGGGCGTCAAAGAACGGCAGATCGAGGACCGTGACATCCTGGGTGGCGGGCGGGTTCATGGGGGCCTTATCGCCGGATAGCGCTCATTCGACCAGCGCGCGCAGCGTCCGGTTTTGTTGCGTGACCCGCTCGGCCAGGACACGGACCATGAATTCGTGAAAGGCCGAGGCAAGGGCGGGGTTTTCCTGTTCCATCTTTTGCAGGGCGGCGGCGTCGAGCCGGTAGATCGTGCACGGCTCCTCGGTGACGACGGAGGCCGTCCGCTGCTGGTCCAGGTAGAGGCCGATTTCGCCGACCACGGTGCCCGCGCCCATGGTGCGAATCCGCATGGTGCGGCCATTGTCGAGTTCGACCATCACCTTGACCTTGCCCGACTCGATGAAAAAGAGCTCATGGGCGGGATCGCCCTGCAGAATGAGGTAATAATTTTTGGCGACGTCGAGCCGTTCCATGTAGTTGAGCAGGGAGCTGGTATCGACCCGCCACGGATGAAAATCCTGGAGGATTTGCGGCAGGCTTTTGATCTCCTTCTGCACTTCGGTAAGTTCGTTTTTCAGGATTTCGTTCTCGCACCATTCAATGCTGTAGTCGCGGTCGCGGAAAAGCCGCACCTGGCCCGGCCCCTCCTCCAGCAGACCCGCGCTGCGGAAGCTGTTTTGAATATCGACCGGAACCGACGCGGCCAGGACCATGAAACCCTCTTTTTTCGCCAGGCGCGATAATTTGGACATGCTGACGATGCCCGATGTATCGAGTCCGCTGACCTGCTGGAAATCCAGGATGACGTAAGCCAGGCGGGGCAGGCTCCGGTCGGCCTGCCGTTCCCGGATGGTGTTGAGAAGATTGTTGGCGCTGCCGAAAAAGATAAAGCCCTTGAGCCTCATGATGTGAATCCGGCCGCCCTGGTTGTTGAGCAGCCGGGCCTCAAGCGGGGAGCGGTCGACCGAGCTGTGATGGCTGTCGCCGGAGAGAATGTTGCTGATGACGTTCACGCTGCTGTACTTGTACACGAAGAGCACCGTGGCGATGATGATGCCCGACCCGACTCCCTGCAGATAACCCGCAACGGCCACGATGCCCAGGATGAGGACGACGAGGAAGTAGTCCTCGCGGACCAGGCGAAACCAGGAGTCGAAAACCCACTCGGTCAGAAAAGCGAGGCCGTTGTAAAAAAGGATGCCGGCGAGAATGAACTTGGGAATGTACCCGAGCAGGCCGGTGCCGAACCAAAGCAAAAGAAGACAGGCGAAGGCGGAAACGAGGCCGACAACACGACTCCTGACACCCATGCCCAGCGGCAGGGAAGAAAGACTCAGTGATTGAAAACCGGTCATACCGCCGGCAAACCCGCCAAAGAGATTGGCCAATCCCGCGGCCCGAAGCTCCTTGTTCAGGTCGATTTCCTCGTCGGCCGCCAGTTCGAGCGCCGAGGTGTTGAGCAAAATGGAGACAATGCTCGTGAGGAGAAGCGCGATGAGGCTGCTGTACTGGTGCAGGACCACGCTCCAATCGGCATGCAAAAGCGAGGGAAAGGTCAGGATGTGCTTTAATCCCGCGTCGGGCGGCGCGCCGAGAATCCAGCCATTCTGCCGGGCCTCGCCAAGGGAATAATGATGGATTCCAATCCAGGCATAGAACGCCACGGCGGCGAAAAGAACGAGCACGGGCAGCGTCAGGTAATGCCGGGAATATCGGACCGCGAGATAGGCGATCGTCCCAAAGACGGCGCACGGAATCCACGCCATGATCGCCCCCGAGAAGATCATCTCCTTCAACTCAAGAAGGGAGAAGGGCTCCCCGCTGATCACGCGGAACGATCCGGTAAGCAGAAGCCAGCCGGAGCCGGCCAAAAAGCCGCCGATGACCGGATAGGGCGTGAAGCGGATGATATTGCCAAGTTTGTAAGCGCCCAGAACGAAAAGCCCCAGCCCGACGAGAAGTGTGCTGGTGGCGATGGCGGCCAGGACGGTGATTCCGATACGCTCCGGATCGGTGCCGCGCATCTCGTGGATGATCAAAGTGGCCATGAGCGCAACGATCGGTGCCACGCGATCCTGGGGGATGGCGATGGTACCGGCGTAGGAACTGAAAACGGCCATGAAGATGCCGAGGATCACGGCCGTCAGCAGCATCAGGCTAGTCCCCTCGCCGACGAAACCGGAAAGGGGATCGACGAAGATCAGGGCGACAAAGGAAACGCTGAGAACGACCGTCATCATCGCCACGACCGACGAGGTGACCAGACTGGGCAAGAGTTTTCCCGGCGCTACTTCATGGCGAATGGCATTCCAAAAATATTCCGTGCGGGCAGAAAAGGACATGATGATGGCTGCGAAACGGATCGATCACTCATCGGCGCGCTTCGTCTTGTACTCATACAGTTCCCGGTTTTTGATTCAAGCCCAAGACCGTCTTATCCTGAAGCATTTGTGCGCTGCGGCCATCTCGACATCAAATTGCCTTCGAAATGACATTATCTTGTCGCTTTGGGGAATGTTTCGGAGGATTGCCTACGTTTTTTTGCGGGGACGGCGCTTGAGCTCGGGCAGCGGCTTCCTCAGGTTGCGATAAATCTGGACGATCGCGACACCGTTATTGATGACGTAGTAGAGCGAAAGCGCGGCGGCGAAATTGTAAAAGATAAAAAGGAACATCAGTGGCATGTACTGGGCGATCTTGGCCTGGGTGGGATCGCCGATTTGCGGGGTCATGCGCATCATGATCATGGAAAGAGCCGTGACCAAGACCGGGAGCAGATTGAGGGAGAAGTGGGACCCAGCAAATGTGATGGCGGCAACCGTGTCGGGTTGGGTGAGATCGTGAACCCAGAGGAATGACTGGCCACGCAGTTCCGTAAGGCTCTGGAGCATGTAGTAGAGGCTGATGAAGATGGGCATCTGCACAAGCGCGGGAAGGCAGCCGCCCAGCGGGTTGACGCCGTACTCGCGGTAGAGGCTCCAGGTTTCGCCGGAAACCTTTTCGGGCTGGTCCTTGTATTTGGCCTGCACTTCCTTGAGCTTGGGCGCGAGGGCCTGCATCCGTTTGCCGGTGCGGTTGGAGATGCTGACGAGCGGCCAGGTGATGATCTTCACCGTGAGGGTGAGCAGGATGATGGAGAGGCCGTAGCTGTGGCACAACCCATACCAGAAGCGAATGCCGCCCAGCATCAGGAGGATGACCGGTTCGCACCAGCCGTAGTTCAGGATTTCCCCCTGCTGGCCACCGAGGGCTTTGAGTTGGTCGTACACCTTGGGACCGGCGTAGACTCCGTAGTTGAGGGTGAGAGAACGGCCCGCGGGCACGGTCAGGGCCGGGAACCAGGCGGCGGCCTCGATATCGGGATCGACGCCGGGAAGAACACGGCCATCGCTGTCGCGCTGGTTGAAGCACTGGATGTTGGCGTGGTCGATCTGTCGGTCGGCAGACGGGGTGAGCAGAACGGTGAAGAACTGGTTTTCGACTCCAAGCCAGTGCAGCGGTGCGTTTTCGATGCTCGCGCTGGAAATGAGATCCTTGGCCTCGCTGGTCTTGATGCCGATGAGCGGGATAATGCCGGGATTAAAATAACTGACAGTAACGAGATGGAATTTTTGCGCGAGAAAACCGGCCCCGAGGAACTGGCTGTTGGAGTAGGAGCTTTTGCTCGGCCCGGCATCGTGAAGCGCCTCGGCGCGCCCGACGCTGAGAGAATAGGCGGGAAGCGCGACGTCCGCCGTACCGGAATTGATGAAACTGTCCGACGCGTTGAAGGTGTAGTTCGCGCCCAGGGTGTAGGTGCGCTGCCACTTGAGGCCATTGGGGAGATCGGTCGAATAGGTAACGCTGCCGGGGAGTTTTTCGGAGACCTGGAAAGCGGCGGTGTCGGCACCGGTCCAGCCGCCGAGGGCCAAGATGTTGGAGTTGGACTTCTCGTTAAGCACGATGTTGCCGCTGGGATGCGCCTTCTGCTGCTTGAGCTCGATCTCCTCGATGGCCGCGCCATGGGAGGTAAGCTTGACTTTGATGACGTCGTTTTCGAGGTAAGAGATTTGCTCCGGCACAACGGGAGCCGGCGCGGGAGCCGGGGTGATGGCGGGAGCGGCGCCGTTGGGCGCAGGGGCCTGCGCGACGGCGGTGGCCGGAGCGGGCGCAGCGGGATTGCCGGACTTTTGCGGCGGATATTCCACGCTGAGCCAAGAATTGAGCGCGAAATAGAGAATAACACAGATAATGAGGCCGATGACGCTGATACGATCCATAAACACAATCCTGAAAACTTATCTGGTCAGGCCGCCCACCGGGGGTACCGGGTCGAATCCGGCCCCGCCCCAGGGATGGCAGCGGAGAATGCGGCCCAACCCGAGGCCCAGGCCGCGGCAGACGCCGTGGGTGCAGATGGCCTGCTCGGTGTAGGCGGAGCACGAGGGGATGTAACGACAGCAACCCTGGAGACCAAGCATGACCTTGACGGGTGCGAAGACGACCCGATAGGCGCGGATGAGAAAAACCAGAATAGGCTGCATGAGCCGACCAGCATGGCGCAGTTTTTTAAAAAGGCAACGCGGGAGAGTCGGCCGTGCCGCAGCGAAGCATTTTGGACGATTCATCCCCGTCACACTGCCCTCCTGCCTGCCTGTTTCCAGCAAAAGCCGGTTTTCTCCAACTTTATTCTCGTCGCTTTGCTTATCTCTCAGGTTAAATCCTTTTGCCAAAACGCTCATGTCGACCCTTAAAGAACTGGCTGCATCGTTAAACCTCTCGGCCATGGCCGTCTCCAAGGCACTGCGGGACGCGCCTGACATCAGCGCCGGCACCAAGGCGCGCGTGCTGGCCGAGGCGCGCCGGCGCAATTACGTGCCCAATCGCGCCGCGCAAAACCTGCGCCTCAAACGCAGCGGCCTGATCGGCGTCGTGGTGCCGAACATCAACCACACCTATTACTCCAACCTGGTCTGGGGCATCGAGCGCCAAGCCGAGGCCGCCGGGCTGCAGATGCTGCTGGCCCATTCGCTGGACCGGGCGGAAAACGAGATGCGCGAGGTGCAGAAATTGATCTCGCGACAGATCGAGGCGCTGCTTCTCGTGCCGGCGATCCGCTGGCAGCACCGGCTGGCGACGCTGGAACTGCTGCGCTCGAGCCGCATCCCGACCGTGCTGCTCGACGCTTATCCCGCCGGGGCGGAAAATTTCCCTGCCGTCACCTGGGTCGTGTGTGACGACCAGCGGGGCGGTGAGTTGGCCACGGAGCACCTGCTGCAACTCGGCCACCGCGATATTCTTTTTTTGGCCGGGCCGAACGGCTCGTCGTCCAGCGCGGGCCGGTTCGGAGGTTATCAGCGGGCGCTAGCCGCGGCGGGTGCACCCTACACCGACGCGCGGGTTTACCTTGCGGCCAAGGATATCGACTCGGGGCGCAAGGCAATGACGCAGGCCCTCTCCGAGAGAACTCCCTTTACGGCCGTGGTGGCGCACAATGATCGTGTGGCCATCGGCGCGGTTGAGACCCTGCTGCAACAGGGCTTTCGCGTGCCGGAGGACATCTCCGTCGTCGGCTTCGACGACGGCGTGTTGGCGGCCAATTTCCGGGTGCCACTGACCACCGTGCGCGTTCCGCAAACCGAGATGGGCGAGACCGCGCTGCGGCTGGCAATCGAACTGCAAAAAGGCGGCCCGGTCCAGCCACGCCATCTCCCCGTTGAGATCATCATCCGCGCCAGCACCTCCAAGCTTGCTTCGACGGATTCCTGATGCTGGTTGGGGTGCAGCCATTGTGGCCCGTTAAACCTAAAAGAGAGTTGCACGCCTTTGTTTTCAGGCGCAAATTTTATCATGAAAGTGAAAACCTCTTTTTGGGCGCTGGCGGCCTGCGGAGCCGTTCTTTTTTCCACGGCGGCGCGGGCGCAAAATTCCGGCAGTGTCAATCAAGCCTTCCAGGTCGCGCGGCAGGCGGTCGGTCCCGAGGTGCAGACCAAGGTCGTCTCCCTTTACGGCATCGGCACACCCGACGCGATCCAGAAATGGTACATTATCTTTTACGATCCCTCGGTCGCTTCCCACGGGCGCGCCGTTCTGGTGGAAAACAATGCCATCACCAAGACCTACGAAGCCCGCGGCGGCACGATTTACCAAGACAAGCTGACCTTCGATCCCTCGCGCATCACAAGCGAAACCCTGGCCCTCGACGCGGCGCAGGCGTACGCTGCCAAGCATCACATCGCTTACGACACCGTGCATGCCCTGCTCAAACAGACGAGTCTCAACAAGCCGTTTTGCTGGAGAATCGAGATGCTGGAGAGCGGCAAGAGCCGCGGCTACGTCTACATCAAGGCGCTCGACGACTCCGTTGCCTCCTACGTACCTCCCGCATCGGGCAACACGTCTTCCTCAACGGACAAAAGCTCCGATTTTGGCGACGACGTAAAGAACACCTTCCTCCACATCGGCGGCGACCTCGAGGAATTTTTCACCGGCGAGCGCACCGTCGACCGCTGATCCTGCACTCTCTGAACTGCGTAACCGCGGTAGTTTCTTTTTTGCGAAGCAATACTGCCGTCCGCCAGGACCATAAAAAAACCGCCGGTCCAGAGACCGGCGGTTTTTTCGTTCCGAGTGAAGTTAAATTACTGTGTCGTCGTAGGCGTTGCAGGCACTGCGGCAGGAGCCGTCGTGGCAGCCGGGGCGCTTGAGCTGGTCGTCGAGGTCGTGGTCGACGCGGGCTTGGGGGGCGTCGCGTACAATTTCGTGGCGGTCATCGTGCCCGAGGCGTCCTTCGTATAGCGGAGGGTGATCTTGTCGCCCACGGCAAAATCGGCCAGCGTCGCCGGTTTCTTGTCCCTGATGAACGTGGCTGTCGAGGCGATGGCGAACGTGCGCGAGCCATCCATTTTATTGTTTATGGTAATCGTGTTGCCGGTCGTGTCGACCGCGGTCAAGGTACCGCTGGCTTTCTTCGACTTTGTGGGCGCGGGAGCGGGCGCCGAGGAAGTCGTCGTCGTGTTGGTTTGGGCGTGAATGGGCAGGGGCACGCTTGCCAAGGCGAGACCCAGAATGGCCGCAAGGGCCGGGGTGAGGAGGGTTATTTTCATAGAGAAGTTGAACATTGTGACAAGTTTGATACAAAATCTCAATCCCAACCTTCAGACTTTTTTTTGGGCCGCAATTGACGCTCCCGTACCGGCTGCCTAGATTGAACTTGTTCGGATGTTTTAGAACCCAGCAAACTATCTTTTTAGGAGCCCCTTCCCCATGAAAATCACCGTTGTCGGAGCAGGTTTTGTCGGCGCCACCACGGCGCAGCGTTTGGCGGAAAAGGAACTCGGTGACGTCGTCCTGCACGACATCGTGGAAGGCATGCCCCAGGGCAAGGCGCTCGACATGCTCCAGTCCGCCTGCTTGGAAAGCTTCGATGGCGACGTCAAGGGCACCAACGATCCCGCCGATTACGCCGCTTCGGATATCGTCGTCATCACCAGCGGCCTGGCGCGACAGCCCGGTATGAGCCGCGATGATCTCCTGTTGAAGAACGCCGAGATCGTCGGGGGAGTCGCCGACAACGTGAAAAAATATGCTCCGGGAGCCATCGTCATTATCGTCAGCAATCCGCTCGACGTCATGACCTACCTCGTCGGCGCGAAGACCGGCTTTCCCAAGGAACGCGTCATGGGCATGGCCGGCGTGCTCGACTCCGCCCG
Organism: Methylacidiphilales bacterium; assembly: GCA_021272315.1. Lineage (GTDB taxonomy): Bacteria > Verrucomicrobiota > Verrucomicrobiia > Methylacidiphilales > UBA1321 > JABDGH01. The sequence continues at coordinate 18,759 of JAJSLI010000030.1, read as the reverse complement.
TTTCCGCTGTTTCATCGCGCTTGAACTCGGAGTCTCACACCGCGACGTCGAGGCCATGGTCCTCGGCGGTCACGGCGACGACATGGTGCCGCTTGCCCGTTACTCCACCGTTTCCGGCATCGGCATCGAGGCGCTGCTGTCCCGGGAAAAAATCGACGCCATGATCACGCGCACCCGCAACGGCGGCGCCGAAATCGTCAAGCTGCTGCAAAAGGGCAGCGCCTACTACGCCCCTTCCGCGGCGGTCGCGCAGATGGTCCAAAGCATCGTCCGCGACGAGAAACGCGTGCTACCCGTCGCCGCGTGGTGCACCGGCCAGTACGGCATCAAGGGCCAGTTTGTCGGCGTCCCGGTACAGCTCGGACGCAGAGGCGTCGAGAAAATCATCGAGCTCAAGCTCACGGACGACGAGCTCAAGCAGCTTCAGGCCAGTGCCAGTCACGTCGCCGAAAGCGTCACGAAGTTGAAGCTCTAAACCGCGTCATTTTTCATGTCCGCAGGCGCGTTTCAGCATGCGGACCGTATCTGGCTGCGTCCCGAACTGATTGCACCGTGGATCCGGGTCGCGGTCACGGTGGTCCTGATGCTCGGGAGCGGGATCATCTTCGGACTCGTCTATGGACAGACGCATCATTCCGGCGATTTCATCGCCATGATGAACGACAAGGCGTTGGTCAGAAATGGCACTATTGAAGCTCCGCTTCTGGGCCTGTTCCTGCTCGTACTTCGCCGGCGCGGGTGGACCCGGGCTGATTTCCGTGTCGGAATCGGCTGGCTCGCCAGTCTAGAGGGATTAGGTCTGCTGGCGCTGACCTATGTGAGCCTCCTCTGTGTTCTGCTGCCGCTGATCGTGCTGGATTTTGCCTGGCGAGATTCGGTCCTCGGCCACTGGGCCAGATCCATCGTTCCACACACGATGCCTTTGAGTCACGGAAGCGTTCATCTGAGTTGGACGGTCATCATCGCTTGTACGGTCTTGAACGCGTTTTATGAAGAGATCGTTTACATGGGTTATTTCTTCAACGAATGCGCCGCAAAGCGGGGACCATGGATGGCGGTGGTCGCGACTGTCCTGCTGCGTCTTGCCGTGCATAGCTACCAGGGATCGGAGCATATCCTGCAAATCGGCGTCTGGAGCCTGGTCTTTGGCCTTTGGTACCGGTGGGGCGGAAAAGTCTGGCCTCTGATTCTGGCTCATGCGGCGATCGATTTGTTTTCACTCGGCGCACTGAAAATTCTTTTTGGCAATGGTTCCTAAGGCGTAAGACCGTCCGCAAATTCCGCGTCACTTCAACTGGGCATGCCGAAAACAATCGACCGTATGGTCGTTCACCATCCCAACCGCCTGCATGAAAGCGTAGCAGATAGTGGGACCGACAAAGCGAAAGCCCCGTTTCTTGAGATCGCGGCTCATCGCCTCCGCCTCGGGCGTTTGCGCGGGAATCTCGGCGTGCGACTTCCGGCGATTTTTCTTCGGTTTCCCGCCGACAAACGACCAAATGTAGCGGTCGAAGGTTCCGTGCTCTTTCTGCACGGCGAGAAATGCGCGCGCGTTGTCGACCGTTGCGGAAATCTTGAGCCGGTTGCGGATGATCCCGGGGTCCTTCATCAGTGCGGCTTGTTTCTTCGCGCTGAAGCGGGCGATTTTTTTGGCGTTAAACCCCGCGAAGGCCGCACGGTAACCCTCACGCCGTTTCAGGATCGTCAGCCAGCTCAGCCCCGCCTGCGCGCCTTCCAAGACCAGCATCTCGAATAATCTGCGGTCGTCATGCACCGGAACGCCCCATTCCTTGTCGTGATAACGAACGTAGATTGGATCGGAAGTACACCAGGCACAGCGGGTTTTCATGGGGATTGTGTTTACGACAACCGCCGCATTCTGGCGAGGTCTTCATCTCGATGAGAATGCTCGGCCCTGACATTTGTGGCCATGGCCCGGCTCACTGACCCATTTATGACGCAAACGTAATTCGTGCGTGCGGCGTGAAACCACGCTAAAAGCCTGTCGTGACGGAATCTGGTTTCCACTTGAACGGACCCGTGGTCGTGCGCAGCCCCAACTGGCTGGGCGACGCCGTGATGGCCCTCCCCGCGGTGCGCAACCTCAAGACCATGATCGTACGCGATCCTCTCGCCGTCGCGGTGCCGGAAAAGCTCGCCGCGCTCTGGCAAATCTGTCCCTTTGTCGACCGGGTCATCATACTCGACCAGCCGAAAAATCTCGCCGCCTCGGCGAAAAAGCTGCGCGAGGGCAAATTCGGCGCGGCGATCCTGCTGCCCAACTCCCTTCGCGCCGCCGCCGAGGCATGGCTGGCCGGCATCCCCCAGCGGATCGGCTACGCCAGAGGCGGACGCCGCCTGCTGCTAACCACGGCCATCCCGGTGCCAGAACGCAACCCCGTCCGGCTGCACCAACGTTACTACTACCAGGATTTGATCACCGCGCTCGGCGGACCCGTCGACCCCGCCGTGCCCGAGTTGCACAGGGAAGCTGTCTCCGGCGGATCCCCATTCACGGTAGCCATTTGCCCCGGGGCGGAATATGGTCCGGCCAAGCGCTGGCTCCTCGAAAATTTTCTCGCTGTGGCGAAACATTTCGCGACAAAACACCATGCCCGCATCGTCCTCCTTGGAACGCCTGGCGACGCACCGCTGGCTGCCGAGATCGCCCGCCAGTTGCCCGGCGCAGAGGACCGTGCCGGGAAAACCACACTCGCCGAATTTCTCGTTGCGCTCGCCTCATCGCGGCTCGTCGTTTGCAATGACAGCGGCGCGATGCATGCCGCCTCGATCCTCGGCGTACCCACGGTCGCCGTCTTCGGCTCCACCGAACCGCAACTTACCAGTCCGCTCGGCCCGCGCACCGCGATCCTGCGTCACCACGTCCCGTGCAGCCCCTGTTTCCTGCGGGAATGCCCCCTCGACTTTGCCTGCATGAAAAGCATCACCCCCGAAATGGCCATCGCCGCGGCGGAAAAGCTGATCTAAACTCAAATTCATTCCATTATATCCCCATGGTCATCCTTCTTCGCCGCGCCACCATCACCGACCTCGAACTCCTCGGATCGCTCAATCACCAGTTGATCGAGGACGAGGGGCATCGCAGCGCCCTCACCCCTTCCCAACTCCGCGAAAGAATGCGCAGCTGGATCACCGTCGACTACACCGCGATGCTTTTCGAGTACAAGGGTGAAGTCGTCGGCTACGCCCTTTATCGGGACGAGCTTGGCCTGATTTATCTCCGGCAATTTTTTGTCCGCCGCGACCGCCGTCGCAAGAGCATGGGGCGAAAAGCCTTCGAATTGCTCCGCCAGCAGATTTGGCCCGCTAACAAACGCATCACCGTCGAACTCCTCATCTCCAACAAGGCCGCGATCGCTTTTTGGAAGGCGGTCGGCTTCAAGGAATACGCGCTGACCTTGGAAATCCCCCCGTCCGCCGCCTCGTGAAAATTTCGGTCTGCCTCATCACGCTCAACGAGGAACGCAACCTGCCTCGCTGTTTGGGGAGTGTCGCGCCGCTGGCTGATGAAATTCTTGTGGTCGATTCGGGCAGCACCGACGCCACGGCGGAAATCGCCCGGCGGTTCGGTGCGCGCGTCGTTCACCAGGACTGGCTCGGCTATGTCGATCAGAAAAATTTCGCGATGGACCAGGCCTCCCATCCGTGGGTACTCAGCATCGACGCCGACGAGGAGATTTCGTCCGGCCTCGCCGCCTCCATCGCGCGCGTGAAAAGCGATCCCGCCACCGAATCGCCCGGCGCACCGAACGGCTACGAAGTTTCGCGTCTCGTCCATTATCGCGGCCAATGGATACGCCACGGCGACTGGTATCCCGACCGGCTTGTACGCCTCTTTCGCCGGGACAGCGCCCGCTTCACCGGTGGACGCGTCCACGAGAAGCTCGAACTCTCCGGCAAACATCCGCTCCTGCCGGGCCATCTCCATCATTACACTTACGCGGATCCCGCCGACCGCGCCGCGCGCTCCGCTCTCTACGCCGGGCTCTGGGCGCAATCGGCCCACGAGATGGGCCGCCGTGCCAACTCGTGGAGCCCCGTACTCCACAGCCTCGCCCGCTTTTTCAAATGCTACCTACTCAAGGGCGGCCTGCTTGACGGCGCCGTAGGTTGGGACGTGGCCGCGGGCAACGCGCGCTAGGTCTGGCTCTAGTATAACCGGCTCCTGGAGCTTAATCGTGAATTGTCCCAAAAGTAACAAACGTAACGCCGCCATCGTCGGCGTCGCCGTCATGGGCTCGCGCCTTATGGGCGTGGTGCGCGAACAGGTCTTCGCCTTCATGTTCGGCGCCACGATGTACGCCGACGCCTTCATCGCCGCGTTCCGGATTCCAAACCTGCTGCGCGATCTCTTCGCCGAGGGCGCTCTCTCGACCGCCTTCACCACCACCTTCACCAAGACATGGGAAAAGGAGGGTCCCGACTCGGCATGGCACCTCGCGCGGCTCGTCCTCTCCACGCTCACACTGATCCTCGGGATCATCTGCGTGGTGGGGACCATTTTCGGTTCGGAAGTAGTGTTCATGATCAGCACGGGGTTCACAAATACTCCGGGAAAATTTGAGCTTACCGTGCGGCTGACCCAATTGCTCTTCCCCTTCATCCTCTTCGTTTCGCTTGCCGCCGCAGTCATGGGAATGCTCAATGCGCGCCACATTTTCGGCATCCCGGCCAGCGCCAGCACCGTCTTCAACATTGTCTCGGTCATCAGCGGTTTTTTCTTCGCCCATTTGTTTGAACCGCAAAAAAGTTGGCTTCATCCCCATTTCGGCGAACGTGCCATTTTCGGTTGGTGCTTTGGTGTGCTGCTGGGCGGTTTGGCCCAGCTAGCCATCCAGTTGCCGTCACTCTTCAAACTTGGATTTCATTGCAGAGGGAATCTCAATTTCCGGGATTCGGCCCTTCGAACGGTACTGATTCTCATGGTGCCCAGTTCGATCGCCGGATCTGCGGTGCAGGTCAATGTCTTGGTCAGCACTCAATTTGCCTCGCACGTTCCGGGGGCGGTCTCCTGGCTCTACTACGCCTTCCGGCTGGTGCAGTTGCCTATCGGCATTTTCGGCGTTGCCATCGCCACGGTCACGCTGCCCGCCGTGGCACGACAGCACGCGCTCGACGATCTCAAGGCCTTCGGCAAAACGGTCGAGGAGGCGCTCCGTTTCGGCTTTTATCTCACCCTGCCCGCGTCGGTCGGACTCGCTGTCATCGCGCAACCGGTTATCCAGCTTATCTATGAGCATGGGACCTTCACCGCCGCAACCACGAACCAGACGGCGCTCGCCCTGCAGGCCTACACCATCGGCCTAGCCGGTTATTCCGGCATCAAGATTCTCGTTCCCTGCTTTTACGCCATGCAGCCGCCCCGATTTGAATCGCGGGAAGGCGCTGGTTTTTGGGGTTCGTTCGGTCATTTCATCCGGAACGTCGTCTTTTTCACCCCGGCACGAGTCAGCCTCACCGGTATTGCGCTTAATCTAGTCCTCTGCTTCGTCCTATTCTCCTGGTTCCACCTCGGCCACGTGGGACTTGCACTGGCCACCGGCTTCGTTGCTGTCCTTAATTTTCTGCAGCTTGTCCACGCGATCCAGAAAAAGATCGATATTGGCACGGCGGGCGAATGGCTCTCATTTTTCGTCCGGGTCACCTCCGCAACAATGGCCTGCGGGCTTGTTGTCTTCGTTGGCGATGAATGGCTTCTGGCCCATCGCACCACCCATTCGTTTCTCGGCGCGGCCATCCTTATCTTCAACATCGGTGCAGCGGGTCTCGTCTATTTTGGCCTAACCACACTGCTGCGAGTGCCCGAATCTGTGGAACTGGCCGCCTTTATCAAACGAAAACTCGGCGTAATCAACGCCAGCCACTAATCCGTCTTTTGAGGCCATTCCAAATTTTGGTGCGCAGGCAATGAAGACCGCTCCAATGCGTGAGGACAACCCGGATAAGACGGCGCATCCGCTGTACGCTGGTGTCCTCAGAAAAATAGAATTCCTCCCTGGAGTGGTAACCATCGGGATTCCAGCCGGAATAGTGTATTTGGAAAAGGAGGCCGCGTTGAGCGGTCTGTGCCACGTCGAGCGCGTTGCGGTAACTGCCGGCCCAGGGACTGGGCCAGTTCTCAGGTGCCTTGCACAAATTTTTAATCCGTAAGCCACCGACAAGCACGGCGAGATGGATAAACGCGCCGTCGACTTCGTGCGCCACGCCTGGGTTGGCCCGCAGCCACGGCACCGTCGCCGCCAGTGCCGTTGTAATCTCCGGCTTTTTGCGTGAGACGTAGTGGCCGGTAGTGAAAACTGAATCGAGAGCGGCGGGCCCGAATTTTTCACGCACGATTTCCGGCTTTTTGTAGGCGTAAACACCGTCGGTCGCGTACTCCATGTCGGCGTGGAGAAAGTCGTTGTCGCCAAGCCGGTCGAAAAAAGGCGACCAGTCCGCCAGCGCGACAATATCGTTGTCGGAATAAATGAACTCATCGAACGGCCCCCACCACGCCAGCAGCCGCCGAAAAAGTCCGGCCCGGCTTGCAGGCCAGAGTTCGGCGATCTGCCCGAGCAGAGCGCGGCTTTCCTCGGGAAAATCTGCCATGCTAAGATACTTGGTTTCAGTTCGCAGGCGCGGATGAACGGGCGGATCGTCGTCGAAGGGAATCAACGCTATCGGCAGCGTACATCCCGCCCGGCGCAGAGAGAAAACAAGATGCGCTGCCTCGCGTTCAGCGCGACGGTTGGCGACGAGATAGATACCGCGAGTCATGACCTGGGCCCCGGCTTTCTGGTCAGGAGCCAGAGTGTGCCCACCAAATAGACGTTAAAAAAGCTGCCAAGATAAAAACTGAAAAGCCAGGGATACTGGCGGAGTTGTTCTTCAAGTGACTGCCTGAGCCCGGAATTCGCAGCGTCATCCTGTTCATATTGGCCGCGAAAGGCGACGTCCTCCACGGTCGGCCTGTAATAGGCCAGTTCACCCTTGTCGAGACGATAGGCCAGGGTCAACCCGTAGAGCCTGTAAGCGTCTTCGGCCATTTTTTCACGCGCCTTTTCGGAATCGGCAGTCCGGGCGCTTTCGATGAGGTTGGGAAGAACGTCCTGGCTTTTATCGGAAACGCTATCAACTTTCGCTATCGCCACATAACCGAGGAAGTCCAAGCCCAGCATGGAACAAAATATGAGGAGCCCCATGAGGTGAAGCACGAAAAACTGCCGCCGATGGCCTGTCTGGCCTATCAGACCGCACAGGGAGAGAAACATTCCGGTCGAAAATGCCAGCGCGCTTACGATTGCACAGCCCCATTCGAAAATCGGCGACTGACCGAGGACCGAAAGGAAGGCCACCATCTTGGCGGCCAAGGAAATTGCGAATACAAGCGCACCCACCGTCATAATCAGGGAGGGAAGTTTGGGATTCATAATTCAGGAAAGGCCCGAGGGAGGATTTAAACAGGAATCGCTGTCTCTTTTAAGACCAGATTGATTCCTTGTCGATCATGCCGCATAATGGACAACGCATGACTTCGTATCGCATAGCCGTTGTTGGCGCCACCGGGGCGGTGGGGCGGGAAATTCTCCGGACATTGGAGCGCCGGAATTTTCCGGTCAAAAGCCTGAAGCCGCTCGCCTCCGCGCGCTCGACGGGAAAGACCGTCGAGTTCCAGGGCAAGCCGGTGCCGGTAGAGGAACTGCGCGCCGAAGCGTTCGAGGGCGTCGACTACGCGCTTTTCAGCGCAGGGGCGACCCGCTCACGCCAGTTCGCCGGAGCCTGCACGGAGGCGGGCGCGGTCATGATTGACAATTCCTCCGCGTTTCGCATGCGGTCCGACGTGCCACTGGTCGTACCCGAAATCAATGCAGGCGACATGAAACAGCACCACGGCATCATCTCGGTGCCAAACTGCTCGGCCATCATCATGGCTGTGCCACTCTGGCCGCTGCACCAGGCGGCGCAGATCGAGCGGATCATCGTCTCCACCTACCAGAGCGCGAGCGGCGCCGGCGCGCAGGCCATGGCCGAACTCGAGGCGCAGACGCGCGCCTATGCCGCGGGCCAGCCGCTGAAACGCGAGATTTTCCCGCACCAAATCGCGTTCAACGTCTTCTCCCACAACACCGCCGTGGCTGAAAACGGATACAACGAGGAGGAAAACAAGGTGATCGAGGAAACGCGGAAAATTTTCCACGAGCCGCAACTGCCCATCGTCGCGACCTGCATCCGCGTGCCGGTGCTACGCGCCCACAGCGAATCGATCGTGATCGAAACGAAGCGCCCACTGTCGCCCGAAGAGGCGCGCGAGATTCTCGCCAAGGCGCCGGGCGTCAAGGTGGTCGACGACCGCGAGAAAAATCATTTTCCGATGCCACTCGAAGCCAGCGGCCAGTTTGACGTACTGGTCGGGCGCATCCGGCGAGACCTGTCGCACCCGCGCGGTCTGACGCTCTTCGTCAGCGGCGATCAGTTGCTCAAGGGCGCGGCGTGGAATGCCGTGCAGATTCTCGAGCACCTCGTCGGAAAGGTATAGCTATTCCAGCACCAAGCCGACGGGCAGATTGAAACCGCGGGCGAACTCGGCGGCGTGCATCCGCTTCTTGCCCTCGAGCTGCACTTCGCGCAGGAGGAGCCCGCCTACGCCCGCCGCGACGAGGATGCCGTGCTTGTCAACGCGCAGGATTTCACCCGGCTGGCCCTTGGCCCGGTTGGAACGGATGGTGGTGAAAATCTTGAGCATCTTTTGGTCCTTTTCCTGCGGAATCCAAGCGTAGGCGGAGGGCCAGGGGGTCATGGCGCGAATGTGGGCGTCGATTTCGCGCTGCGGGCGGTCCCACTGGATGTGGCCGTCCTCTTTGCACAGTTTTTTGGTCAGCGTCACCTGCGCGATGTCCTGCTTGAGGCGCGGGGCCTTGTCGGCCTGGATCAACTTGATCGCCTTGATCAGCACCCCGGCGCCGAGTTCGGCCAGGCGGTCGTGGAGCGTCTCGGTCGTTTCACGGCGGCCCAGCGTAATCGCTTCCTGGAGGAGGATGTCGCCGGTGTCGAGGCCCTCGTCCATCCACATGATCGTGACGCCCGACTGCTTTTCGCCCGCGGCGATGGCGGCGTGGATGGGCGAAGCGCCGCGATATTTCGGCAGGAGCGAGGCGTGGACGTTGAGGCAGCCGAGCGGCGGCAGGGTGAGGACTTCCCTGGGCAGAAGCTGGCCGTAAGCGGCGACGACAATGAGGTCGGGTTTGAGATACTTGAGCTGCGCGATTGAAGCCGCCGCGCCTACTTTTTCGGGCTGGAAGATCTTCAGGTGCAGCTTGAAGGCGGCTTCCTTGATGGGACTGGCGGAAAGTTTCAACTGGCGGCCAACGGGCCGGTCGGGCTGCGTGACGACGGCAAGAACGTGCAGGTCGGGCGACTTGGTGAGGGCGTAAAGCGCGGGCAGGCCGATTTCTCCGGTTCCGATGAAGATGATGCGCATAGTTCCCTTTTAACCCCCACATTAATTCCAACAGCCTTTAGCGGTGACGGCGGCGCGAGCCGCGCAAAGCGGCGAGACGCTTGTCGGCAAGTGTGACCTCGCGCTGTCCCAGCGATTCGGAGCAACCGGTGCAAAGATATTCATAAATGTCCTTGTCGGGCAGGATGAGCAGAAGCCGTTCCCGAACCGGCATCGACTTCCCGCACTTGCGGCAATAGAGTTGAGATGCCTTGAACGATTCGAACTGTTTCATACCAGCCGAAAGCATAAAACCCGAGCCACCCCTTGGGGAGCAAGCCAATAACGTCGTCACGGCGACGCCCAAAGCGGTTTCGCGCGCGGCGCAACTGCTCCGCAGGGGGCAGGTTATCGGCCTGCCGACCGAGACGGTTTACGGGCTGGCCGGGGACGGGCTCAACCCTGCGGCGCTGGCGCGGATATTCGAAATCAAGCAGCGCCCGCTCTTCGATCCGCTCATTCTCCATTTCGCCGATGCCAATTCGGCCTTTCTGTTGGCGGCAAATGTGCCGGACACTGCGCGTGAACTGGCCCGGCGATTTTGGCCCGGCCCGCTGACACTTGTTTTACCGAAAAAAGACGTGGTGCCCGACCTGGCCACCAGCGGCCTGCCAACGGTCGCGTTGCGCGTGCCAGTCCATCCCGTGGCGCAGGCGGTGCTGCGGGCGTTCTCGGGGCCTCTGGCCGCGCCGAGCGCCAACCGTTTCGGCAGGATCAGTCCAACCGACGCGCCGGCGGTAAGCGCGGAACTGGGCGCGGCTGTGCCGCTGATCCTGGACGGCGGACCGTGTCTCGTCGGCGTCGAATCGACGGTGCTCGATCTTTCCGGTGAAAAGCCGGTGCTCCTGCGCGCAGGCGGTGTGACGATCGAGCAACTCGAGGCCGTCACCGGCCCCGTCGGACGGACCCGGGCGGTCGATGAGCGGCCCCTCGCGCCGGGGCAGCTCAGGCACCATTACGCGCCGCGCAAGCCACTCCGTCTTGTGCGCGGTGCGGAGGAAATTCCGCAGCGGGCCGATGCCGGCCGGCTTGCCTTTGGCGCAACACCCGCGGTATTTGCGGGCGTAACGAAGAATCTCTCACCCGACGGCGATCTGGGCGAGGCCGCCGCTAATTTTTTCCGCCTTCTGCGGGCACTCGACGACGATCCGCGCGTGACGGAGCTCTACGCGATACGGCTACCTTCGCGCAGTCTCGGCCTGGCCATCAACGAGCGTCTCGAACGGGCTGCAACATCGTCAGCCGGTGGCTTATCGGCTTCTGCTGCTCAGCCGGAATAATCGGCAGGCCGGGCAGGCTGTCACGCGCGTGCTGGGCGAATTCGGCGCGGCAAAGTTCCTGGAACTGGGTCCAGCGCGGCCACGACGGATCGGCATCCGCGCCGGCGACCTGGCGCAACAGGCTTTTCCATTCAATGAGGAGCCGGTCAATGTCGCCGCGATGGACGTGCTCCTCGAATCCCTGCATCGGGACGAATTTTTTGGTGCGGAGCGCGCGGACGATCTCAGCGCCGCCCGCGCCGTAATTGACCGGCATGCCGTCGACGAGGAAACCGTCACTGGTGAAGCGGCGGTAGGCCTTCTGACAGGCGAAGGCAAGGCGTCCGCCCCAGCGCGGTTCGTTGCCGCAAAAACGGTCGCCCGCGACGAGGTTGACCATGTCTTCGAGCAGGTCGGAAAGCGGATATTTTTCATCTTCGAGTCCGGCGAGGATGCCGAGCCCCTCCGCGCCGGAGAACCATGCCATTACCCTCCCCCGGCGGGTGAGTTGGAGTTGCTTGTCGAGGAAGCCGACCCGGTTCCAAAGCCAGAACAGCGCGGGCTTCGGGTCGAGTTGCAGGCATTCGGGGCGATGGGCACAGGTGAAGCAGAACGGCGCGGGGTCCTTTTCGCGGCGAACGAGGCGCGCCCGGCCCGCGTCGGTCTTGAGTCCACAAGGCAGCGGCTCGCGGATTTTTTGCGTCGATTCGATGCCGAGCGGGATGAACTCAGTGGTGAAAAGTTTTTTTTGGAAAGCGGCGCCGGTTTCCTCGATGGGACCGCCTCGCGCGAGTTCCCGCAGAAGCGGGCGCCATGGCAGCGGGGCGCTGCGACGGAGATGACCGGCGCGGGACTGACTGAGGCGCGGCGAGCGTTCGCCGACGAGGACAAAGCCCTGTTCGTCGAGCCCGCGTCGTCCGGCGCGACCAAACATCTGGAGCAAGTCGGAAGGCGTGACCTCGCGGGGCAGGCCGCCGGCGGTGAAATGCGTTGCGGTGACGAGAACGGAGCGGAGCGAGAAGTTGATGCCGGCGCTAAGACCGAGCGTGGCGACGACAACGCGCAACTGGCCGCCCTTGGCCAACGGTTCGACGAGACCCGCGCGCTGGACGTAACCCAAGCCGCTGTGATGAAAGGCGACGCGCTGGCCGAGCAACCGGGCCAGATCGGGCCCGGCGGCGTTTTCCTGGTCCTTCGTCAGCCGAAGCGGTTGCGGACACGGGATGCGGGCGGCGACATCACGCGCGATCTTTTCGGCCTCGCGGCGATGCGGAGCAAAAACGAGAATGGGGCCGTAGTCTTCGCGCAACGCGCCGGCGATGCGGCGGGTCCAGTAGCCTGTGATCGATTCCGGCACGCGGCGGGCGGGCGAATCAATCTCGACTTCGTCGAGCGGGACGGGGCGCTCGCGCTGCTCGACCAGGGTGACGCCGCGCCCGCGCCCGAGGCGCAGCAGCCAGTCGCGCACGGCGGAGGGATTGGCCACGCTGCCGCTGAGGAGCAGGAGCTGGGTCAGCGCCGGGAGCGAGAGAATGACGCCCTCGTAGTGGTTGCCGCGCAGGGGATCACCAAGCCACTGGTATTCATCAATGACGTAGAGCGCGGCGTTGGCGGGAGATTGCTGGGCCTCGAGCGTGGCGACGACAAGGGGCGCGTCGGCGTCGTAAACGAGATCGCCGGTGGTGATGCCGACACGCCAGCCCTGACGACTCCACTCGGCGAACTTGTCGTTGGCGAGCGCGCGGGTTGGCACGGTGTAAACAGCCTGGCCGGGACCGCGACGCTGCTGGAAAAATTGTTCGAAAATGAAGGTCTTGCCCGCACCGGTTGGAGCTTGGACGATGACATCGTCGCCCGTGGCGAGGGCACGGATGGCCTCGGCCTGCCAGGCGTCGGGCAGGCGGAGTTGTTGCAGGGCTTCGAGGCCGATCATGGGTCGAATATCGTCAATCAGGGAATACGTTCACCCCGTTCGTTGAGGACAACAATGTCGGCATCCTTGGTGAACGCGGGAAAGAGAAGCCCAGCCCAGCCGGCAATCTGGCCAAGGGCGAAGGTTATCGGGAGAAGCGGCGCGGCAAGCCCGGCCACTAGCCGCTGCCACCAGCGGAGGCGGGCGTCACAGGTGAGGGCGACGATGACGGAGGCGGCCAGCCAGAGCACGACGAAGGGAATTTCGAGATGCCAGTAAATGAGGGCAAAAATGGCACCCACCAGCAGGAGGGGAAGAATTTGATGGAAAGTCGGATGCCAGCCGCTGACTTGAAACTGGCGGGTGCGGCCCATGCCGTAGCGCAGAAGCATCTTGCCCATCTGCCTCCACGTTGCCCGTTGCGGCCGGGAAACCTGGACGAGGGGGTGATAATAGATGCCGGCGTCGAGAGCTCGCGCGCGGTCAAGCCACTCATTTTCCTCACTGGGATAAAGTTTCGATGAAAAGGCCCCGATTTTGCGGAAGGCGCTACGGCGCACGGCGAGGTTGCAAAGGATAAGCTCGGTTGGCGCGGCGGGGCGAAAATCGCCGCGCGAAGCGTACCGGGAAGAGATGGTGCCGACGATCAGGATGTGGGTGAGCAGGGCGTGAAAGATTTTCTCGCATGCGCCCGCGTTTGCCCGCAGTAGGGCGGGACCGCCGACAATTTCAACTTCGGGCCGGGCGAATGCGCCTTCGAGTTCGTTCCAGAAATTGGGAGCGAGAGTGCAGTCGTTGTCGAGAAAGAGGATGATGTCGCCCCGGGCGCGCTCGAAGGCGGTGTTGCGCTGGAGGGAAGGCTGAGCTCCTTCAGCAACGAGGATTTCGATTCCACCGACTGGCGGAGGCGTGTCGCGCAGGCTGGCCAGCGCCGGCTCGTCCTCTCGAAAATAGAGCATCGGGATGATGACGGAATAACGCGGTGAATCCATGAAAGACGGAGCCTACTATTTGTTGCGGCGGTGGTCTAGGATGGTTGACGCCCGCCATCTCCTGCTACCAGCTATGTACGGATCATCGTGTGCCTTTCGGCTCTCGCTGCATCAACCAGCTTCCGAGGTCAGGAATCTTTATCGTTGGTGGGTTTCCACGGATATAACCATTCCCCGGAAGTTTGTTATAAAATAGGTCTGTCACGTAGCAATCGTTGGGATCATATTGACAGGCGGAAGCTAAAAATCGAACCGTGCCGGTGGAAGTGGTAAAAGTCAACGTGCAGTCATAAATCGGGCAATTGTGGCTGTCGTTTAATTGGGTGTTTGCCCGGTTGAGGAGTCCCCTAACATACTGAATGTCATCCTTAGCAGTGATTTCCGTCTGAAATTGTTTCGTGCTGAGCTGCTCTGGAGTAATGGTGATTTTCTGGATCTTATCGGCGGCGAGAGCACTAACCTTCGCAAGTAGGGCGTTCGTTCGAATTTCCTCCTCCCGGTTGCTGCGTTCTAGCGTTGAGATATCAATCGGCCCGAGAACGGTCGCTGCAATTATAACGCACCCGAGAAGAGCAACCTTTTTCATAAATTGTGATCTGCTGAGGTGCGATAGTGGCCTGATTTAGTTGTCGCTTGAAAGTATCACCGATTTTATTGAAGCAAAACAGGGGGCATGCAAGGATCGAAGTATCTGGGCGTTTGACAAACGTTACAACCATGGTTACCCAAAGCTAACCAACCCCTTCAACCCCTCAAAGAGAGAGAACCCCTATGTCCAAAGTCCTCGTCATCACAGCCAGCCCGCGCGGCGAACGCTCCGTTTCGCGCGCCCTCACCACGAACTTCGCGCAGAATTGGGCGAAGCATCACCCGGACGCGACCGTTTTGTTGCGCGATCTTGGTCATCATCCGGTGCCCCACGTGACGGAACCGTGGGTGATTGGCGCGTCTGCGCCACCGGAGGCGCAGACTCCCGAGTCGAAGGCAGCCATCGCGGTTTCGGACCAATTGGTCGACGAATTTCTCGGGGCAGAACGCTACGTTTTCGGCATACCGATGTACAATTTCAACATCCCGTCGACGTTCAAGGCCTACACCGACCAGATCGTGCGGGCAGGCAGAACCTTCGCTGTCGGGCCAAACGGGTACGAGGGGCTGGTGAAGGGAAAGAAGGCGCTCTTCATCACGAGCAGCGGCGGCTCGTATCCGCTGGGTTCGCCCATGGCTGCGTATAATTTCCAAGAGCCCTACCTGCGCACGATTTTCGGTTTTGTCGGAGTGACCGACGTGCAGTTCGTGGTGGCCGACGGCATGGCCCAAGGCGAGGACGCGGCAAAGCTTTCGCGCGAGAAGGCGGAAGCCGCGCTGAAGGAACTCGCGACGAGCTGGTAACAGACCAGACAAAGGACTGTCCACGCGCAATACCGGACGGTTAGTTGAGACCGGCGACCGACCTTCAGAGCCGGTCGGCGGAACTCATTTTCTTTGAACGAATTGGGTTGTTGGAGCGTCTGTAAAGCCAAGGGGAGAAAAACACCCCCGGCGAAAGATTTTCGCCGCATATGACGATTAAACTGCATGTGTCTGAACCCTTGCAACTACTTGTGGTCTGAAAAGACCGCGCTGTATCTCAGCGTGGTCGTGGCACTTTGCTCTTCGCCAACCTTACAAGCGCAACAGGCAGCCCCGGCAGTAAGCAGCACAAATGACGGATGGCAGCAGATCGATTGGTTGAAGCCGACGGAGGACCAGCAGCTCCAGACGGCGGCAGGGACGACGTTCAACGCCACGGCGGGGCAGGATATCAACGATCCCGCCACGGTTGTGTCGAGTGGTTCGCTCTGGCAGGAAAAATACGGGCTCACCTGCACGCAGCGGATGGCCGACACGCTTTCGCTTTCCTACGAGACGAGCGCCATCATGCTGAACGGCGGGCCGGACTCCTATCCACCTGCGGCAGGCATGCCCGCGATTGACGGCACGGAGGATGATCTTTACCAGAAACAAACCGCCGAATTTCAAGTTCAACCGCTCGACGTCCTGACGCTGCGCGGCAATGTCCACGATTCCTCAAGCGACTTTTCGAATCCGGACGTGACCACCGGCACGGGATTCTCGGCCGAGGGCCGGTTGCCGCTAAACTCAACACTGAAGCTGGACATAAACTCAGATCAAACGGGTGCGGATCTACTTTCCGGCACCACCTCGCATGACACCATCTACGACGCACAGATTCAACAGCCGCTCGGGAAAATGCCGCTGACGGCCGTGCTCAAGAGTCATTATGAAGAGATCACCGCCACGGGATCACCCGCTTCGCGGTTTCCTTCACTTGAACAATCGCTGATCTGGAAACCGGCGCAGGAGACGACACTGCAGATGGGCCTGCGCCAGCAGCAGTACGAGGAATCCCCCGGAATCTGCGACGAATTCAACCAGGCGATCTTCGCGGACTGGTCGCAAACCCTTTTGCCCGACGTCTCGTGGCACAGTTACACGGAAATGATGAATTCCCGGGGGCTGGAAACGATCTCTCCCTCCACCGGCACCGCACCGCAGGCCAACCCACCTGGCAGCAGCCCGAGCCTGACCAGCTCGCTGCCCGTTTCTTTCGAAGACGAGACGCTTACCTTCACGACCGGCCCCTCGTTCAAGCTCCAGAAGGACCTCTCGGCCAGCCTCGAGTACAGCAGCCGCTGGGACAAGAACCCCCAGCCCGGAAGCCTGGGCGAAGAGCAGCGACTCTCTCTGTCGCTCAAGGGGACGTTTTAGAAAGTCTGCTAAAAGGGCCCTGCACCACGGACGGCTAGGCACAGCCAATTCCCTTCAGTAATGGGAAAATTACGGGATGCCGCAGCGGGAGTGAAGTTTATATATCCACGCATCCGGATACGTTCATATTTTTTCTTGCTTGCCGGAGAATGAGAACCTAATTTCGAGCCTATGCCCAAATCTTACATTTTCTCGTCCGAGTCGGTCACGGAGGGTCATCCGGATAAAGTCGCCGATACGATTTCCGATGCGGTGCTCGATGCCTGCCTGACCCAGGACAAAA
The DNA here is from genome assembly GCA_021272315.1 of Methylacidiphilales bacterium. Lineage (GTDB taxonomy): Bacteria > Verrucomicrobiota > Verrucomicrobiia > Methylacidiphilales > UBA1321 > JABDGH01. The sequence goes on along the minus strand of JAJSLI010000030.1, from coordinate 2,045 downwards.
ACAGCCGCGTGGCCTGCGAGACGCTGGTGAAGTCGAATCTCGTCGTCGTGGCGGGAGAAATCACGACGAAGGCCGATTTCGATTACAACAAGGTGGTGCGCGGTGCGATCGAGGAAATCGGCTACACCGAGCCGGGCGAATCGTTCAATGCCAAGGGCGTCCACATTCTCAACGCGCTGACGGCGCAGAGCCCCGACATCGCGCAGGGCGTCGATGAAAAAGCCGCCGAGGGCAAGGCGACCGCCGAGCAGGGCGCGGGCGACCAGGGACTCATGTTCGGTTTCGCGGTGAACGAGACGCGGGACCTGATGCCGGCGCCGATTTTCTACGCGCACGCGCTGGGCCGCAAGCTGACCGACCTGCGCAAGCACAAGAAGGTTTCCTGGCTGCGTCCCGACTGCAAGACGCAGGTGTCGCTCCAGTACAACGGAACGAAAATCGAGCGGATCGACGCCGTGGTGGTCTCGACGCAGCACCGCGATTCGGTGAAGCACAAGGAGATTTTCGAGTTTGTGGTGGAGAACGTGATCAAGGCGGTACTGCCGAAAGATCTGCTCGACGCCAAGACGCGCTACCTGGTGAATCCGACGGGTCGCTTCGTCATCGGCGGACCGGAGGGCGATTCGGGCCTGACGGGCCGCAAGATCATCGTCGATACCTACGGCGGTATGGGCCGTCATGGCGGCGGGGCGTTTTCGGGCAAGGACCCGAGCAAGGTTGACCGCAGCGCGGCCTATATGGGCCGTTACGTCGCGAAGAACATCGTGGCGGCGGGGCTGGCCGACCGCGTGGAAATCCAGTTCGCCTACGCCATCGGTCATCCCGAGCCGGTCTCGGTGCACATCGACACGTTCGGCACGGGCAAGGTCGATGACGACAAGATCGCCGACGCGGTGAAGCAGGTCTTCAGCTTCAAGCCTGCGAACATCATCAAGCAGCTTAATTTGCTGCGCCCGATCTACAGCAAGACGACGAATTACGGCCACTTCGGGCGCACGGATGATCTCGAAGCTCTGACGTGGGAGAAAACCGACAAGGCAGCTGACCTGAAAAGGACGGTGGGAGTATAGGGCTTGGTTTTGATGGGATTAACAAACAAACGAAATTTTAAAGCAAGAATCACTACGAAAAAACAAACCATGAGCACCGATTACAAAGTCAAAGACATCTCGCAGGCCGAATTTGGCCGCAAGGAAATCACCATCGCCGAGCACGAGATGCCGGGGCTGATGGCCTTGCGCGCCGAGTACAAGGGCAAGCTGCCGTTGAAGGGCGCGAAGATTGCGGGCTGTCTCCACATGACGATCCAGACGGCGGTGCTGATCGAGACGCTTATCGAACTGGGCGCAGAGGTGCGCTGGAGCTCGTGCAACATTTTTTCGACCCAGGACCACGCGGCGGCGGCGATCGCGGCGAGCGGCGTTGCCGTTTTCGCCTGGAAGGGGATGAACGCGAAGGAATTCGACTGGTGCATCGAGCAGACGCTGCGCTGGCCGGACGGCTCGCAGTTGAACATGATCCTCGATGACGGCGGCGACCTGACGAACATGGTGCACGACAAGTACCCGGAGCTGATTCCCGGAATTCACGGCCTCTCCGAAGAGACGACAACGGGCGTGCATCGCCTCTACGAGCGGGTCAAGAAGGGCACGCTCAAGATGCCGGCGATCAACGTGAACGATTCGTGCACGAAGAGCAAATTCGACAACCTTTACGGCTGCCGCGAATCGTTCATCGACGCGGTGAAGCGGGCGACCGACGTGATGGTCGCGGGCAAGGTCGTCGTGGTCTGCGGCTACGGCGACGTGGGCAAGGGCTGCGTGCAGGCCTCCAAGGGCCTTGGCGCGCGCGTGGTGGTCACCGAAATCGATCCGATCAACGCGCTACAGGCGGCGATGGAAGGTTTCCAGGTCGTCACCATGGACGAGGCGTGCGCCTACGGCGACATCTTCGTGACGACGACGGGCAACATCGACGTGATCACGCGCGAGCACATGAACCGGATGAAGCACCAGGCGATTGTCTGCAACATCGGCCATTTCGAT
>JAJSLI010000001.1 GCA_021272315.1 Methylacidiphilales bacterium | reverse complement strand
GCCATGCGCATCGGCACCAACCACGGCTCGCTTTCCGACCGCATCATGAACCGCTTCGGCGACACGCCCGCGGGCATGGTCGAGAGCGCGGTCGAGTTCGCCCGCATCGCGCGCAAGTACGGCTATCACGATTTTATTTTCTCGATGAAGTCGAGCAACCCCAAGGTGATGATCAACGCCTACCGGCTCCTTGCTGCGCGGCTGATCGAGCTTGGGCCCGACTGGAACTACCCGCTTCATCTCGGCGTCACCGAGGCCGGCGACGGCGAGGACGGTCGTATCAAGAGTGCCATCGGGATCGGCGCGCTCCTGGCCGACGGCATCGGCGACACCATCCGCGTTTCGCTCACCGAGGACAGCGTCCACGAGATTCCCGTCGCCCGCGCCCTGGTGTCGCTGGCCGCCCGCCACGCCAAGGACAAACTGCCGCCCCAGCAGCCGCCCCTGAGCTTCGATCCGTTTGTCTTCGCCCGGCGCGCTGCGGAGGAAGTCGCCGTCCGCGACGGCGTCATCGGCGGCTCCTCGCAATCGACCCGCGTCGGCGCGACCCTCGCCACCTACCAGGCCATCGAGCACAAGCGTGTCCAGCTCGGTGACATCTTCCCCGACTTCGTCGTTGAAAAGGAGCCGATCATCGAGGTCGATCCGCGCGACGCCAAGACGCTCGAATTTCTCGCCACGGCCCCCGCGCCCCACGTCGTCACCATCGCCGACGGCTGCACGCTTTCTCCCATCGTCGCCTACCGCTACCTCGCGGCGCAGATTCCGGCCCGGCACCCAATCCTGCTCAAGGACACCTTCCACCCGCCCGCTCCCGGCGCCAAACCGGATGTGCTCGACACCATGCTCGACGCCGCGGCCAATATAGGCGCGTTACTCTGCGACGGCATCGGCGACGCCATTCTCGTGCGCGGCGAGCCGGGTCCCGGCGCGAGCGTCCGCCTCGCCTTCAACATCCTCCAGTCGGTCGGCAACCGCATTTTCAAGACCGATTACGTGGCGTGTCCCTCCTGCGGGCGCACGCTGTTCAATCTCCAGACCACCACGGCGAAGATCCGCGAGGCGACCAACCATCTCAAGGGCGTCAAAATCGCCATCATGGGCTGCATCGTCAACGGCCCGGGTGAAATGGCCGACGCCGATTTCGGCTACGTCGGCGGCGCGCCCGGCAAGGTCAACCTCTACATCGGCAAGACCCCGGTCAAATTCAACATCCCCGAGGGTGAAGCTGTTGCCCGCCTTGTTGATTTGATCAAGGAAAACGGCAAGTGGGTCGACGCGCCGGTACCCGTCCCCGCCTCTTAATTTCAGTTCATGATTTCCTCCGGCATCCGCAGCCGTCTTGTCGTTTTGTTTGCATTCGCGCTGCCGGAGCTTCTCCCGGCGCAAACCCTGGTACCCGGCACCAACGCTGCCCCATCCGAACCACCGCCTCCGCCTAGGGTCGTCCTCCTCCATGATGTCGTCATCGGCAAAGGTGGCGATCAGGATATCCACGCTGAAGTCGCCTATCCCGCGAACATCACCAAGCCGGTCCCGGGCATTCTCTGTTTTCACGGCGGCGGCTGGCTCTACGGCAAAAGCAAGGATTACATCCCGCTCATTACGGCGCTTGCCCATAACGGCTATTTCGCCGCGTCCATCGACTATCGGCTGAGCAACGTCGCCAAATGGCCCGCGGAGATTCAGGATTGCAAACTCGCCGTCCGCTGGCTTCGCGCCAATGCCGCGCAATATCACGTCGATCCCAACCGGATCGTTGCCTGGGGCGGCAGCGCGGGCGGCCATCTTGCGGCATGCCTCGGCACCATGGCCGATGTGAAGGAGTATGAGGGCGACGGCGGTTATCCCGGCGTCAGCAGCGCCGTCCAAGCCGTTGTCGATTTCTACGGCCCCGTCGACTTGAGCAATCCCGGCGATTACAGCTCCAGCGACTACGATATGCCCAAGCTGATTCAATCGCTTTTTGGTGTGCCTTTCGCCACAAACCCGGATCTCTGGAAAAGCGGCAGCCCGCTCCTTTACGTCAAAGCCGGCGATCCTCCCATGATAATCGTTCACGGCGACTCCGATAAAGCGGTGCCCCTGGCCCAATCGGTTGCCTTCGATGCCGCGCTGACCCAGGCCGGCGTTCCCCACCAGTTTATCATCGTCAAAAACGCCGACCACGGCTTCAAGCCCGTACCCGGGGCTACCATCGATCCCAGCCAAGCCGAAATCTATCATGACGTCAGCGTCTTCCTGGCAAAATATATCAAGGGGTCGTGAGGGGAAACTCTCCTGAAAAGGCAGCTCTTAATTCTCGCGTCTAAATTCCGTTAATTCCACCTAAAATTCAGCCCATGATCTCATCCAAAATCCGTCTTATTTTGCTCCCCCTGCTCGCGTTCGCGTTGCCGGGGCTTCTCCCGGCACAAACTCCGGCACCCGCGACAAACGCTGCTCCGGCGGTTTACCCACCGACAACACCCGGGCTCGTTCTCCTGCACGATGTCGTCATTGGCAAGGGCGGCGACCATGATCTTCATGCGGATATCTGCTATCCCCAGAACTTCTCAGGCACGCTTACGGCCGTCATCTATATCCACGGTGGCGGTTGGAAAGCTGGCAGCTATAAGAATTATCGCATCGTGCAACTCGCCCGGGCCGGTTTTTTCGCCGCGTCCATCGAGTACCGCCTGAGCACCGTCGCCAAGTGGCCCGCACAGATTCAGGATTGCAAGCTCGGCGTCCGCTGGCTTCGCGCCAATGCCGCGCAATATCACGTCGACCCCGACCACATCGGCGTATGGGGCGAGAGCGCGGGCGGCCATCTCGTCGCGTGCCTCGGTACCATGGGCGATGTGCCGGAGGATGAGGGAGACGGAGGCTATCCCGGCGTCAGCAGCGACGTCCAAGCCGTCGCCGATTTCTTCGGCCCCACCGATTTCACCAGCTTAACCGCCGCGAACGCCAACCCCTATGTGACCTCCGTGCTCGAACTCCTTTTCGGCGTGCCGCATGACCAAAACCCCGACCTTTGGAAAAGCGGCAGCCCGCTTCTCTACGTCAAAGCTGGTGATCCTCCCATGCTCATCGCTCATGGCGACTCTGACCGTGTCGTGCCCCTGGTCCAATCGACGGTCTTCGACGCCGCCCTGACCCAAGCCGGCGTTCCCCACCAGTTTATCATCGTCAAAAATGGCGACCACGGCTTCAAGCCCCTGCCCGGCACAACCACCGATCCCAGCAACGACGAAATCAATCAAGCCACCTACGCCTTTTTCGCCAAATATCTTAAAAGATCGTAAGAGGAAACTGTCCGGGGAAGACTGCTTCTACTCCAAGTCGGGCAGAAAAACGGCCAGCACGCCGAGCAGCGGAAGGAACGAGCAGAAGTCGAAAACAAAGGTGAGGCTCGTCAAGTCAGCCAGCTTTCCCAGTGCCGCCGAGCCGAGACCCGCCAGCCCGAAGGCGAGTCCGAAGAAGAGTCCCGCGATCATCCCCACCTTGCCCGGAATCAATTCCTGCGCGTAGACGACGATGGCCGAAAAGGCTGAGGCCAGGATCATCCCGATCACGATCGACAGCGCCACCACGCCCGCCAGCGGGACATGAGGCAGGAGCAGCGTGAACGGCGCCACGCCCAATATCGACGCCCAGATCACCCGCTTGCGTCCGATCCGGTCGCCCACCGGGCCGCCGATGATCGTCCCCGCCGCCACCGCAAACAGAAAAATGAACAGATCGACCTGCGCCACCTGCACCGACAGGCCGAACTTGTGGATCAGGAAAAACATGTAGTAGCTCGTCATACTCGCCAGATAGATGTACTTGGAGAAAACCAGGGCGATGAGCACCGCGATGCAAAACCGCACCCGCGTAGCGGGAAGCGTGGCTGACTTCGCCGTGGCGTGCGCTTTGCCGGGCAACCGCATCGGGTTCGCCACGTACCAGGCCCCCACGCGTTGCAGCAGCACGATGCCCGCCAGCGCGATCAGGCAGAACCACTTGATCTCGCGCTGGCCGCCCGGAACGATGATCAACGCCGCCAGCAGCGGCCCAAACGATGTCCCCGCGTTTCCGCCCACTTGGAAAAGCGACTGCGCGAACCCGTGCCGCCCGCCCGACGCCATCCGCGCCACCCGCGAGGCCTCGGGGTGAAACACCGACGATCCCACGCCGACCAGCGCCACCGAAACCAGGACCATTTCGAAATTGCCCGCGACCGACAGCAGTCCCAGCCCCGCCAGCGTGAAACCCATGCCGATGGCCAGGGAGAACGGCTGGGGCTTCCGGTCCGTGTACCACCCCACCAGCGGCTGCAGCAGGGAGGCGGTCAGTTGGTTCGCCAGTGTGATCAGTCCGATCTGGGTGAAACTCAGGTTGAACGATGTTTTCAGCACCGGGTAAATCGCCGGGATCAACGATTGCATCGTGTCGTTCAGCAGGTGCGAAACGCTCAGCGCGATCAGGACCCCAAGCACCGTGGCCGACTGCACTTCCCCTTGCCGCTGCGGCGGCTCGTCGGTCTCCAGGGCCACCGTCGGAGACGTGGTCTCGGCGCTCGCCGGGCGATGGCACACTTCGTCCTTCATGTGCGTCTAATCTAGACGGATCGCCGCACGGGTCAAAAGCGAATGGAATTTCCCACCTGTACCGCATCGCGGGCTTGTCCCTGCTCCAGCCTCCGCTAAGCTGATAAAACCGATTTTTGTACAGCCTTTGCTTCCCCATTCCAAAAAATCTTCTTAATCATATTAATCCCATCCAAAAAGTTCCCCTCCCTTTCCCTCAAAAATTCCGTTAATTCCGTAATTCCGTCAAAATTTCAGTCATGACCTCCTCCGAAATCCGCGCCAGCTTCCTCGATTTCTTCCGCGAAAAGGGCCACACCATCGTGCCCTCCAGTTCGCTTTTGCCCGACTCGCCCAACCTCCTTTTCACCAACGCGGGCATGAACCAGTTCGTGCCCATCTTCCTCGGCCAGGCGCCCTGCTCCTACAAGCCCGCCCGCGCCGCCGACACCCAGAAGTGCATCCGCGCCGGGGGCAAGCACAACGACCTCGAGGACGTCGGTTTCGACACCTACCACCACACCTTTTTCGAGATGCTCGGCAATTGGTCCTTCGGCGATTACTTCAAGAAGGAGGCGATTGAGTGGGCCTGGGAACTCGTCGTCGAGCGCTGGAAATTCCCGGCCTCGCGCATTTACGCCACGGTCTACCATCCCGGCCCCGGCGACCCCGCCAGTCTCGACCGTGAAGCGCACGAACACTGGTCGGAAATCTTTATCGAGGCCGGCCTCGACCCCGCCGTCCACGTCGTCCACGGCAACAAAAAGGACAATTTCTGGATGATGGGCGACACCGGCCCCTGCGGCCCGTGCAGCGAACTCCATGTCGACCTCACGCCCGGCCCGCGCGACCTCGATATCCCGCGCCAAATCGCCGGCCGCAATCTCGTCAACAAAGGGGACGCCCGCTGCATCGAAATCTGGAACCTCGTCTTCATCCAGTTCAACGCCAACCCCGATGGCACTTTTGTCGATCTCCCCGCCAAGCACGTCGACACCGGCATGGGCTTCGAGCGGGTCGTCTCCATGATCCAAGGGACGAAGGGGCTGACCGATTTCAGCTCCAACGTCAAAATCTCCAACTACGAGACCGACGTTTTCCGGCCTCTCTTCGATGAACTCGAAAAGATCACCGGCAAAAAGTACACCTCCACGCTACCCGCCTCGGCGCAAAACGAGACGGAGCAGGAAAAGATTGATGTGGCTTTCCGCGTCATCGCCGACCACGTTCGCACGCTCAGTTTTTCCATCGCCGACGGCATCCAGCCGAGCAACGAAGGACGAGGCTACGTTCTACGGCGCATTCTGCGACGTGCCGTCCGCTATGGCCGCAATCTCGGTTTAAGAGAACCGTTCCTGGGGAAACTCGTGGATGTGCTCGGGAAAACCATGGGCCACATTTTTCCTGAAGTCGTGAAGCAGGCGGAACTCATTAAGAAGACACTGACGAATGAAGAAGAGAGCTTTTTTCGTACGCTTGAACGTGGAATCGAACTCTTTGAAAATGCTCTCAAAGGTCTGAGCATGATGAAAGGTGCGCAGGACGCCGAATTAAAGAATCAACCGCCTTTTGTACAACAACAAAAGTATCAATTTGGTGAACAAAAGTTTCACGGTAATGAGGCCTTCCGACTCTACGATACCTACGGCTTTCCCCTCGACCTTACCGAACTCATGGCACGCGAACGCGGCCTTACCGTCGATGTTGACGAGTTTAATCGCCTAATGGAGGAACAGAAACAACGTTCTCAGACAGCACAGAAAAAGAGCGTGGTGGAAGTTAAAGACGAGACGCGAAACACAGATGACCACTTCAAGTATGAAAGTTGCACTGAACTTCCAACAGGATTACAGATGTCGTTGGGAGAGTTCCCTAATAAAAATATTCATTCATTTGTTCCGCATAAGACGCAGTTTTACGCTGCAATGGGTGGTCAAGTTGGTGATACCGGTTGGCTTAAATTCCGTGATCAGACGGTCGAAATTGTTTCGGTCGAGAAAGTCAGAAGTGCGGTACTACACACAGTAAAACCTGCTCTACAAACTGGGATTGAACACCCTGAAGTTATCCTAATACTTGATACTGAACGCCGCTCCAAAATCAACGCGCACCACTCGGGCACGCACATCATGCACTGGGCGTTGCGGAAAGTTCTCGGCAACACGGTCACGCAAAGGGGTTCCTACGTCGGGCCCGACCGGCTCCGGTTCGATTTTTCCCACGGCACGCACCTGACGCCCGCCGAGTTAGCCGAGGTCGAAAAGCTGGTGAATGAAAAGATCGCGGAAGATGTCCGCGTCGGCTGGGAAAACCGGCCCTACGCCGAAGTCAAAGGCGATCCAACGATCCTCCAGTTTTTCGGGGACAAATATGGCGAGGAAGTCCGTGTCGTCTCCATCGGCGATTTCTCGAAGGAACTTTGCGGCGGAACCCACGTCAAACACTCCGGTCAGATCGGCTACTTCAAGATTCTGCACGAAAGCGCCATCGCTGCTGGCGTCCGGCGCATCGAGGCGGCCAGCGGCGACGCCCTCGTTGAGTTCGTTAATGACCACATACCACAACAGGACGAAAAATATTTGAGTCTTCGCCAACGTAAGAGCGATTTGCCTGAAAATCTGACAGACTTAATGGACACCTCACACGAGTTTCGGAATTATAAAATCGACCGGCTGAGGTCCAATCTTTCGCCCAAGGTACTGTGGGAGTATTACGCCGCCCGAGAAAAACTCCTCCACGAAACCGCCGCCGCCGTCGCCCAGCACGAGAAGGACGAGGCCAAGCGCCAGGAAGCCGCGTTCCAGAAGCGCGCCGCCGAGACCGCGGGCGATCTCATCGGGGCCGCCCTGAACATCAACGGCATTCCCGTTCTCGCTGTCGACGTCGAAGGCGCGCCCACCGCCTATCTCCCCTTCCTCGCCGACGCGCTCAAGACGCGCTGGCAGGGCGTCGCCGTCCTGGCCGCGTCTGAACAGGGCAAAGTTGCGCTTCTCGCCTCCGTGTCGCCTACCTTCACGAAAAAGGTCCAGGCCGGGAAAATCATTCAGGCCATCGCCCCGCTCGTCGGCGGCAAGGGCGGCGGACGCCCCGAACTCGCGCAGGGCGGCGGCACGAACCCGGCCGGCATCGCCGCGGCGCTGGCCAAGGCGGAAGAGACGATTCGTGCTATGGTTGGTTAGACCCATTTTATGAAATCCCCCACCAAATCCCGCGCGGCCAAAAAAAGGAGTTCGAGCATCGACCCGATCGAATCGGTCCTGCGCGACGTTCGCGCCGGCAAGCCGGTCATCGTCGTCGACGACGCCGAACGGGAGAATGAGGGCGACCTGATCCTCGCCGGGGAAAAAACGACCGCCGACAGCATCAACTTCATGGTCCGCTACGGACGCGGGATGATCTGCGCGCCCATCACGGTCGAGCGCGCGGCCAAGCTCGGGCTCAACCGCATGGTCCTCGACAACCGGGAAAGCTTCAAAACCGACTTTACGGTCACGGTGGACGCCGCCGAGGGCGTCACCACCGGCATCAGCGCGGCGGACCGGGCCCGCGCGGTGCGCATCCTGGCCGATCCCAAGTCGCAGCCGCGCGATCTCGTCCAGCCCGGCCACATTTTCCCGCTGCGCGCGAAGGCGGGCGGCGTCCTCCAGCGCAGCGGCCACACCGAGGCGGCGGTCGACCTCGCGCGCCTCGCCGGGCTCGATCCCTCCGGCGTCCTCTGCGAAATCATGAAGGACGACGGCACGATGGCGCGGCTGCCCGATCTCATCCGGTTCAAGAAAAAACACAAGCTCAAGCTCTGCACCATCCTCGACCTGATCGAGTACCGCCGCCGCCGCGAAAAACTCATCGAACTCGAGCAGCGGGTCAAGTTGCCGACCGACTTCGGCACGTTCGACCTGCTGCTCTACCGCACAACCATGAGCCAGGAGCATCACCTTGCGCTGGTCAAGGGCGACGTCGCCGACGGTCAACCGGTCCTCGTCCGCGTCCACAGTGAATGCCTCACCGGCGATGTCTTCGGCTCGCGCCGCTGCGATTGCGGCAGCCAGCTTCACACCGCCCTGCGCCAGATCGAGCAGGCCGGGCGCGGCATCCTCCTCTACATGCGGCAGGAAGGGCGCGGCATCGGCCTCGCTGCCAAAATACACGCCTACAAGCTCCAAGAGGACGGATTTGACACCGTCCAGGCCAATCTCAAGCTCGGATTCCCGTCGGACCTGCGCGAGTACGGCCTCGGCGCGCAAATCCTCTTCGACCTCGGCGTGCGCCAGATCCGGCTCCTGACCAACAATCCGAAAAAGGTGGTCGGTCTCGCCGGTTACGGCCTTTGCATCGTCGAAACGGTCCCGATCCGCATCGAGGCCAACCCCCACAACAAAGCCTATCTTCGCACCAAGCGGACGAAGATGGGGCATTTGATCTAATACCAAATTATCGTTTCACGCATTTCTGGATTCGACAGGATGTAGCCATGAAGCGGATATCTCAGCTAGGTCGACTTTGGATATGGGCCAAATACTATATTCAAATGTGGCGGGCACAGTCATTAATGCCTGGACTCGAAAGGGACAGTACTGCAAAAGCAGGCCACCTTCGATATAAGCCAAAGAATGAGATTTTGTATTTGGGAAAGCCAGTAATTTTTAATTTCCTTACTGAATCAATCCTTTACGTAGTTGGTGACAAAGGATTTTTTCTAGAAGGTGCCATTCCCTTGTCTCATGCAAGACAAGCTTCGGAAGTTCTGGAAGAATTGCCGAGGTTGCTTCCAATTATTGACACGAAAATTAAAGAGGAATGGTCAGAATTCGAAGACCAAGAGCTGATGGAACAGGAATTGAGCGATCCAGAGGTCGTATTCAATTCCAGTCCAGACGGGCACAAGAAACCGAGATACTGGACTTTTGAGGTCGATAGAGACTCCATGGATATGTCGCACATCGTTCGTTTTCACAACTTCGAGGTTACGGAAAGCTATGGAGTCGGTTAGGCTTAGGCTTTTACGTGTCGTCCATTAAGCGTACCACGAATCAATAACTCGCAGCGTAGACCGGCGTCGGTCCTGTTTGCAGCCGAAGGAACCACCGCTGCATTAAATTTGAGGTTTAAACGCCGTGTTGACCGCGTCGATGGCCTGCTCACCGTTTTCGAATCCGAAGAAGCCGGCGTCGAGCCGCGGCCTGAGATGCGGATTGGCCAGCGCCCGCTTCGTCAGGATCAGATCGTAAAAACCGTCGAATCGCTTGCGCAGCACCGGCGCGGCCATTTCTTCCGGGGCAAAAACGCGCAACGCCGCCAGACCGTTTCGGCGCGATGAACGCGCCGTCTCGGCAATGAAGACGCGCCGGTTCGTTACGACGTACCAGGTCCGCCGCGCCAGGGCGCCGAGCCGGATCGGGTAAAGGAAAAAGCTGAACCCGGCGAGGATGAAGGGGAGGCTCAGCAGCGGCAGCAGCTTCCACCAGCCCTCGAAGGCCGAGTATTTTCCGATCCCGCCCGCGCCGTGATACCAGAAAGCGCCGAGCACTCCCCAGGTCACGCCGTAGGCGAGATTGGGCAGCCCACGCAGGATGAAAACGTAGGGTCGCGGCCGGCCGGACCAGAGGATTTTTTCGTCCGGCGCGAGGCAGGCCGTGATTTCGGGAGGCATGGAAGCTGTCTCAAGATTAACGCAGGACGGTCCCCGACCGCCGCATGGGTTAATCAATCGCCATCCGTTTTTGGATGCCGAATTTGTCGACCCGCTTGCGCAAAGTCGCCCGCGTGATGCCAAGAAGCTTCGCGGCCTGGACCTGATTGCCCGCCGTTACGGCCAGGGCGCGCACGATGAGTTCCCGTTCGGCGGCGTCGATAATCTTGAACTGCTTGTCGTGCCGGGCGAACTCGAACAACGTCTCGATCGCTTGGGCCAGACCGGTCTTGCCCGTTTCCCCGGCGGCGGATTTGGCGCCGGCGGCGGGGTGCGTCGTTTCGTCCGGGGTGAATCCGGCAGTCTGGAGCGGTCCCGGAGCGGTGCTGCGATAACCGCGCCCGATTTCCTCGGGCAGACTCGCCAGGGTGATGGTGTTCCCGGTGGCGAGAACCATCGAGCGCTGGATGCAATTTTCCAGCTCGCGCACGTTGCCCGGCCACGGGTAGCGCTGGATCGCCGCCAGGGCCTCTTCGGCGATCTGGCTCGGCCCGGTCGGCTGTTTCAGCCGGAACTTGTTGATGAAGTAGGCAACCAGCAGTGGCAAGTCGCTGGCCCGCTCGCGCAGCGGCGGCAGATTCAGCCGCACGACGTTGAGGCGGTAGAATAGGTCTTCGCGAAATTCCTTCCGCTGCACCGCCTGCCACAGGTCCTTGTTGCTTGCGGCGATGATCCGCACGTCGGTCTTGATCGACTGGTTGTGGCCGACTCGGGAAATTTCGCCCTCCTGCAACACGCGCAGGATTTTCGTCTGCGTCGTCAACGGCATGTCCCCGATTTCATCGAGGAAAAGAGTGCCGCCGTCGCACTGTTCGAATTTGCCGATGCGCTGCGCCATCGCGCCGGTGAAAGCGCCCTTCTCATGGCCGAAAAGCTCGCTCTCGAGCAGGTTTTCCGGGATGGCGGCGCAGTTGATCGCGATGAACGGTTTGTTCAGCCGCGAGCCGTTCTGGTAAATCGCCCTCGCGACGAGTTCCTTCCCCGTGCCGCTCTCGCCCGTAATCAGGATGGTCGTGTTGGTCGGCGCGACCTGCCCGATAAGCTTGTAGACCTGCTGCATCGCCGGCGAATTGCCAACGATGGTCTGGCGAGTCTCCTCGGGGCTTGCTTTGACCGGGAAGGCCACGATCTGACGCATGGCCCGCGCGGCGGCCAAGGCCTCGAAGAGCAGGTCCTTGAGGTGCGGGATGTCGAACGGCTTGAGTACGTAATCGTAGGCGCCGAGCTTCATCGCCTCGATGGCGGTCTGCGACGTGCCGTAGGCGGTCATCATGATCACCACCTGCTTCGGGTTCATGTGCCGCAATTCCTTGAGCGTATCGAGGCCGCTCTGCTGGCCCATGCGGATGTCCATCACGATCAGGTCCGGCGGTGATTTGCGCGCCAGGCGGATGCCCTCGTCACCCGACTCGGCACTCAGGATTTCGAGAGGCTCCTTTTCCAACAGGCGGCGGAAGGAATAGTGAACGTCCTTTTCATCGTCGATAATGAGGATTCGCTGGCGACCGTCACCTACGTTGCCGCCTCGTTCCGAGGAGGCCGCAGCCTGAGAGGAACGCGAAGGAGAGGATCCACCGGCTGCCATAGTTTTAAAAGTGAGGAAGCTAAAGCGGACGTCCAACCGCAGTGATGAACGGTTTTAGTTCCTTGACCAGTTTCTCGTAAAGATTGAAATCGACCTGCTGCTGACCGTCGCTCCACGCCTCGGCCGGGTTCGGGTGCACCTCGATGAGGAGACCGTCGGCATTGAGCGCCACCGCCGCCTTGCACAACTCGAGCACGAGATCGGCGCGTCCGCAGCCCTGGCTAGGATCGATGATGACCGGCAGGTGCGATTCCCTCTTCACGATGGCCGCGGCGGCGAGGTCCAGCGTGTTGCGCGTGTAGGTTTCGAAGGTTCGGATGCCCCGCTCGCACAACAGCACGTTCGGATTGCCGTTGGCCAGAATGTACTCCGCCGCGAGCAGCCATTCCTCGATTTTCATGCTCAGCCCACGCTTGAGCAGGATCGGCTTGCCGCTGCGGGCAGCCTCGACGATGAGGGAGAAATTCTGCGCGTTGCGCGCGCCGATTTGCAGGATATCGGCGTACTGCGCCACAAGCTCGACGTCGCGCTCGGAGAGGACCTCGGTCACAATGCCAAGATCGTATTCCTTCGAGGCCTGTGCCAGCAGCTTGAGTCCGTCCTTGGCCAGGCCCTGGAATTCGTAGGGCGAAGTGCGGGGCTTGAACGCACCCCCGCGCAGGAAGGTCGCGCCCTGCGCCTTGACCGCCCGGGCCGTGGCCATGAGCTGGTCCTCGCTCTCGACCGAACAGGGGCCGGCCATGAAACAGAATTTCCGGCCCGCACCGATTTCCTGGCCGTGGATTTTGAGGATGGTGTCCTTCCCTTTTCTGGCTTCGCGGCTGACGAGCTTGTAGCGCTTCTGCACGCGGTGGACGTGCTCGACCTGCGGCCAGGAGGCCAGGGTCTCGAGTGACTGGTTAACGTTTTCATCGCCGATGGCAGCGATGACCGTCTGCACTTTGCCGTGGATGGGGCGGGGTTCGTAGCCGAGCTTCGCCACTTCGGCGATTACTTTTTCGACTTCTTCGGGCGGTAAATTGGGTTTTAAAACAACGATCATAAAAGGGCGGGCCTGACTCGGGCCGGAAGGTTAACGCTAGGAGTCTTGCCGCCGGTAATCAAATGGAAAGTGTTCCTGTTTCGCGGTGGGAGACCGGCAAACAAGCGGACGATTGCGAAGCCCGGACGCGCGGGATAGAATAGCGGACATGAACGTCCTCATCATTGATGATGATCTTGGCATCCGTGAGACCTTGGGGACGGCGTTGGAGACGATGGGCCATAAAGTTGAAACGTCCGGCGGTCGGGCGGCCGCGGAAAAGAAACTGCGGAATGGGAGTTTTGAGGTTGCCTTTTTAGACATCAGGCTGGGGTCTGAGAACGGGCTGGATCTCCTTCCTGATCTTTTGCGGCTATCACCCCGGCTCGCCGTCATTGTCATTACGGCCTATTCCTCGATTGAGACGGCTGTGCTCGCGATTCAACGCGGGGCATTCGATTATCTGGCCAAGCCGTTCAAGCCCGCGCAGATCGCCCAAATGCTGGAGCGTGTGGCCAAAACCCGGCAATTGGAAACTCGCATCTCCGACCTGGAGGGCCAGCTTTCAAGGCCTGACGCGGAGGTCGAATTGGCGGCCACTTCGGACCCCGCCATGCAACGTCTGTTGGAAGTGGCAAAAAAAAGTGCCTCAAGCGACGCCACTGTCCTGATGCTGGGGGAAAGCGGCACGGGGAAAAGCGCGCTGGCGCGGCAAATTCATCGCTGGAGCCCCCGAGCCCGGGAGCCTTTTGTGACGGTGAGTTGCCCGAGCCTTTCGCGTGACTTGTTGGAAAGCGAGTTGTTCGGGCACGTAAAGGGGGCGTTTACCGGCGCGGTGGCGGCGACGTGGGGCAAGGTGGCCGCGGCCGACCGGGGTACGCTGTTTCTCGATGAAATTGGAGAACTCCCGCTCGAAATCCAGCCGAAGTTGCTGCGGCTTTTGCAGGAACGCGAATACGAACGCGTGGGCGAATCGAAGATACGCATGGCCGATGTGCGCGTGATTGCCGCCACGAATCGAAACCTGAAGGAAGCCGTGGCGCGGGGCGCCTTTCGTGAAGACCTCCTCTATCGCCTGGACGTTATATCGCTCCGTCTCCCTCCTTTGCGGGAGCGCCCGGGCGACATTCGGTCCCTTGCGCAAGACCAACTCCAGCAACTGACCCGTCAGGCGGGGCGTTCGGTGAAGGGCTTTTCCGAAGCGGCGTGCGCCTCGATGGAACGCTATTCATGGCCGGGCAATATTCGCGAACTTCGCAATGTGGTTGAGCGCGCGACGATCCTGGCCACGGGCGGAGAGATCGATGCGGTCGATCTGCCCTCCTGGTTGAGCGACCCCGTGGTGAAGAGCCCGGCGATCGGCGGCGCCTATTCGCTCGGGGAAATCGAGGCGGAACACATCCGGCAGGTCCTGGCCCGCAGCAAGAATCTTCAGCAGGCGGCGGCAATCTTGAAGCTCGATCCGACAACCCTGCTGCGCAAGCGCAAAAGCCTTAATCTCTGAATAACAGCGATAAAAAGCGGGTGTAATCCCCGACTTCTTTGCCTGAATCGGTTAATTTCCCCGGTGGTAGCGGTTGCCGAGACGATACCTTTTCGATGAGGCCAACCGCATCATGTTTGTACCAAGCGACATGCGTTGTGGGCTCTCCGCATGGCACAAGGCCAGCTAAAGAAGTGGTCTTGTGATGACGTTGAATCGCCGCCTGCTTTTGGGTATTGCTCCCGTGCTGCTCATTCTTTTAGCCGTGGGCATTTATGCCATTTTCCTGTTCTCAAAGTTGGGAGGGGCGATTGACGTCATTCTGCGGGAAAATTACCGAAGCGTCGTGGCCTCCCAGAACATGAAGGAGGCCGCCGCACGAATGGATTCCGGATTGCTCTTCACGTTGGGCGGCGAGGAAGAACGGGGGAAACAGCTGTTTCAGGACAATGTCCCGGTTTTTGAAAGGAATTCGGACGTCGAGTCCCACAACATCACGTTGCCGGGCGAGGGAGACCTCGAAAACCGGGTGAAGGCACTCCACGCGAAGTATATGGATGCGGCCACCAAATTCTTCGCCCTTTCGCCGACCGACCCGGCCCGGCGAGCCCTCTATTTCAATCAACTGCTTCCCACCTTTACCGCTGTCCAGCAGACCGCCGGTCAGATCCTCGAAATCAACCAGCAAAACATGCTCGAGGCGAACAACGAAGCCAGGCGGCAGAGCCGCGCAGCATCTCGATACATGATTGGGACGCTCTTAACCGGATTTATCGTTGCGACCGGCGTCACCTATGCGCTGGCTCGTTCCATTGTCCAGTCTCTCCAAAGCCTGACCGAATCGGCCCAGCAATTGGGCGAGGGCAATCTTGATCAGCATGTGCCGGTGCAGTCCCAGGATGAAGTGGGAAAGCTGGCGGAAGCTTTCAACAAGATGGCCGCCAAGCTTCGCGCCTACCGGCAGAGCACCACGGACAAGATTCTTCAGGCGCAACAAACCACGGAGAGCGCCCTGCGCGCCTTCCCCGACCCCATTCTGGTCTTTTCGCCGAACAAGGAAATCCAGCTCCAGAACGCGGCGGCGGAACATTTTCTCAGGCAAATCGGTGGGAACATCGCTTCTCTCGAAGCCCTGTCGTCCGCCATCGATCAAAGCTTGAAAGGCTCCGCGGATTTTCAACCGACCAGTTTTGACAAGGCCATTTCGGTGAGCATCGAAGGGGCCGAGAAGTTTTTTCTTCCGCGCGTATTAGCCATGCGCAACGAGGCCGGCAACCCCGTTGGCGTGGTGGTGGCCTTGCAGGATGTCACCCGCTTCCGGGTGGCGGATGACGTTAAGACCGATTTGATTGCCACCGTGAGCCACGAGCTCAAGACCCCGCTCACCAGCATACAACTGGCGATCTATCTCTTGCTGGATGAAAAAGTCGGATCGCTTACCCCCAAGCAAACCGGACTGCTGCTCGCCGCCCGGACCAATTCAGACCGCCTGTTTGAGATGGTCGAAGACCTGCTGGACCTGGCCCGCTTTGAAGGCGGCGCGGCTTTGATCGAGAAGAAGGCCATTGCCTGCCAGCAACTTGTTCAAGAGGTGGCTGATCGGGAGAAGGAACTCGTTGTTTCCCGGGGGCTGGAACTGAAAGTGAAAACGGAGCCGCTTCTTCCGCGGGTGGAAGTCAGCCGGGCCCGCATCGATCTGGTCTTCGCCAACTTCATTTCCAACGCGGCCAAACACTCTCCATCCGGCGGCGTAATCACGCTTTCAGCCCGCAGGGATGGCGCGAAGAACGTCCGATTTACCGTCCATGATGAGGGTCCCGGGGTGCCCAAGGAACTGCGTCGCCGGATTTTTGACAAATTTTTCCGAGTTGCCGAAAGTAGCGATGAAGGAGCGGGCTTGGGCCTGAGCATCGCACGGGAAATCGTTCTCGCCCATGGCGGGAGCATCGGAGTTGCGGGCGAAGAGAAAAAAGGCAGTGAATTTTTCTTCACCCTTCCCGCGCTGGTCTGATTTTAAAAATAAAAAGGAAAATACATCATGAAAGAAAGAACTATTGTAGCAAGCTTCGTGGCCTTCTTGACTGGCGCTGTTGTTTTAGGCACGGGAAACACGGACATCATTTATGTCGCGGCGTCCATCGCCCTTTTCGGCATCGGCATTGCCTACGCGGAAGGGTGCGAAAAACTCTAGGGAAAATTTATGGGAACACTCATCGTCGGACTTATTTCACTGGCACTGTTGATTTATCTCATCGTCGCGATGCTCTGGCCGGAGAAGTTCTAGCCGCCCTTCGGCGCTGGCTCAATCCCGCTGCATAACCGTAACCATGATTTGGAGGAAGCAATTTTAACTTATTTATGAACGCTACATTAGGATGGACTCAATTGGCTCTCTATCTGGGCCTGCTTATATTGATTACCAAGCCGCTCGGCTTGTACCTGCTTCAGGTGCTCGACGCCAATGGACGCACCTGGCTCGATCCGATTTTGAAGCCGTTGGAACGCCTCACCTACCGCCTCGGCGGAGTCGATCCCGGCAAGGAACAGCATTGGAAGCATTACACTATCTCGATGCTGATCTTCAGCCTCATCACCATGCTGGTGACCTACGTGATTTTGCGTATGCAGGCCATTCTTCCGCTGCAACACCTCTTCAACCCGCAGGGTTTCCCGGCGGTGCCCGATCACCTCTCCTTCAACACGGCGATGAGTTTTACCACCAACACCAACTGGCAGAGCTATAGCGGTGAAAGCACCATGTCCTATTTCTCGCAGATGGTGGCGCTGGCGAGCCAGAATTTCTTTTCCGCCGCCGTGGGCATTGCCATCGCCGCGGCTCTCGTGCGCGGGATCGCCCGCGACAGCATGCAGACGATTGGAAACTTCTGGGTCGATCTGGTCCGCATCACCTACTACCTGCTCCTGCCCATTTGTCTGGTCTATGCGATCTTCCTAGTTTCCCAGGGGATGATCCAGAATTTCAAGCCCTATGACGCAGCCGCCTTGACCGAGAAGGAAACCATCCAGGTGCAGAAGACCGATGCGAGCGGAAATCCGGTGAAGGACGCCAAAGGCAATCCCGTGATGGTTCCCCAAGTCGTGGACACACAATCCATTCCGGAAGGTCCGATGGCTTCGCAAATGGCGATCAAGATGCTGGGAACCAATGGCGGCGGCTATACGAACGCCAACGCCTCCCATCCCTTTGAGAATCCGACACCCTTTTCCAACTTCATCCAGATGTTGTCGATTTTCTCAATCGGCAGCGCACTGACCTATTATTTGGGCCGGATGGTAAAGAATCCCGGCCACGGCTGGTCGGTCTGGGCGGCGATGACCTTCCTGTTCCTCACCGGATTTTTCGTCTGCTGGCATTACGAGACGGTGGGCAACCCGATCCTGACACAGCTCGGCGTCGATCCCGCCGACGGCAACATGGAGGGCAAGGAAGTCCGCTTCGGCATCACCAATTCGGCGCTCTTCGCCACAATCACGACCGACGCCTCCTGCGGCGCGGTCAATTGCATGCACGATTCGCTCACGCCTTTAGGCGGGTTGGTCCCCCTCTTCAACATCGAGCTGGGCGAGGTCGTCTTCGGCGGTGTCGGTGCCGGTCTCTACGGCATGTTGGTTTTCGTCATCACCGCGGTTTTCATCGCCGGCCTGATGGTGGGCCGCACGCCTGAATATCTCGGCAAAAAAATCCAGTCCTTCGAAGTCAAGATGTCCATGCTGGTTCTTCTGGTCCTCGCCATGGACATCCTCGGCTTCACCGCCTGGGCCTGCGTGAGCGACTGGGGCAAGGCGGGGCTCAACAACAACGGGCCCCACGGCTTCAGCGAAATGCTCTATGCCTACAGTTCGGTCACCGGCAACAACGGCAGCGCGTTTGCCGGCCTGACCGCCAGCACCTACTGGTACGACACGACGCTGGCCGTCGGCATGTTCATCGGACGCTTCCTGATGATCATCCCGATCATGGCCATTGCCGGTTCCCTGGCGGCCAAGAAGCTTGTTCCGCCCGGACCCGGTTCATTCCCGGTCTCAGGAGGGACATTCACCCTGCTGCTCATTGGAACCGTCCTTCTCGTGGGGGCGCTGAATTTTCTGCCTGCCCTGACGTTGGGCCCCGTGGTGGAACACTTCCTCATGTGGTCCGGAAAACTATTCTAAGCATTCGATTTACCAACCGAACTTTATCTATTTATGAGCACAAAAGCCCGTTCTCTCTTCGATTCCACAATCGTGATTCCTGCCCTCGGCGATTCGGTTAAAAAACTGAACCCCGTGGTGATGATCAAAAACCCGGTCATGTTCGTGACCATGGTCGGTGCCGCGGTGACAACCGTGGAAATCTTTGTTTCTCCCGAACCGAAGGCCTTCACCGTCCAGATTTCCATCTGGCTCTGGTTCACGGTCCTTTTCGCCAACTTCGCCGAAGCCATGGCGGAAGGGCGCGGCAAAGCGCAGGCGAACGCGCTGCGGCAGTCGCGCACGAAAACCGTGGCAAAGCTCTTTCGCAACGGTGACGTCCCGGAGGAAGTAGAAGCTTCGATTCTGCGCAAGGGCGACATCATCTTGGTTGCCGCGGGTCAGATCATTGCCAGCGACGGCGAAGTGATCGAGGGCGCAGCCACGGTGGATGAATCGGCCATCACCGGCGAGTCGGCCCCGGTCATTCGCGAAGCGGGCGGCGACCGGAGCTCGGTCACGGGTGGCACACGGGTGCTTTCCGACGAAATCAAGATCAGAGTTTCCGCCGACCCGGGCCACAGTTTTCTCGACCGGATGATCGGTTTGGTTGAGGGCGCGAAACGACAGAAAACGCCCAATGAAATTGCGTTGACGATCCTGCTCGCCGCTCTGACGGTCATATTCCTGATCGTTTGCGTGACGCTGTTGCCTTACGGCATCTACTCGGGAGTGGTGTTTTCGATTACGGTACTGGTTGCGTTGCTGGTCTGTCTCATCCCGACCACGATTGGCGGATTGCTCAGCGCCATCGGCATCGCGGGCATCGATCGGCTCGTGCAGAAGAACGTCCTGGCCATGAGCGGTCGCGCCGTGGAAGCCGCCGGCGATGTCGATGTCCTTCTCTTGGACAAAACGGGAACGATTACGCTGGGCAATCGCC
The DNA here is from genome assembly GCA_021272315.1 of Methylacidiphilales bacterium. GTDB lineage: Bacteria > Verrucomicrobiota > Verrucomicrobiia > Methylacidiphilales > UBA1321 > JABDGH01. The sequence goes on along the minus strand of JAJSLI010000001.1, from coordinate 2,693 downwards.
AAGCGGTCGAGTTTTTCCCAGCCCCGGGGATTGCGCCGAACGACCTGTTCGACGCCGCGCAACTCGCTTCCCTCGCGGATGAAACTCCCGAAGGCCGCAGCATTGTGGTGCTGGCCAAGCAGAAGGGCATGCGCGGGCGGAGTCTTCAAGATCTGCCGAATGCAACCTTTGTGGCCTTCACCGCGCAGACGCGGATGAGCGGCGTCGATCTCGAGACGGTCCAGTACCGCAAAGGCGCGGCCGAATCGGTGAAAAAATACGTCGGCCGCGATTTCCCGGCCCCGGTGGATGCGAAAATCGATGAAATCTCCAAGCTCGGCGGCACGCCTTTGGTGGTTGCCGCCCGGCATAGCGCCAACAGCGAGACGGCCCCGACGGTTTATGGCGTGATCTATTTAAAGGACATCGTGAAAGGCGGGTTGGTCGATCGCTTTGCGCGGTTCCGCGCCATGGGCATCCGCACCGTGATGATTACGGGGGATAATCCGCTGACGGCCCGGGCGATTGCCCGCGAGGCGGGCGTGGACGATTTCCTCGCCCAGGCAACGCCGGAGGACAAGCTCGCCTTGATCCGGAAGGAACAGGAGGGCGGGCGGCTCGTCGCCATGACCGGAGACGGAACCAACGATGCCCCGGCCCTGGCCCAGTCCGACGTAGGCGTAGCCATGAACACCGGCACACAGGCGGCCAAGGAAGCGGGCAACATGGTCGACCTCGATTCCAATCCGACCAAACTGATCGAGATCGTTGAAATCGGCAAACAGCTCCTGATGACCCGCGGCGCACTGACGACCTTCAGCATCGCCAATGACGTGGCCAAGTACTTCGCGATCATTCCCGCGATGCTGATGGTCAAGTTCCCGGCGATGTCGCCGCTAAACGTGATGCATTTGGTCAGCCCGAACAGCGCTATTCTCAGTGCCGTGATTTTCAACGCCCTGATCATCATTCTCCTCATCCCGCTCGCACTGCGCGGGGTACAATTCAAGCCCATGCCGGCCATGGCGCTGCTCCGGCGAAATCTGCTGATCTACGGCGTCGGTGGAGTCATCGCTCCGTTCTTTGGCATTAAGTTCATCGATATGATCATCACGTCCGTTCACCTCATCTAATGGAAATTCTCATGAGTATTTTTAAAGAAATTAAAATTTCGGTCATAGTCACCCTGGTCCTGTTGATCGTCTGCTGCGGGATATACCCCCTCGTTATCTACGGCGTGGGGCAGGCGTTCTTTCCTCGACAGGCCAATGGAAGCATTGTCTTGGACGGCAGCGGCAAACCCATAGCGTCCACACTTCTCGGTCAGGATTTCAGCGCCGACAAATACTTCAATCCGCGCCCTTCCGCCGCGGGGACTGGATCCGATTTTCGATATGATTCGACCAGTTCGGGCGGAAGTAATTATGGCGCAACCTCGCAGGCTTTGCACGATGCCGTCGCACAGCGCATCGCGGATTATCGAAAAGCCAATAACCTTGCCGCCGACGCCTCCGTTCCCGCCGACGCCGCCGAGGCGTCCGCCAGCGGTCTCGATCCCCACATCAGCATTAAAAATGCGCTGTTGCAGGTCCCCCGCGTGGCGAAAGCCCGTAATATGAGCGAAGATGACCTCAAAAAACTCGTCGATCAATACACCGATGGCCGTGACTTCGGCATCCTGGGCGAGCCGGGTGTCAACATTATTAAACTCAATTTGGCTTTGGACGGAAAATACAAATGAGCCTATAAATGACCGGTGGAGAAAGAGCCTCCAGTTCATGATCGCCAAACTCCCGAAGACTTCCTGCATCTCATTCAGAGGCAGGCTCGCGGCAAGCTGAAGGTCTATCTTGGTTCTTCCGCCGGCGTCGGCAAAACATACTCGATGCTGGCTGAGGGCAATCGTCTTAAACAACGAGGTGTCGACGTCGTTATCGGCTATGTCGAGCCGCACGAACGCCCTGAAACTTCGGCACAAATCGGCAAGCTCGATATCATACCTCCCCGGGTCACGCTTTATCATGGGATCGAAATTCGCGAGATGGATCTCGATGCCATCCTGAAACGCAAACCGACGATCGCCCTGGTCGACGAATTTGCCCACACCAATGCGCCGGGGAGCAAGAACGAAAAGCGCTACGAGGACGTTTTGGAAATACTCGATGCCGGGATCAACGTCATCACGACTCTCAACGTGCAGCATTTGGAATCACTCTATAACGTGATTGAGGCGGCGACCGGCATCAAGGTCAAGGAACGGATTCCCGATACCATCGTCGCCCAGGCCGATCAGATCATCAACATCGACCTCTCCGCCGAGGACCTGATCGAGCGGCTTAAGGCGGGAAAAATCTATCCCCTCGACCGCGTGGAACGGGCCATGGGAAATTTTTTCACGGAACCGAATCTTACCCGGTTGAGGGAGATCACCTTCAGTGAAGTCGCTAATTTTCTGGATCGTCGCCAACGGTTGCTCAAGCCCGACGGCAACAAGCCCAGCTCCATGGCCAAGGTGATGGTGGCCATCAGCAGTCGCGGCCCCCACCCAGAAACGCTTTTGCGCAAGACGGCGCGACTGGCCAGTCAGCTTAACGCCCAGTGGTACGTGGTTTATGTCCGAACGAACAAGGAAGCGCCGGACAAGATATTGGCCGAGACACACCGGCGGCTCACGGACACCCTGGAAATCGCCCAAAAAATGGGAGGGACCGTTC
>JAJSLI010000155.1 GCA_021272315.1 Methylacidiphilales bacterium | reverse complement strand
TCGTGGAACGATTCTTTGCCTGGCTCAACGGTTTTCGCCGCATCACCCAGCGCTTCGAGCGCTACGCCTTCATGTACGAGGCCCTGCTCCATCTCGCCTGTGCCTGGATTTGCCTCAGGAGACTTTTGCAATGAGTTCTAGTGCCTGTTAACACTAAAAAGTGGGCGGCGCAAGGAGATGCCCGAACTGTTTTCTTTCGCAGCCACGGGAAATCTTCGGACAGTCTCTATGCGAAAGCCGCGCAGGACGCCAAGACAGCGGGGGCCGGGGAAGGTTAAAGTGCGGGGATAAATGCCGTTTTTTCCACGGAGTAATCGACCATGAAATCCAAACCCGGGAGCAAGCCCAAGCACAATGGTCAGTTAGGCAAGATCAGGTCTTTGCCGTACGAGATACGCACCGAAATCAATCGTCGAATCGATGCGGGCCACATCATGCAGGAGATCGCCGATTGGGTCAACGCCCAGCCCGAGGTCCGCGCCATCCTCGACGAAAAATGGGACGGGCAACTGGTGGGCCGGCATGTCATCGCCCATTGGCGGAATCGCGGCTACCAGGAGTGGCGCCGGGAGCGCCTGCAGATCGAGAATCTCAAGGAACTTTCCGAGTACGCGCTGAAGCTGGGGCAGGCGGCGGGCGGGAGCATCGCCGACGGGAGCGCGGCCATCGCGGGCGGACGGATCATGTCCATCCTCGAAACCGCGAGCGACGAGGAGGTGCTCAAGATGGTGCGCCCGATCGTCGAATTGCGGGCCAGCGATTTCAACAAGGCGAGGCTGAGCCAGAACGACAAAAAAATCGAGCAGAGCAACAAAAAACTCGCGCAGTACGATCAAAAGCTCGAATTGGAGCGCCAACGGTTCCAGCTCCAGAGCACCGAATTGTTCCTCAAGTGGTACGCCGACAAAAAAGCCCGGGACATCGTCGAGAGCCGCGCCGGCAACAGGGAGAAGATTGAGAAACTTGGCCGAGTCATGTTCGGAGAGGCTTGGCGATGCTGATCCCGCCGCCCGCTTTTTGAAAGCCCCACGGCGATGCCATCACGGGGAATCTTCGGACGGTCCCCGGAGAATCTCCCTCTAGAAGCGGAATCCTATTCCCAACTCTTGACTGAATCGGAAATTGGTTCCCATGCTGTGAGTCCAGTTGATCGGCTTATCCCCGGCATTGAAGATTGTTTGTTTGGGATCAAGATATTCAGAGCCCGTGGACTGTTCGTAGATAAACATTCCCTGGGTCAGTCTCCATTTGAGGCCAATGCCTTCCTTAAAAGCCGGAATAACAACCGTTGTACTGCCCAAATCGACGGAACTCTCGGGCGAGGGCAGCACCAGCGTGGAATCCTCGTGTCTAAAATCGAAGCCGGGGCCCGCGATAATGTAAGGCTGGAAAGGCGTGTGCGTGTCGACCCCGAGTTTGCCGTAGAAGATCACCGGAACATCGGTCTCGTTGTAACGGATGTAGATATCCGGGTTGCCATAGGTCACCTTCTGGCTGCCTCCCGAATAGCCGACATCCAGGCCAACCCCCGGCTGCAACTGCAGGCCAGAAACGTCGAAAGGACGGAAATCGTAACCCACCGTCACCCCGCCGGTGCCGCCGGCATAATTGGTCGAATGGGTGGCATTGTACACATACTCCTCGCCCATGTCATCGTAGTGATACCTGTTGCCGTTGTAGTTTTGATAGAGGTTGGCTCCGCCATACGCGCTGATGTAAAAGCCCTTGTCCGTGTTATCGGGTAGCCGCGTGATCGCTTCATCAAAGTACCTGGAACTGAAAGCCTCCGGATTCGCGTTCACATGGACCTCTTCCGTACTCATCGCGTAGGTATCCGCTTCATCTAAAGCGGCACCCCTGTCATCGCCCACCGTGGTTTCGAAGAGATTGATTTCATGCCACTTTTGATCATCGGGGTCGTAATATTCATCCGACACAACATAACCCTCACTGTCGATGGTTTCACGTTCCTCATCCACAACATCGCCGTTATCGTCAAACTCGGTATAATAGATCTCAGCCGTGTGCTCCTTAAAGAAATGAAAATCGACCTCATAGCCCGCATCATTTAAATCGTTTTCATAGTATTCGTAATAGGAGATGGCCGACGGTTTTTTATCTTTGAATTTGACAACGTCCGTGACAACGCCTTTCGCGTCATATTGCGTCTCGGTTTCCCCGTCGTGCGATATCTTCGTGCGGACGGGAGGTCCGGGTTCGTACCCAAACTGAGGGGGATCGCCCAAGCCGGAACTAAAGCTCCCGCCTTCGGGCACCGGTGTAAAGTGGAGGTTAAAGTTGAGGTTTGGTTGCTGCCCTGGCTCTTGACAGGGCACGCGATCGTAAACCTGGCCATTCCTCAGGTTGGTGGCGTGCTCAGCGTTGGGATTCAACGCATCCATCTGAATAATGCCGGCGTCTCCCGCCTTATCCGGATCGCTGACAAGATTGGCCGGAGCCAGCGGCGCACTGAGTACCGGCTCTCCGGTCTTCTCATTGAACCAGCAATGCCCATTGTACGTAACGTAAACTTCGCCTGTCTTTGAGTTGGTGGCGCGGTGGGCGTTGGGATTCCCCCCATCCATCAGGGCAACGCCTGCCTCAGCCGCATGGCGAGGTTCACCTACAGTGTTTGCCCCGCTCAATGGCGCGGTGGGGACTGGCTTTCCCGTCCTTGCATCGACCCAACAATAGCAGGTTGCCAAGGCCGTTTGGTTTAAGCCAAACGAGAGCGCGATGGCGACTGACAGGGCGAGTACTTTCATCTCTTTTCTCCTCCTTGGGTCAAACCTCAACACCAAACAGGCAAACGAGGAACCGGTCTCTTGTTTGCGCAAAAAACCCTTAAATATTCATCAAAATTACGTCAATCATATTTTCTGCTGAATAATACAGGTAAAAATTTAATAAATATTTTAAGAGATTCACTCCCAACTTTTGACACCAAGTTGCCAGACGGACAACCAGCTCGAAAAAATGAAGCGGGCTTAATTCCGATCAGGAATTGCGTAAGGAAGGCCTGTCGCCTTTGCCCGATTTACGGGGAAACTTTTGAATCTCTGAGAACCGCTACTGCGTTGCGGGCGGAGAGGCCGGGGCAGAATTCGTGGAAGCGGCGTTGGGCTGGGGTACGGGCTGAGGCGGATTACCCACGTCCTGATTCGAGACGAATTCCGTGAAGCGGTTGTGAAGTTCGTTGAGATTCAGGTCCAGGCGCGTCAACTGGTCGGGACGCAACGCCGCGCGGATTTGTTGGATGGTGGCGTGGTTGAGTTCCTGGACCTGGGGCTGGATCAGAGTCTGCAGTTGCTTGTGCTGCCGTAGATTTTCCATGAAATAGTGGTGAATCAACTGTTTTTGATTCTCATCAAGGTCGAGGTTTCGCGTCAGGCGCTGTTCCATGGCATTCATCATGGCCACGCCGGGCCGCTGCAGGAACGCGGCCATTTTCCGCTGGGCAAAGATGGACGAGCTGACCACGCCCGAGGCAAAGCCCAGGACAAAAATGAGGATGACGCCGAGAACGGCCTTCCATTGGGTACTCATAAATCAATTGAGGCTGTGCAAGCTCTCAAAAGTGGTGGGGTTGGCCACGTAGACCATCTGTTCCGCCGCCTCGGTCTCTCTCACGACCTGGCCGTGCCAGATGGCGAGGCCAATCACGCACGCGGCGAAGATCGGGGAAAGTTTCCAGGAGACGGAGGCCCAGATGGATTCGGGGTCCGGGCGGCGCTTTTCACGCAGGCGGGCCATGAGGCGGGTTTCGAAGGCGTACTCGGCGGCGGACGTATCGGGCCGCTGCGCGCGCGCGCGGGCGAAGAGTGCGTCGAGTTCCAGGTCGGGATCGGGGTTGCGGTTGGGTTCATTCATTTTTTATCCTCCTTGTTTCCCAGCTCCAAAAGTTTACGCAGGGCAGCACGAGCCCGGAAAGCGCGGACTTTGACGTTGGCCACGCTCCAGCCGGTAAGCCCGGCGATTTCCTGGACGCTTCGATCCTCAAGCTCAAGCAGGGTGATGACGAGGCGTTCCTTGGGCGATAATTGAGCCAGGGCGGCATGAAGGCGTTCCAGATCCGGGTGCGCAGGGGGAGTTTCCGGAGCGGCCGGCTCGTAGCCCGACTCGAGGAGCGCATCGACCGAGATGCCGGATTTGTCCCGCCGCCGTTTGCGCAGGTAATCGTAGCATTTGTACGTGGTGATGCGCATGACCCAGTGCTCGAAGGGGGAGTCGCGGCGGAACTGCCGCAGCTTGAAGTAGACCTGGATGAAAACGTCCTGACAGATATCTTCGAGCTCGGCGGCGTCGTGGGCAAAACGGGAAGCGACGCCGAAAACGCGGCTCTTGTAACGGCGGGTGAGTTCGCCGAAGGCGCTTTCATCGCCCGCAAGTGTGGACGCCACAAGATGTTCATCCGGGGTTGGACTTTCCGCAACGAGCATAGCGATAAGATATCCCAGTAAAGCAGGATGGGAGCGATCATCTTTTCATCGAGGGTAAGCCGTCATTATGGGAGTGGTGGTCTTGTGGGGGCGTCATTGGGATCACCAAGAAGCAGACGCTCTCAAGATGAAAAGGTTACACGGTGAATTCAACGCGATTTAAGTTATATTCGCAGTCTGCCGCTTTCTCCCCCGTAGAGCCTCTCGGGGGCTGGCAATACCCGGTCTTTTCCTTCCGAAGTGGAATTAAAAACAAGGTCTAAGTTATTTTCTATCAAGCTCTAATGCGGAATAACGCTGTCGAGGTTCAAATCGTAGCGGCTGACGACGTTTTTTTCGGCGAGGATGGCGACGGTGCCGAGTTGCTTTTCGTCGCCCTTGGGGTCCCTGGCCCAGAGGGTGATTTTCCACATCGGGACAGAGTCTTTCTGCTCGAGCTCAAACTGGGTGGCGCTGGGCGTGAGGCTGGGGGGCAGCAGCGTTTCGGCGGTGGCGAGCGCCTGCGCGGAATCGGTGACGAGCTTGTCATTGGGCATGGCGTCCTTTTCGCTGTAGGAGAGGACGTAGGGCAGGAAATGGACGCTGTCGAGGAGGTCGGAGTCGTTCTTGACGACCTTGCCGTCGGTGACGGTGACGATGCGCGCGTGAGTGGTCGAGACGCTCTGATCGTAAAAATAGAAGGTCCAGGTGGTGGGCGTGGCGGAGGAGGAGTCGCGCCTGCCGACGACCCGGAGAAGCTCGGCCTGGCCGGTTGCATCGGTGACGATGTTGCCCAGGCTGCTCTCGGCGACGGCCCGGGCCTCGAATGCGGTGGCGGGAGCGACGGGCAGGGCCGGCGACGGGCCGAGCGGCAGCGCGGGATTGACGGGAACGGCGGGCACGGCGTTGGTGACACCGCCCGGGTTGGCCGGCGGCGCAACGGGCGGGACGAACGCGGGCTGGGGATTTTCATTCGCGACCGGCGCAACGGGAATCGGAACCACCGCCGGTGGCGTTGCCGGGACGGTCGCCGGATTTTGTTCCGGCGCTGGAGCGGGTGTTGCCGCCGGAGTGGGGTTATTCACGGGCTCGCTTTTTTGTGACGGGGCAGCCCCGGGATTTCCGGTGACAAAGGCGAACATTTTTTTGGCGAACGGATAGGGTGGTTGCGGGCCGAACCGCGCAAGGAGCAGGACGGCGAGGGTGACCAGCATGACGAGAAGGATGGCGGCGCGAAAGACACCGCGGTCGGAGGCGCGCGGAGGCCCCACCGGGGGGAGATGGATCGGGCCGGCCTGCGAGTCGCCGGGGATTTCGGGAACGACGGCCACGCCGTCGGCGGAAGTTTCGATCCCGTAGGTGGAGGCCTGCTGCCGTGCCCGGGCGGAATCGAGATCGAAGCTGGCGGCCTCGAGGCGGTTGAGGCCGGAATCGCCGAGGGTCTGGGCGAGCTGGAGGTCCTGGACGAGGGTGCGCGCGCTGGCGTAGCGGAGGTCGCGATTTTTCGCCATCATCTTGCGGCAGATCAGGTCGGAGGAGCGGGAGATTTTGGGCTGAAGCGCGCTCGGGATGGGCGAGGGCTTGGTCAGCACTTCGCTCATGATGTTGTAAGGCGTCTCTCCCTGGAAGGGCGGCACGCCGGTGAGGCATTCGTAGAAGGTGGCGCCGAGGCTGTAGATGTCGTCGCGGGTGTCGGCGACCTTGGCGTCGCGGGCCTGCTCGGGACTCATGTAGGCGGGCGTGCCCATGTAGGAGCCGCCGAGGGTGAGGCTGGTGCGCGAGTCGATGACGTGCTTGGCGAGGCCGAGGTCGGAGAGCTTTGCCGTGCCGCGAAGGTCGAGCATGATGTTGTCGGGCTTGATGTCGCGGTGAACGATGTGGTTTTCCTCGGCAAGGACAAGGGCCTGGGCGATGCCGGCGATGATGTGGAGGGCCTTGGCCTCGGGCAGCGGGCCGTGCCGCAGATGCCAGGAAAGCGAACCGCCGCCGACGTATTCGAGAACGATGAAGTAGAGCCCGGTGGCCTCGTCATGCGCGGCGTCCATGACGGAGATGACGTTGGGATGGTGGATGCGCGCGGCAAGCTGCGATTCGCGGATGAACCGTTCGGCCAGCGCGGGATTGTCGAGCGAAAGGGAGGGAGAAAGGACCTTGAGCGCGACTTCGATCTGCAGCGTCTGGTGCGTGGCGAGATAGACGGTGCCCACGCCGCCGCGACCGATCTCGCGGATGATGCGGCAACGTCCGATGACGTCGCCGGGCTCGATTTTTCCGATCAGGGTGGGCATGAGCATGAGCTTATCCGAAGAGCCGCAGGCGAACAACCCGGGTGTTTTCCGCGGGTGATTCTCCTCCGAGACTTGGATGGTTAATCGCGGTTCATCAAGTGTTTCTGACAAAAAAAGCAGGCTGACACTTCTTCTTTGGACGCTGCCGAACCGGGAGCGTTCATTTTTAAAAGATATCCAGAGCGATCTATAGCCTAAGTTGCGAGATCAGCTTTTTTTACCAATCTTGAGGTAGAGTTGCTCGCGACCATAATAACCACTGTTGTAAAAAAGAGCGGCGCGGCCATCGGGCAGAAGATGTATGAATTGTCTCCATAGGTTGCAACCCTCACCTGCGGCCAATGCCTCGGGCGGGATGTCTTGAATCCACTCGATAGGTTCGGGATAAAAGTGCCAGTTGCGCACCGGCCATTCCTCTTCGCAATAAGCAAAACCACCGAGGCTCGGCGGCGGCTCTTCCGTCCAGACTTCGTTCTTGGTGGGATCGGGTGCGGTGGGCGATGCATTCAGAACGGCGATCCAGCGATGCTCCGAGCCGGGCAGAATCTGGAGGCCGCCCACCCATCCGGAAGCCCAATGCCTGACCTGCTGGCAGGGTTCGAGAACGATACCTTGTTTTGCAGCCAATTTTTCACCAAGTTTTTGTGTGGCAACAGCCTGGGCGGAACCGTAGGGGCTGATCTTGCGGGGCTGCGCCGCTTTCGGATAACCCATGTAAAAATAGAGGAATTCCTCGCGCTTGGGGAAGTAGTAGCCGGTCACGGCATCGGTATGCTTTTCATCAAACGCACCCTTTTCCCCCGGAGGAATGATCAGGTCAGGCTCGAACTCCCATGGTCCGGCAAGTTTGTTGGACCAGGCGCGTTGGACGAGTTTATGATCGCCTTCGGTTACAACGAGCAGACAGTAGCGGCCGTGGATTTTTGCCGCCATGTTCGGCGCATAAGGGTCCATGACGATGAAAGGCTTGTGAAATCCGCTTCCGTGAATGGCTTGGGGATTCACTACCGGGAGCGGACCTTCCAGCTTCCAATGGCCAGGCCCGAGGTCCTCGCGATTGAGGCAAACGGCTTGGGCATGACCCGGCGGGCTGTAAAAGAAAACCATGCGCCAGCCCTGAATGTCCTCATCCCAGACCACGCAGGGATCGCCGCTGACACTGGAAACTGTTTCGTTCGTCTGGCGGGGCAGAATCAAACCGTGGCGGGTCCAGTGTTTTGGAATGGAGAACATAGTTAAGGGAATGGATTCAGGTTCTTCTAACTGCGGGAGGAATAAATGGAAGCCAGTTCTTCATTAAGCGCGTCGATTTCCTTCGACGCATGGGCGGCGCTGAGAGTGACGCGCAAACGGGCCGCGTGCCGGGGAACGGTCGGGTAACGGATTGCCGGGATAAGGAAACCGCGTTCGCGCAAAGCCACAGCCAGCGAGAGGGCCGCCGCCGCTTCGCCGCAAATGAGCGGCTGGATGGCACTGGCGGAGAGGGCCTGTTTTTTCCACGCGGCGGGCAGGCCGGCATGAAAGCGCGCGATATTTTCGCGCAACCGGGCGCGGAGAGCCGCGCCCTCAGGACCGCGCGCGAGATCGACGGCGACGCGGCTCGCGGCGATGACGCCTGGCGGCAGGGCGGTCGAATAAACGAAACTGCGGGCACGATTGACCAGCCAGTCGATGAGCGGGCGCGAGCCGGCGATGTAACCGCCGACGCTGCCGAGCGCCTTGCTCAGCGTGCCCATGACAATCTCGACGCGCGAACTCAACCCCGCCTCCGAGATGAGGCCCGCGCCGGTCGTGCCGTAAAGGGCGGTGGCGTGGGCTTCGTCGACCAGGAGCCACGCGCCATGGCGATCCTTGAGTTCGACCAACTCGCGCAGCGGCGCGGTGTCGCCGTCCATGGAGAAAATCGACTCGGTGACGATGAGAGTGCGCCCCGCGCCGCGCGTGGTGGAAATTTTTTGGAGCAACGCGTCGAGCTTTTGAAGTTGGTTGTGCGGGAAGACGCGGAGGGTCGCGCCGCTGAGCCGCGCGGCGTCGATCAGGCTGGCGTGGGCGAGCTTGTCGAGGATGACAGTGTCGCCCTTGTCGACGAGGGCGGGGATGGTGCCGAGCGCGGCGGCGTAACCGCTGCTGAAGACGAGCGCGGCCTCCTTTTCCTTCCACGCGGCGAGTTGTTCCTCGAGCGCGAGGACGGCGGAATCGGTGCCGGTGACGATCCGCGACGCGCCCGCTCCCGTGCCCCGTTCCGACGTCGCCCGGCGCGCCGCCTCGATCAGGGCAGGATGGCGGCTCAGGCCGAGATAATCGGTGGCCGCGAAGTTGAGCAGCGCGGACTCGTCGACCGTGCGCAGGTGGCGGCGCAGGTCTGCTAGTTCCAGCGCGGCAAGTTCAGCGAGGAGGGTCTTATCGAGGTTCAGTCCTGGCGGACGGCAGTTACGCTTCGCCATAAAAGAATACTGCTTTGGTCAGGACCAATTGCAAAAAATTACGGCATCCCCTGTTTCGGCTTTTCTGGTTTTGCCGGCGGGGGCGCAGGCGGCGGCTCCGCCGCAGGCGTTGCAGGCGGGGCGATGGATGAGGTGACCTGCCCCAAGACCGGCGGCAGGTCGATGCCGGCGGCCCGGGCCAGCTCGGTGACGGGCGGAAGGCCGGTGATCAGGTCCTTGAGCAGATGCGAAATGCCGCCCTTTCCTTCCTCGCCGCCGCCCCAGACGACGACTTTGTCGATCTTTAGGTTGGAGATGCCCTTCATCTGGGAGTCGATCATGCCGGGGAGCTGATCGGCCACCAACACGACGACGGCCTCGCTGGCATTGCCGCCGGCGGAGGCAACCAGTTGCCGGAAACCTTCGGCGCGGCCTTCGAGGACGGCCCTGATGCCGGAACCTTCCGCCTGTTTGATGACCAAAATTTTCTTGGCCTCCGCCTCGGCCGCGACCGCCTCGGCCTGCTTGATGACGATCATGCGTTTGCCTTCGGCTTCGGCGGCGATGGTCACCTGCTGGGCCGCGGCTT
>JAJSLI010000138.1 GCA_021272315.1 Methylacidiphilales bacterium | reverse complement strand
GCGTGGACCCAGTCCGCAGCAACTCTTCCAGCCGACTCCTCTGTTCTTCGCCGATGGCCAATGCCGCAGCACGAGCAAACATACCATCATTGAATCACGAATTGCCGGTATTGTAAATAATTAAATGGGACGGGACACTAGAGCGCAATTTGACCCAAGTAGTATCCAAGCCGATTTTCGACATCCCCCGGCTTATGGAAGCCGCGCGCCATCAGCGCTTTGATCCCATCCTGGGCGGCGGGTCGCCCGAGCGAGGCAATGCACGCGTCCCACCCGGCGCCGAGCTCGACCTCAGGCGGCAGGCTGGTATTGAGCAGGCGCTTGGTGTTTGCGATCGCCCATTTGTCGAACCCGGCGATCCGGGTCGCGAGCGCCTCGACGAACGCGTCCAGATCGGCGTCGGGCAGGGCGCGATTCACGTAGCCCCAGGCCTCGGCCTGGTCTGCCCCGATGTCTTCGGAGCTCAAGAGCACCTCGAGGGCGCGGTTTCGGCCGATGAGTCGGGGCAGCCGGGCCATGGGGCCCCCGCCCGCGACCATCCCGACGCCCACCTCCCATTGCGAGAGGATGGCTTTTTCGCGGCTTGCGAAACTCATGTCGCAGGCGAGCGCGATCTCACTGCCGTTGCCTGTCGCCCGGCCGCGGATGAGGGCGATAAAGACGACCGGCGCGCGCGTCAGACGCACGAGAAAGTCCGGCCAGGGCGGCAGCCCTGTGGGGCCCGCCGGCATCGAGGTCAGCTCCTCAATCCTGGCTGTGAAATCGGAGTGATTCAGGAAGTAGTCGTCGACCGCGCTGTCAAAGACCACGACCCTGACGTGCTCGTCGGCTTCGAGAGCGCCGATGAATTCCTGAAACTGCCGGACCATTTCCGGGCCCATTACGTTGATCGGTGGGTTATCGATCGTAACGCGCCAATAAGCGGGCGACCGCCGGGCCCGCCGGATCTGTGCGGGCTTCGTGACTGCGCTTGCAGTTGTCATGGCATCCTCCTGTCTATTTTTTTGTCTCGGAAACCGATTGGTTGACCACTGCCGCCCCCGCCTTGCCGACCACCTCATCCTGCGAATCGGTACCACCGGAACAACCGATCGCGCCGATAATCTTGCCCCGCTCGATCAGTGGAATGCCGCCCCTCGACGTAATGATTCCGTCGAACGCGAGCAGATAGTTGAGATGAATAAGCTGGACGCCGTTTTCGACGACTTTTGTTTCGCGCCGGAATGCGGCGGCGGCTCGCGCCTTGTGTTCCGCAATCTGGATGGAGGCAAGCATCGCACCGTCCATTCGTTGAAAGGCGACGAGGTTGCCGCCGGAATCGACTACTGCCACGTTCATCTTCCAATTCCGCTTTCTGGCCTCTGCCACGGCGGCGTGAATGACCGCCTCGGCCTCGTTTAGTGATATCGGGACCCCATAGGGCACATCGAACGGTAATTCGTCAGGGATGACATCAAGAGGATTCGAGCTCACTCCGCTCACCTCTTGCCGTACGCAGTGAAAATATAATCCCTGGCCGCCACTCTCGTGTGGCAGGCAAACCCGCAAGTGACGACGCCGGTCGCATCGGGCTTGAACGTGTCCGACGCGGGATCATAGTCAAACGCGGCGTATGCCCATCCCTTTGTGTCAGGGAATTTCTTGCTATTCTTCTCGATGAAGAAAACGTCTTGTAAGGTGTCCGGTACCCTCACAGAAAAAGGGGCCTCCGTACTTTTTTTCGGTTTCCACTCGATTTTGGCAACCCTTGAGCCATCGGGAAAAGGCTTGCCGTTGTCTGGAATGCCAGCCCGGTAGGCGGCAATCATCGTCGGATTGGCGACCTCCACCTTGAGCAACTCTTCAGTCTGACTGACGGCGACAACCTGCCAGTTTTCATACCCCCTGAAGTCAGAAAATGCGAGCCCATTTGGCACGCGCACTGTGTACTTGTCCTGCGCGGCGAAGACCCTGGCGCCCAAAACTGCCAGCGCTATGCCAAGCGCGGCCGCCGAAACGATTCGTAAACTGCGTGAAGACAAAAGCCTTTTATCAAACATGACTTCCTCCTGCTCAATGTCGCTGAGAGTGCACGCTTCGGGCCAGGATTCGCCGCTTTGTCCGAGATGCTGAAAATTGCCGTGACTTGAGCGGCTTAGCGTGAACGCTTGCGGGGCCGGCCGGCGTTGTCCAGATATCTGATGTCGGGCGACTGGCACCGCGGGTAGACTTTCCAATGGCTCTTCGTCCCTTGTCGCTCATTGTCAGGTGCCCGGTCAAAGCCGCGTCCCGGACTTCAAGGATTACGCCCACGTGCATTTCTACTGTCATTTCTCAATTTCTCGCGATGTGCGGACTCGTGGCGACACGCCAGGTATTTGACGAAGCCAAGCCGGCTGCCTCATGTTTTTGGCAAGAAGGCCGAGCACGCGATCAGGGCTGCCAACGTCCGCCCACCCCGAGCCAGCATCCAGCATCGCGAAGCACCAACAGTCTTTGTCGCTTGATGGGCCAGGATGTCGCGTGAAAAGTCGACGTTCGGCAACCGAGCGTAGGTGCGCGCCAGATCGTTATCGGCCAGCGCGCGCGTTATCGAAAGAACCACATCCGGGACCTCGGAGCAGACCAACTCGAGGAGAGTAGCCGCGCTGCCGATGGTGACAAAGGTATTCCAGAGGCAACCGCTTTCCAGCAAAGTTCGCGCCTAAGACACAGCCGGCTTTTCCCAGAATCGATTGACCCGACACAGCGGCTTGGCTCGTGCTTCTAGGGCGTGTTCACACTATTAGAACAATAAGGTGGTAAAATGTTTTGTAGTATGGAAATCACGGAAGAGCAGTATGCACGCTTCAAAGACAGTCTGCCTGTTCAGCGCGGCAACGTAAGTTTGACCAACCTGCAGGTGCTGAACGCGATTCTGTATGTGGCGGAACAGGGTT
>JAJSLI010000120.1 GCA_021272315.1 Methylacidiphilales bacterium | reverse complement strand
TTTCAGCCGTTCCATCTTTTCCAAAGGCAGGGAACAAAAAAGTTCAAGGCGGCGGTGAATCTGCATCGCCACCTGCAGGGTCATCTTGAACGTCTCTTCCTCGGTTCCTTCAAAATGGGCCGGGTCCGGTGAACCCCAATGGGCGATAATCGGTTGTCCGGGCCAAATCGGGCAACTCTCTTTGGCGTTGTCGCAAACCGTAATAACAAAATCGAAAACCACGTCCTTATCATCCCTCCACGATTTGCTGCGGGCATCGGAAGCATCGATTTTGAAATTCTCCCTCAAGACACGGAGAGCGATGGGATTGACATGGCCGGTGGGATTGGCTCCGGCGCTGAAGGACTCAAAACGTCCGGGGGTAATGCGCCGGATGAGGTATTCGCCGAGAATGGACCGGGCGGAATTGCCCGTGCAGAGAAACAGGATTTTAAAGGGATGGGTGTTCATGCTGATGCCGGTTGGTCGGTCAGATTTTCTTGGCTTTGACAAAAAAATCGGCGAGATCGTCGAGGGTCGTTTCCGCCACCCAACATTCGGTGCTCTGGCCACATTTGCGGGTGCGGATGAGGCCCGCGCGGGTCAGTTCTTTCAGATGATGCGAGATCGTGGGTTGGCTGATTTTCAGACCCCTGCCCAATTCTCCCACGCAAAGCCGGGAACATTCCTCCGCATCGCAGCCATGCCGTTGGCAGCAATGGGCGAGGCGCAGGAAAATAGCCAAACGGTGGGGATGCGCGAGGGCCTTGAACGCATTGGCGGATTTTTCAATATTCATTAATCGAAAGATATCGATATATAATTGCAAATCAAGCGGAAATTGGCGGCTCGCGCTTGATTGGCAAAATGAAAAGAACTGAAAAAGAGAAAAGGAAATGGTAATCTACAAGCGATGTCCGCGTTCCACGGTGCAAATCCGCAGCTCATCGTCTTTTCCGGGGCGGGACTCTCGGCGGAAAGCGGTCTGGCGACGTTCCGCGGCGCCCACGGCCTCTGGGAAGACATGCCGTTGGAAAAAGTGTGCAACTATTCGACCTGGGAAGAGAATTTCGACGCGGTGCACGCCTTTTATGACGCGCGCCGGATCGCGGCTGCCGGGGCGAAGCCGAATCCCGGCCATCTTGCCGTCGCCGAATGGCAAAAACGATGGCCGGGGCGCGTTTACGTCATCACACAGAATGTGGATCGTTTGCTCGAACGGGCCGGTTGCCATCCGGTGATCCATCTCCATGGAGACGTTCTCCTCATGCATTGTGTCGATTGCGACTTTGAATGGGAAATCGCGCCCGCCGCCTACGACCATGCGGGCTGTCCCCGTTGCCGGAAAAAGAAGACGGTCAAGCCGGGCGTAGTTTTTTTCGGCCAAGCCGCGCCGCACTACGAAGTCCTCTACGAACTGGCCGCGAACCTGCGCACCGCCGACACCGCCGTGGTGGTCGGGACTTCCGGCGCCGTTCTGCCCGCCGATCAGATTTTCGGGCGGTCCCGCGCCTTTTCATTCCTGGTGAACTTGGAACCGGGCAGCGAAATGGACGAGGCGGCGTTCAGCGCCTGTTGTTACGGGTCGGCGGGAAAGATTCTGCCCACCCTTACGGAGATGATCGGACATCGGATGGAAAATCCGAGCCAAAATTGATCTTAAAAACAGGGTTGCGTCGCGGAGACATATTTGTATTGTCTATCGAAACAGTAAACAACCCTTCTTCCCCCTCCTATATGCCCATCTACAATAGTGTCCTCGAAACCATTGGCCGGACTCCCCTCATCAGATTGAACCACGTGACTGAAGGTCTCGACGCAACGATTGCGCTCAAGGCGGAATTTTTCAACCCACTGGGCAGCGTGAAAGACCGTATCGGCCTCGCCATGATCGAGGCGGGCGAAAAAGCGGGCAAGATCACCAAAGACACCGTGATTGTCGAGCCGACCTCGGGCAACACCGGCATCGCGCTCGCCTTTGTCGCTGCGGCGAAGGGTTACAAGTTGATTTTGACCATGCCGGAGAGCATGTCGCTGGAGCGGCGTACGCTGCTTGCGCTCCTGGGCGCGAAACTCGTCCTTACCCCCGCGGCGGAAGGCATGAAGGGCGCCATTGCCAAGGCAAAGGCCATCCTTGAGGAGACGCCGAATGCGTTCATCCCGCAGCAGTTTGAAAATCCGGCCAACCCGGAAATTCACCGCAAGACAACCGCCGAGGAAATCTGGAAAGATACCGACGGCAAGATCGATATCCTCATCTCTGCGGTCGGTACCGGCGGAACGATTACCGGCGTCGCGGAGGTGATCAAGCCGCGCAGGCCCGGGTTCAAGGCCATCGCGGTTGAGCCAAAGGATTCCCCCGTCATCACCCAGACTCTCAAGGGCGAGCCGCTCAAGCCCGGCCCCCACAAGATACAAGGCACCGGTGCTGGCTTTGTCCCCGGTAATCTTCACCTCAAGGCCGTCGACGAGGTCATCACCGTGACCAACGACGAAGCGCTCATTATGGCCCGGCGCCTCGCCAAGGAAGAAGGCCTTCTCGTCGGCATCTCGACCGGCGCGAACGTCCATGCCGCCATCCAAGTCGCCAAGCGCCCCGAAAACAAGGGCAAGCTAATCGTGACCATCGGCTGCAGCACGGGTGAGCGCTATCTATCCACTGCACTGGCCGAAGAAGCGCGCAAGGAAGTCGGCTCCTGATCGAAGCAAGCGTTGATCGTGACCATCTGACTCATGTCGGTATTCCCGACGGCCATTTCAACTTGGACTGGGAATTGTCGGCGGGAAGTGGGAGATTGCCTATCCTTTTTTGAGGTGGAGGGGGGCTTTTTGCCTTCTCGCTTTTGGCTTGCATAATTAAAGAAGCTAAACTACCTGTATTGCAGGAAAATTAAGCACGCTTTTTGCTATAAAATAGGAACGATCCCACCCATTAGACAACCTTTTAAAGAAATAGCTCCGAAATTCTCTCTCCAGGAGTATGTTGCAGGATAGCATTGTGAAAGATGGTTCTTCTTCCCAAACCAAGCCTGCTGCGGCCCGGATACCCATCGTTTTCCGCCATCCTGAGCTGCAAGGCGACGATTCCCTCATTCTGCCCCGGGAAGCCACGGCCAAGGTCGAAAATCCACTCAAGACCATAGCTCTGCCCAAGATTTCCAACTTTACCCCCTCCGGCAGCGATACCCTTGACGAAAACAAGCAACTCAAGGAAGAGGTAGCCGAATGCCGCCGCAGCCTTGAGGAATGGTCCCGAGCCGAAGTCGAATGGAGCGGCCAGCGCCGCCTTTTCAAGGTCATGGCCGAAACTGTCACCGACATCATCGTCTTGATGGACCGACAAGGCAACCGGACTTGGACCAACCCGGCTTATACCCACCTCCTTGGCTATCAGCCGGAGGAGCTGTCCGGCACCTATGCGCTTACCGAAGTCCATCCGGAAGATAAAGACTATGCGGCCCAGGCATTGACAGCCGCTATTGAACAAGGCATCACCCAGCAGGCTGCATTTCGCGTCCAGCAAAAGGACGGCGCCTGGCTCCATTTGCAGACCGAGACAATCCCGATCGTCGAAGCGGATGGCCGCATCGATTCAGTCGTGCTTATGGGGCATGACGTCACCGAGCAGAAGCAACTTGAGGAGGCGCTGGCGCTTGCCTCGACCCAAGTGACGGCGGCAGGGATGGTCGAGGGCTTGGCTCGTGACTTCGACCAGATCCTGACCAACGCCGCCGGCAATCTCGCCATCGCAAAAAATCTCAACGGTCCGACCAATGCCGTCGCGGTGCGGCTGAACGAAATCGAGCGCGCGTTGCAGCGGGCTCGCGATCTCATCGAGCAGATGTTCTCCCTCACCTCCCATTCCGACCAGCCGCGCGTCCGCGTCGCCCTCGAACCGATCGTACAGGAAGCCGTCGCGGAGGTGGTCAAGGGCACCATGGTCCGCGCCGAGTACAGCTTCAACCGCAAGCTGCCCGAACTTGAACTCGACGTGGATGCCTTCTCGCATGCCATCCGCAACATCGTGACCAATTGCGTCCAGTCCATGGACAAGGGCGTCGTCCGGCTCTCGGCCGATTTCATTTCGCAGGACCATTTCAAGAACAACCTCGAGATTCCGCTTAAGCCGGGCAACTATGTCTGCCTGCGCATTCAAGACCAGGGCCACGGAATTCCGGATAAAATCGTGCCCCGCGTTTTCGAGCCTTACTTTACCACGCGTCAGGGTTCGCAGGGGCTTGGGCTCACCACCGCGCTTTCGGCCATCCAGCGGCTGGGAGGCACGATCACCATCGAGTCGACCATGGGCGTCGGTACCACGGTGGCGGTCTACGTGCCGGCAGCCCATGCTCCTCTGGCCTCCGGCCTGGCCAGGTCCGGCACCACCGCGTTGCCCAAACTTTCGGAGAAAAAGCGCATCCTGCTCATGGACGATGAGCAGATGATTCTCGATATCGTCAGCCGGATGCTTACTCACCTCGGCTATGAGGTGAAGACCTGTACCGATGGCTCGCAGGCCATCGCCGCGTTTGCCAAGGCTAAGGCTAACGCCCAGACATTCGATGTCGTCCTCATGGATTTGATCATACCCAACGGCGTGGGTGGACAGGATGCCGTGCACACGATCATCAAGATCGATCCCAGCGCCAAGGTCATCGCCAGCAGCGGCCATCTCGACCACCCTGTGATGGTCGACCACAAGAAATATGGTTTTACCGCGGTCTTGGAAAAGCCCTACAAGCTGGAAAAACTTCAGCAGGTGATTGAGGCGGTCATCAGCATGCCAGCCTAACAAGAACGACGGCTGCGAATAGTGTTGGTTCTGAAATTGCCTTCACGACCGGCAAAAGTGGGTGCTTTACCCATCCAAATATTGGAGTTGGGATTTGTAGGATATCAACCTACAAACTTGTAGTCATTTTCTCTTGTTCACCGTCTTTTAATGGATGCTTTTATCAGGTAGACAAGATTCTTCTTCCTCAACCAGTAGGTGGGTCTTTTGGAGCTATCTTCTTTTTATCGTAACTTGCGTCACGGTATTAGGTTATCAATCATGGGGGAGGCCTCCTGCGAAACCAGTATCGCCTCCCGCACCAGTAGCGACAGACCTGACTCGGCAGGAGCTGACCGTACCGCTAAAGCGGGGTGATTTCACGGTGCTGAGGTTTCCATCCAAGCAACCGATAACAAAAGCCATCATTCTTTTTGGTTCGGGTGACGGGGGCTGGCGCGACGATTTCGAGGAAAGGGTTGGCCGTGGATTGCAGGAACAGGGCTTCGATATCATCGGAATCGACTGCGCGGTGTATGCGAAGACCGACTACGACCTACCGACGTTGCAGATCGACTTCACCCGAATTGCGCAAGTCGCCAAGGCCCCCTTCGGCGGCCAAGTGCCGCCATTGATTGTGGGTGGGTACTCGATGGGAGCGGAGCAGGCGATTGCGGTGGCGGGTGGGCCGAATCCACCTCCGGGGATCGCAGGACTGTTGCTGATTTCCCCGGTGAGCCGGGGCCGTTACGGCCTGCGCATGATCGACCAGATGGATGTTCCTCCGACCGGCCCAGGTACGTTTGCCCTGGCTGATTTTGCCGGAAATCTCGGGTCAATACGAGTTGCGCAATGGCATGGGGGATGGGATCCGACCGATTCGTTGGCGTGGCTCGAAAAGTTGCGCGTGCCGCATCAGAAGCTGGTTTATCCGAATGCCTGGCACGATTTCCATTCGGCCTGTCCCGACTTTCTGAGGCAATTGGGAGAAAGCGTGACATGGGTGGCGGCTCCCGTCACCGCCCCGCTCGCCAACGCGCCCGCTTCTGCGGCCATTCCATCCAAAGGTACCAATTGATCGATGAGTACGACGGCTGCCTCCCGCTATGTGCCGCTGCAAGAAGGCGGTCGGGACGTCCTGATCAGGAGGCTGCACCCCTTCGCTGAGCAAAAAATTCAGCTGCGACAATCGCTGGGCGTGGTTTTGCTAGCGTGGGCAGTTCGTCTTTCCGCGGTTTTCAATTTCATGGCGGCGTTGTTGTGGCACGAGCCCAAGCTGATTTACGGGCTGGGGATGTGGATGCCGTTCCAAATTTCCGAGGGACGACGCCTCCTGATGCTTCTGACCTCGGCTTTGCTTTTCCTTTTGGCCTCGGGGCTGGTCCGGGGCAAACGGGCTGCGTGGCTGTTGACTATCGGGGCGCTGTCAATTTCGCCGGCGCTATACTTGGGCCGGGCGGTAATCTGGCCTCAGGGGTTGGTGAACTTGTCTCTGATCGGCCTTTTTCTTTCCCAGCATCGCCATTTCACCGCCCGATCAGACCAAGGGTCGGTACGCTTGGCGGTGATTATCTGGTCGTTGGCGATGGCGGCACTGCTAATTTTCGGAACGGTACGGCTCCACGCGCTCAACAAGGACTACGTGGGGGACCCTAGCTGGCTGGGTTGCCTGCAGACTGCTGCCGAACTCGTGCTGGTTCAGGATACCCGCACCCAAGAGGCGCTGACGGCTCATGCGCAGCACCTCTTTTCGATCCTGCGGATTGGCGGCATGACGGCTTCGGTGATGGGGCTGCTGCTGGTTCTGCGCCCGGTCATGTTGCGGCGATGCGTCTCCTCCGAACAACATGAGCGCGAGAAGGTGCGTCAATTGATCGAACCCTATGGGCAGGATCCGCTCCATGCCTTTGCGTTGCTGGGGGACAAGAACTATTTCTTCGCCTTTGACGGGCGGGCAGCGATTGCGTATGTGCTGTCTGGCAATCTGGCCGTGGCACTGGCCGATCCAATATGCCATCCAGCCATCCGTTCGCTGGCCATTTTGGAATTTGTCCGCTTTTGCCGCAAACAGGATTGGGAGCCGGTCTTTTATATGGTGACCAGCGACCTGCTCCACGCTTATGAGGAGGCAGGATTGTCGGTTTTCAAGGTGGGCGAGGAGGCCCGTCTGCGCGCCGACAGCTTCCAGCTCAAGGGGGGAAGTTTTCAGAATCTGCGCACGATCTGCAACCGGGCACGGCGGCTGGGCTTACGTTTCCGATGGTACTCCGCCGCCGAAGGGAAAGATGAGTCGCTGGAGCGGCAACTGGCCTTGATTTCCCAGCATTGGCTTGAGAGCAAAAAAACGCGGG
Organism: Methylacidiphilales bacterium; assembly: GCA_021272315.1. Lineage (GTDB taxonomy): Bacteria > Verrucomicrobiota > Verrucomicrobiia > Methylacidiphilales > UBA1321 > JABDGH01. The sequence goes on along the minus strand of JAJSLI010000120.1, from coordinate 3,074 downwards.
AAATGACTTTTGATATGGGTTCCTATTCGTTGGAGGAGATCCGTCGTCATGGCGCAGGGGTGGCGCTTGATGCCTCGGGTCAAGTTCTCGCCTTTGCCACGTGGCGGCCTTTTGCGCAGGGCAACGGACGAACGCTGGACATGATGCGAATCCAGCCGCACACCCGCAGCGTCATGGACTTTGTGCTGGTTGAATCGATTGCTCATTTTCGTGGAGAGGGAATTTACGATATCAGCCTCGGCGTGGCTCCTCTTGCCAACGTGAAGCCATCACCATCCCCACTGGTGTCGGAAGAGAAACTGGGGCAGTTTCTTTTCCGCAATCTCGACCACATTTACAGTTATAAATCACTGTACGAGTTCAAGCGGAAGTACCGGCCTGAGTGGAGGGAACGTTATGTCGCTTATCGCCGGGGTGTGAATCTGCCACGGGTCGGTTTGGCGCTGGTGCGGGTGCATTTGCCGGGAGGATTTTGGAAATTCATGGTCGGGTGATACCTGGACAAAAATCAAGGACCTTGCGGAGATCACAGGGTCCATTTCGTAATAAATCCCAAGACACGAAGCCAGCGGCGGATAGAGGCACTTTTCTGCATTGACTCTTCGCAAATCGGCTGTACGCTCGTGGGTAGATAGTTGTAACCGTATCGACAGAGACTCCTGTTAATTACCTGCCCTGTTCCGAGCCCATGGCAATCTTCATCCCCCTCCAATTTCATGGGAGGATGAGTTTGATCCAAGGCGGTTTTTAAATCCTCACCATTCCAGCTTATTCGTTTCGTTTATCTGACATTTTACATTTAAATTATGAATCCCACCTATTATCTAGCATGTGACCTTGGCCGTGAAAACGGCCGGGTTGTTTTGGGCACTCTTTCCAAAGGCCAGTTGAGCCTGACGGAAATCCATCGGTTTCCAAACAAGACACAAGAAGTGAATGGCCATGTTTGCTGGGACTTGGTGGCGCTGGAGAAGGAGATTTTTGCCGGAATCGAGAAGGCAGCGCAGTTGAACCTGCCGATTTCGGGCCTGAGCGCCTCTTCATGGGGTGTTGATTACGTGCTGCTTGATGGAGAGGATAAGCCGCTGCAGTCGCCGAACTGCGGCAAGTGCGGCCGGGACGAGACGGAACGCCTGCTGAAAAAGCTGCCCTTTTCCACCATTTATGCCGAGACGGGCATCCCGCTGATGCCGCTCCATACCCTTTTTCAGATCGAGGCCGACCAACAGGCGGATCCGGCACTTTTTCAGAAGGCGGAGCGTTTTCTCCCGATCGCCGACTACCTGAATACCCGGTTTTGCGGCGTGGCGGCATGCGAGGAATCGCTGGCCAGCACGACCCAGCTTTACAACCCGCAGACCCATGCATGGTCTCCCAAGGTGCTGGCGGCGCTGGATCTGCCGGGTTCGATTTTGCCGCGGCTGGTGCCAAGCGGGACGGCATTCGGGCCGGTAGTCGACGCCTTGCGCAAGTACCCGTCGCTGGTGAACACCCGCGTGGTGGCAACCTGCTCACATGACATGGCGGCGGCGATTGCCGCTGTGCCTGCGCGGGCCGAACAGCGGTGGGCTTACCTCAATTCCGATCTCTCCTCTCAATTTGGTGTGGAACTCCAGGCGCCGATCATGAGCAGTCAGGCGCGCGAGGCAGGCTTCACCAACGAGGTGGGGCTGGGCGGCTCGATCCGATTTCTGAAAAATTCCGCCGGTCTTTCCATCGTGCATGAATGCCGCCGCGCGTGGGAAGCCGCCGGGCAAACCTATTCCTGCGACGATCTCGCCCGCCTGGCCAGGGAGGCGGGCGCCTCGGAGTCCCATATTGCCCTTGATGATCCCCGCTTCCGCGAACCGGGAGACATGCCGGAAAAGATTGCCGCGTTCTGCCGCGAGACGGACCAGCCGGTTCCCGCGACACCGGGGGAGATCATCCGGACCGTGCTCGAGAGCCTTGCGCTGGGCCATGCCGAAACCCTGCAACAGTTGCAGGCGCTCACGGGGCAGGAAATCGAAGTGCTCCATGTGGTGGGCAAAGGATCGAACAACGAACTGCTCAACCAGTTGGTCTCCGACACGACGGGCCTGCCGGTAATCGCCGGGCCGGCTGACGCGTCGGCCATCGGCAACATCCTCATCCAGGCGCTGGCGCTCTGGCACCTGAAATCGCCCGACCATCTGCGCAGCATCGTTTCGTCGTCCTTCCCGACCAGAATCTTCAAGCCGGGCCACGGTTTTGCCAAGGCCGTGCGGGAGAAATTCCGCTCGCTGGGCCTGGCGCTCGGTGTCTTGGAAACCTGCGGGCGTTAATTTCAGGGCTTCGTGGAAGCCATTCTCAAGGGTAGGGTTCAATGAAGTCAAGGGGTGCGGGAGGGGCATGGCTGTTCCGCCCGGCAGGGAAATAAAAGGCCCGGACTTGGCGCGATGAAGCGCGATTTGCCTTGAATTGGTTTGATTTGGCTTAAATTTGCCGCTCCGCGCGAAGAAAATGGTCGGTTTGATGGTACATAGCTGCGCTTAGCTGGTCTTAGCCGCGCATTGCCGGGCCTTATTGTCTGCGGGGCGAGGGTGGGCTTGCTGGACCTGTCTGGCGATGGGGCGTCCATGGCCGCACGTTACCGCCGCGCGACCCCCGCTGTCTTGGCGATCTGCGCGAAAAGTGCGATAGCGAGGATTTAAAACAAGGACTTGAAAAAATATCTGTTCCTTCTTTTCTGCAACTTTGTGTCAATAGTAAGGTCTGACCCCTTTACATTGTGTCAATAGTAAGGTCTGACCCCTTTACATGTGATCGGCCGGGTCATGCGCTTCTGCCTGGCTTTGGGCGTCACTCCGGTTTTTGCGCCACCTTTGGAAACTGGCTTCCAAGCGGTCATCGAAAACTTCAACGGCTTGTGGCAGCAAAAGGTCTGGGCGCGCTTTCATCATGAAAATCTGGTTGCGCTCAGCGCCGCTTCGCAGCGTTTCACCCAGGCTTATCGCAGACACCTGGCACAGCGGCGCGACCACGAGCTTCCCCGTCGACCTTTCCCAAAAAATTGGAACATCGATTGGCAATCCCCACCCTTGGGCACGCTTATT
>JAJSLI010000119.1 GCA_021272315.1 Methylacidiphilales bacterium | reverse complement strand
GATTTTCGTCTCGAACTCGAGCCCGGCGGAAAAGCCGAGGTACTCGTGATAGGGCCGCGCGTAGCAGTAGGCGCAGCCGTGCTCGCAGCCGCGGTAGGGATTGAGGCCGGCGGTGAAACCGATGTCGGGGCTGTCGTTGCGCGAGATGATGGTCTCGGAGTGGTCCTCGAGAAAAATCGTTTTCGGATTCGGCCGCGCTTCGCCGTCGGGATCGTCCTGGACCACGTCGGGATCGAGATCGAGGGCGAGCTTCTCAAACCGGTTCGGCAGATCGCGCACCGCGCCGCGACCCGTTCTCGGGATGGATTGAAGCAACTTGGACATGCAGTTATTATACTAAAGAATAACGACCTTGCAAGTCGATTTTTGATCACTGTACCTTGATGACATGGGACGAAAATAAATTGATTTTACTGTATTTTGTGTATAAAGTAGCTTGGTAGGATTCCTGCATCTAAAAAATATGAAAGCAACCCGTATGGAAACCGGCTTCTTGATCCAGCCGGAAAATAACAGGGAAGAGATCGCTCTGATGTCCTTTCTAAGCGAGCACAAGCCCCACTCTTATCCGCAAGATTCCACTGAGGACAGGGACGCGGCTGGCGCTCCAAAATGCATGGCGCCTCAATTGCGTTCCGCCCGGACTTCCTCGTAACCACCAGCGTGCAGGCGGGTGAAAGCGGAGACTGGCTTCTAGCCCAGTCCCCTCGCCTCGAGATCGCCCTCATCCCAGCCGAAGTGGTGGCCGAGTTCGTGGAGATAAGTCATGCGGACTTCTTCTTCGAACGAGGAACCCTCGTCGTCGCAAAAATCGTCGATTGTCTCAAGGTAAAGGATGATCGGGCCGTTGGCCGCGGAGACTTCGTTGGGGGCGAAATCGGCGTAGGTGCCGAGCAAATCAGGGTCGTCCTCGCACCAAGGCAGGAAAAGGCACGGGACCTTTTTCGCCTCGGCCAGGATTTCGGGCGGGAGGTTGGCCTGCGTGGTGCCGATGATGCGCTCGGCCCGGGCCTTGAGTCTGTCCCAGTGGGTCGTGTTCATCGCGGTCAGCGCAAAAGCGCGGCGGCCTTGCCCCGCTTGGCGTGGACTTGAAGCAGCGCGACATCAGTCGGATTGATGCCCGAAATGCGGGAGGCCTGGCCGAAGGTCCGGGGCTGGATTTTCTTGAGTTTGATCCGCGCTTCGGCCTTGAGGCCGGGCACGGCATCGAAATTGATCCAGTCGGGAATGGTGCGATCCTCGTCGGCGCGGTTGCGTTCGATATGGGCTTCCTCGCGGCGGAGGTAGCCCTCGTACTTGATCTCGGTTTCGAGCTGGGAAGCGACTTCGGGATCGACCGCCTGGAAAGGAGCGGGCAGTTGCGCCCAGGCCACGTCGGGCCGTTTGAGGAGATGGGCGCAGGGCGTGCCATCCTGCTTCACGGTCTGGAGCAGGCGGCGGGTTTCGGCGATGGCTTCCTGCTTGGCGCGGAGTTTCCGGACCCGTTCGGGCGAGGCGAGGCCGATCTCGATCCCGGTTTCGGTCAGGCGCAGGTCGGCATTGTCGTGCCGAAGCGAGAGCCGGTGCTCGGCGCGAGACGTGAACATCCGGTAAGGCTCTTCGGTGCCCTTGGTCACCAGGTCGTCGATCAGGACACCGATGTAGGCCTGGTCGCGGCGCAGGATCAGGCTTGATTTGCCTTGAATTTGCCGGGCAGCGTTGATTCCGGCGACGAGTCCCTGCCCGGCGGCCTCTTCGTAGCCCGAGGTGCCGTTGAGCTGCCCAGCGAAGAAAAGTCCGCCGACCCGCTTGGTTTCAAGCGACGGGCGGAGCTGCGTGGGCGGGCTGAAATCGTACTCGACCGCGTAGCCGGCCCGCATGATCTCGGCCTTTTCCAGGCCGGGGATGGAGCGGATGAAGGCGTGCTGGACCTCGAACGGCAGACTGGTCGAGCAGCCGTTGATGTAATATTCGTCGGTGTGACGGCCCTCGGGTTCGAGGAAGAGCTGGTGGCGCTCCTTGTCGGCGAAGCGGACGACCTTGTCTTCGAGGGAAGGGCAGTAGCGGGGGCCGATGCCTTCGATCCGGCCGCAGTAGAGGGGCGACTTGTCGAGATTGGAGCGGACGATCTCATGGGTCTGCGCGGTCGTATAGGTGATGGCGCAGGCCAATTGTTCCACGTGGAACAATCCGTTCCGGTACTCGTTCAGGGTGAAGATGTCATCAGGGCCTTTCCGCAGGGTCTCGACCAGGTAACTGAAGGGCCGGGGTGGTTGGTCGCCGTGCTGAAGCTCCATCCGGCTGAAGTCGATGCTCTTCTTGAGCAGGCGAGGGGGGGTGCCGGTTTTGAGTCGCTTGAGCTCGAAGCCGAGCTTAAGGAGGGAGGCGGAGAGTCCGCTGGCCGAATCCCCCATTCGCCCGCCCGGCGTATTGCGGAGGCCGACATGCATCAGCCCCTGCAAAAAGGTGCCCGTGGTGACGACCACGCAGCGGGCCCGATAAACGACGCCCAGCTGGGTGCTCACTCCCGTAACACGTTCTCCATCAACGATTATTTCCGCAATATGGCCTTGCTTCACGTCGAGCCGATCCTGCCGTTCGCAGGTCGCTTTCATCCGGAACTGGTAGGCCTTCTTGTCGCACTGGGCGCGCGGGCCGCGGACACTTGGGCCCTTCGAGGCGTTGAGCATCCGGAACTGGATGCCGGTGGCGTCGGTGTTGTAGGCCATCTCGCCGCCGAGCGCGTCGATTTCCCGGACGATCTGCCCCTTGGCCAAGCCCCCGAGGGCCGGGTTGCACGACATCTGCCCGATCGTGTCGAGGTTCATGGTCAGCAGCAGCGTTTCGCACCCCAGGCGCGACGCGGCCAGCGCCGCCTCGATGCCGGCATGACCGGCGCCGATGACGATGACGTCGTAAGGCTTGGGATACTCGAACATGAAGGACGACTTTAGCCCAAGCGTTAGCGAGCGACAAGCGCGGCAAGGAGGAGCAAACCAAGTACTCCGGCAAGTGCCAGGGGAAGAAAGTGGAGTTGTCGATCACCAACGCGCAGTCGGCCTTCGGTGGCCGTCTGCGCCTACAAGGCCGAATCGTCTCCCTGAGCTAAACCGCATGGAAAGCCCGGACGTTTTCGTACTGACCCGAGTGCATTGGCAGTTCTTTGGCACGCTTACCTTCAAGAAGGAAAAGATGCCCGAACGCCATCGCATCGGCATGTATTTCGCCACGCTCAGGACCGTGGCGCGAAAACTCCGGGTTTTCTTCCCCGACCTGCCCTGGTGTCTGCGGCAGGAGACCGGGGAACAATTTGGACGCAGACACCTCCATTTTTTATTGACTGGATTACCCCGGACCAACGTGAACCGCACAACCTGCTTTTTCATCATGCACGCATGGGAGAAGCATGGGGGAGGCATGGCGCGGGTTCGGGTCTTTGACGACACGCTAAACGGTGTCGGCTATGTATCAAAGTGCCTGGGGACGGTGCCGGATGGCCGGGACGTTTACGAATCGGCCAAGTTCGCGCACGGTCCAAGTCAACTCATGCTGTCGTCCGGGCTGGAGCGGGTGCTTGTCGGCTTGGATCATGTGACAGAGAGGCGTTTAGCACAGTGACCGGAGGGCCAAGCGGTGAAACACCCGCTTCGTGCCTGGGCTGATTAGCCAACTGTGACGGCAAGCGGCTCCGACCCAGCCCCGCGCGCGAGCGCGGGGCTGGGTGGGTCGCTTGAAGACGAGGTATGCCTTCAGCCAGAAAGCGAGTGATTAACCCCGGCCCCGCTGTCTTGGCGTCCTGCGCGGAAAACGCCATATCTGGTATTAAGAGCAACGGCTTGAAAAGATGCCTGTCCCCTTTTTTCGCCACCTTTGGAAACTGGCTTCCAAGCGGTCATCGAAAACTTCAACGGCTTGTGGCAGCAAAAGGTCTGGGCGCGCTTTCATCATGAAAATCTGGTCGCGCTCAGCGCCGCTTCGCAGCGTTTCACCCAGGCTTATCGCAGACACCTGGCACAGCGGCGCGACCACGAGCTTCCCCGTCGACCTTTCCCAAAAAATTGGAACATCGATTGGCAATCCCCACCCTTGGGCACGCTTATT
>JAJSLI010000111.1 GCA_021272315.1 Methylacidiphilales bacterium | reverse complement strand
GGACCCATGATGCTCAGAAATCGCCCCGTCGCTCGCTGCGCTACGCGCCGGATGACGACCTTGCGGCCAAAATAGGGATGCCAGCGGTAATGGACTTCCAACTCCTGCCCGACATGGGCAGAATGAACGGGTGATGGCCCTGGGAAGAAAATCGTGGCTCTTCTGCGGTTCCGATCGCGGCGGACAGCGTGCAGCGGCCATGTACAGTCTCATCGTCTCCGCGAAAATGAATGGCGTCGATCCGCAGGCTTGGCTGGCTGATGTCCTCTCCCGTATCGCCTCCCATCCCGCCTATCGATTGGATGAGTTATTGCCGTGGAACTGGATACGGCGAGCATCAGCCATACCCGCTCAGGCAGCCTGACCATGCACGTCAACAAGGTCTCTCACGTCAAGACGATCAACCTCGTCGCGAAGGAGCTCGGCGAGAGCGAGGACTGGCTCTTCGACGTCGCCAACGAGATGGAAATCGAGGACGGCGTGATATGGGTCTACGGGGTTGGAGAAGATGGCGTCATCGCGTTCACGGACTTCGGAATTGAGAACCTGATCGACCTCATCAAAATCCATAAAAACGACCCCACGCTGCTCAAGCGATGGGATGGCGCCAAATAGGCACCCTGCGGTCTATGCCGGATGCTTACGGTCCAATCGTAGCCGCGGCGGGTGAAGAGGTGCACGACGTTGCCATCGCGGCGAACGATCAGCCTATACCCATCATGCTTGATCTCGTGCACCCAGCCTGGCCCGCCGGGCGGCTGAGCGGCGAGAGTGGGAATGCAGGGCTCGACAAAGCCGGGAGGGAGGCGGCGCCGCATGATCATGCGGGTTGGCATACCGTTGCCTGGCCGGCGCGGCGAGCGGCAATTTTGTCGCGCAGCGGCCTTTCTCGGAGCGGCCGAGGGTCAAGCGGCGAGGTTGCCTTGGTCCTCCTTTTGGCCCTTGGCCACGATCATGAGGGTGCCGTCGGGTAGGGGACGTTGCAGTTTGAGCGCTTCATTGGTGGGTGCGGTCATCCAGGTGTCGATCTCGTCCTGCGTCGTCAGAATGACGGGCATGGCCTTCGGGTGAATCGAGCCGACGATCTTGTTCGGATCGGTGGTCAAGAACGCAAAGATTTCGTTGGTCGTCTCGCCCTCCTTGACCTTTCGAACCGAAGTCCAGCGCGTCCATATTCCCGCGAAGAAGGCGAGAGGACGCGTCTCGTCCAGCGCAAACCAGACGGTCGGCCGGGTACCGTCCGGCAGCTTTTCGTTTTCCGCAAAGCTCGTGAACGGCACCACGCATCGGTGTTCAATCCCAAGCCAACGGCGCCAGTGTGGGGAACTGACGTTGCGGACATTGGTGACGCCGGGATCGGAATTCCTGCCCTTCAGCGCAAAAATGGGCGAGGGCATACCCCACCTCGCCATGGTCAGCTCGCGGCCGTCCGGCTGGTTGCGGACGATCGGCGCCTTATAATCCGGAAAGATTCCCGGAAGCGGCGGCAAGTTGCCCGTCCGGTCCAGCATGGCGCCCGCAAGTTGTCGGATAGCCTGCTGACCCTTGGTTATCGAATAGAGGTTACACAAATCGCTTCGTCCCTTACGACTGTTTGGTCCTCACTTCGGCATCAGATGTGGCCCGTGCCCTTCGAGAGGCGCACCCTTCTCAATCTTCCAGTTGCTCTGGTCCAGGTGCTCGACGATGGCACTGGCAATCTTGTACTGCTCCTCCTCCGACAACGACCGACGCATCCCGCGAATCAGGCTGAGCCCTTTTCGCAGGCCCATGACGACGCTCAAGCGCAGGTCTTGTGCCTTACTCCACATGGGTGTGGATGATAAGAACAAATCAGGAATCGTGTCAAGGAATGAGTCCCCAATCCGCCCCAAACCGACTTCGCTCGGGTGCGACCCAAGTCCGGCAGGCTCTGCCTGGGGCATTACTTAGCTTTGCGCCCTTTTTTGCGCCCGTTTGCTTTGGGTGAGGGCCTCGAACCGGCAATAAGAAAATCGTCGGGCTCCTTGCCGGCCTTGATCGCGGCGGTCAACCACCGTGGCTTCAATCCGCGACCTGCCCAGGTTTCGGTCGGATTTTCGGGGTTGCGGTATTTGGGAGCGACGGCCCCTCTGGCGCCACCGCGCCCCAGGGCTGATTTTCCGCGTCCTGCGCCACCCTGGAAACGGCCAAGCTTTGAAAGTTCGGATTCGAGCGCGCGGCGCTGCTCCGTGACTTTGGAAGAAAGGGCTGCTTCAACTTGATCTTTCAGCTTCATGAGTTTGTCGATCGACATCGTCTTTAGGGCCATGTTCGCTCCTCGCGGCGATTTTATGTGAAATGCGATCCCTGGAGAGAAACTGCATATAAATTATTTTGTCACAAAAGAAAAGCCCCGGAGTGGGGCTTAGGGGAGTTGGTTTGCGGCGTCGCGTTTGGTGATCTCGCGTTTAAGCTGTCGGGCGATCATGAGGGTCACGCTCGCCAGGGAGGAATAGGGACCTTTGATATCCGTCTTATCCCCATACGTTTTCCAGAAGTGCCAGCCTTTGGCTCGGTGCTCCACAGTGAACTCGGCCAAGGCGTAGGTGCGTTTGACGTTTTGGAGCATGGCTAGTACTCCTCGGCCTTCATGATGGTGAGCACCCGCGTGGTGATCTCGGGGTCAGCGGGGTCCTTTGAGCCATACGTGACGGTCTTGTCGTAGTAGTCGCATTTCCAAAAGAACACCTGCCCACCGATATCCAACGAGCCAAAATCGTGCTCACCATGCGGGTCGTTCTCCTCGGTGAACCGGTCGAACTCGCGCACTAGCCTGAGAACCTCGGCCTTCACCTCGGGGCCGAGCGCGTCCACGCCCTCGGTCAAAGTGATGACGCCCCCAACGAATGTCCTGCGAAACTCATCGTTGAGATCTCGAATGCGCTTCGCAGCGTCGACGGGGGAGATGTCGGTGGAGCTCATTAGATCACCCCCATGATAACAAGGGCACTCTTCATGGTGTTGCTGGCGCACACCTCGCACCAGCCCTGATCCTGGTCGGGCTCCATTTCGCAGGTGTAATCGCACCCCTCGGTCATGCAGATTGCCGGCGACACGCTGTCGAGTGCCGCGGCCTCCAGCAGCTGATCGACTGTTTCGAAGCCTTCGATCTTGCAGAGGGTGGCGAGCTTTTGCTGCTCAAGTGAAAGAACTGCAGTCATGCGAACCTCCTTTCGGGTCCGCACGTAATTGTACCGCGCAAAAATCAAGCCCCGGGCGGCGGGGCTGTTATAAGTCAGCTTCCTTTGGCGAAACGGCGCATCTCAAACCACGTTGCCGGCTCTCTAGTGCGGTACCACTTGCCGTCTTGCTCTCGGTACATCGTGTAGGCGGGCTCGACGTTGCGACTGACCGTACAGATGCGCTTAACCACCTCGTCCACCGGGGCTAGGGCGTCATAGCCGCAGACGCATCGCTCAAGGTCGAGCCTTTCGCGGGGGTCGTAGTCGATGGGTGTCCAGTCCATTGCCATCTCCTCAGGGCTGAATCCTTCAGAAATTCAAGGAAAAGAGGCTCTTTTGAGGCTAAAAAAACGGCCCCGAGTGTGGGGCCTATGCTTCTTCTTGAACAGCTTCGGAGAATGCTCTGAGATAGTCCGCCGCTTTCGACGCTTGGCTCGCTGCGGTGAATATCGCGCGATCGTCACCCTTGAGGAGGTCGATCCAGGACGCGATGTAGTCAGCGTGTTTCAGCTCGCCGGTGATCCCGAGATGGGCGCACAGGAAGGCTGCTCCAAGCTCGGCGATCAGCTCCTCGGCGGCGTACGCCTTCTCGTTGAACCGGCTCTTAAGGTCGCGGTCGAGGCGAGTTTTGTGGCCGCTCCAATGAATGGTTTCGTGCAGGCTGGTTGCCAGAAAATGCTCCCGACCCTTGAAAGCGCTCTCAGGCGGCTGGCAAACGAAGTCCAGAGCGGGGACATAGCAGGCGCGGTCGCCACCGATGCGAATGTCGGCTTTGGTGGCGGCGATGAATGAGGTGACCGCGTCCCGGCGCTCCGGCAAGTGGAGTGACGGATTGCCCGCGACCGGTTCAAGCCCGTCGATTTGGGCGACGTTGAAGACGCTGTACGCCTTCAGCATGCCAATCTTCTTTTCCTCGTCGGTCTCCTCGTCTTTGACGTTGATGTTTTTCGTGAAGACGACGTGGGTCGATTTCTCGCCGGCTCGCACCTGGGCACCGCGCTCCTGCGCCTGTTTGTAGGTCATCCAGCACGCGGTCCTGTACCCGTGGGTGATCTGCGCGTGCCAGAGGATCGGGATATTGATCCCGTTGTAACTGCGGTTGGTGGCAGCGTTCCTGGGCAAGATGCCGCCGGTGTTCCCGTTCTTCCACGGCTTTACCCAGGGCGCCGTGCCTGCCTCCAGGTCTTTGATGATGGTGGCGGTCACGTCAGCATAGAGCTGCGCGATTTGCATGTGCGTTCTCCTGTGAAAGAGCCCGCACTCAATTTTACCGCGCAAAAAAAAGGCCACCAAAAAGGTTGGGAGTTACTTCGGCCGCTAGGAGATGGGGGGCGGTCCTTTCAATTTATCTCGCTATAAGCTGTCTTTGATAGGGCGGAGCGACATTTGATACCATTCGCCGCCTCCTGCATCCGCTGAAGAAATGGTGGGCAGGCCCTTCACCGCTCCACTGGCTCGGTTAAAGGGCTGGGATGTCTGCTATTGCCTCAATAGCAGGTACGATACTGCAGTGCGGTATGTGAATCGATGGGTCAATAACCGACGAAATCCCTCTTCAATCGCAAGAGCTGGCGCGTAAGGGAAGGAACATGCTCGCAAGAGCTGCGGCGCGGTGCTAATCTTCCGCTGCGGTCGCTATTCGCCGCGCGGCTCATTCAGTTGCGGCCCATTGATAGTTCCGCAACGCAGGGTCATCACATGGCCGTCGGCGCTCTCTTCATGCCCCCCTGCTTTTGCCATCGATGATTAAACCGTGGTCACACAATCGCCTTCGTGGTTAGCTGGCGCCGCCGAGGGCAATTGGCCAGCGTGGGAAGCTGCCGCGCCATGCACGGGGTGTGCGATGAGAACGCTAATTTTTTGGGGTTTGACCACCGTTGCGGTGCTTATGATCTCTGTAGGGCCAGGACCCGTAAGTTGGGCAGGTGTATATTTTGCGACGGTAGCTGCGACGTGGATACTGATTGCTGGATCGACCCAAGATACTCCGCTGCCAAACGATACCTTGTTTTCTAAGTTATCCTATTTTGTATTTTCAAAGCTATCTAATTTTGTGAATGACAAACAAACAGTGCTGGCGCTTGTTTCTTTATCTTGGTGCGTCACCATGTTCATAAGCTTCGTACTTAGCATCAATGCCAGGGTAGAGTACGGTATTGCAGAGATGCTAGGCGTGTGTTTCCCTATTTCAACTTGTTTATTATATATTGGTCGCCACGTTATCACGAAGGCCACTGTTAAAGGCCTTGACTATGTGACCATCGTAGCTGTCGCCGGAACCCTACTAGCTGTTGCTGAATTCGACACTCAGTCCAGCAAGGAGAAGGCGGATGTCGTTGCGGCGGACGTACAAAGCGTTGGGCAATCGCTGCAGCAAACAATGGATAATCTTCTACAATCATGCAATAAAAGCGATTACGCGGGTAACGAGATTATTGACAGGAATATTCTAAGTTTTCTATATTTTAAGGAGTTATTGTTCGGCTCAAAAAGCGAATTAGAAAAAGCAAAAAGAAAGAATGTTTGTAGCTACTTTAGGGACTTCATAGGAGCTCGCGTAAGCGACATTAAAACCGACGTGTTATATCGTTTATCATACATAAGTTCCTCTCCAATAGGGTGGCCTGACGACACGCATGACGCGCTGGTACTTTTCCAAAAATATGTTGCTCTTCGTGGAGAACAAGAACTATACAGCCAAACGACCTGGGAGGGCTATCTTCTGATGAGCTCGAATTGGAAGGTACTCAGCTATTTGTTAGCTGCGTTCGCCTTTGCAGTGCGCTTAACCCGAACAACGGTTGAAATATTTGAGTGGCATGACGTACCAAATCAGACAAAGGGCAATTAATCGAAAGCGAAAGGGACCCGCGGGATGCCCGGAGAGTCTGCGACCTTGACGCCAAGGCATTTAAAACATTAGCCGGAGACGTGGGTAACGCTGCCCACCTCATTTCCTATTTGCCATCCCGGTATAAAAATGCCGACGGCAACCTCTACCGTCTCCGCAAGAGCCACCCCGCCCTCCACGTCCGCGTCGTTTCCGGCAAGACCACGTTGCGCGAGGCCGTCGTCGAAATATTCTCTGACAAGCACGTGGCCGGCGGCTCTGATCTGCCGCTCCAGTTCAGCGACCTGGCTCTCGATAGTCCGGTCCTGCTTTTGTCGCTCCGAACTGACCCGTGCACAGAGCCCGAAGCTTGCAAATTTCGTCTGGGGAGGGCCTCGGGCCGGAAGCCGTTCAGGAACACCAATATCGGCGTTTCCGGGCCGATCGCGCGGCCGATGAAGCCGGCGATCTTCCCCTCCCGGTAATGGACGCACAGCGCCAGGCGCCCCTTGTTGGAGGCCCCCGAAGGGACCTCCGTCTATTAATCACTTATTCTTCTTACCTTTTGAGCCCCACCACGATCGCGCCCGATCTCGGTCTCGTGCTTCCTTGAGCCCTCTGTTTCGCGCGTCTGAGATTTTCTTCGCCCAGGCCCAACCGCCTTTGCTTTTTGCTTCGCGTGTCATGTGATATCCTCCTTTCCAATACGCATGCCCAGTGCGTGCAATCTCCGTGGGCGCTTCTGCCACCATATTTTTCGATTTTCGTGAGCCGTGATACGGTGACGTTCCCCTTGTCCGTATGTCTCCATTCCCCCGCATCGCCCGCGTCCCGCTCACCGTCAAGCAACCGGAGGCTTGCCCCTACTGCGGCAGCCACTCCCTTACTCGTCGCGGCACGCGCACGAAGAAGCTTGAGATCGTGCAGCTCTGGCGCTGCTCCTCATGCAAGCGCGTGTTCACGCCCGGCCCCGAGGCCCTGCGCAATAAAACCTATCCACTGCGCATGATTCTCTCGGCGCTCACCGACTACGACACCGGGCATACGCTTCAAGAGACCGCCGCGCGCCTCAAAAAGAAAACCAACCGCAGCGTCTCCCCCTCGACGATCGCGACGTGGCTGCAGCTGTACCAGCGGCACTGCGCCCAAGACCACGGTGTCACGCGTGATCACCGGCCACAACGCGGGCAGTCGGTCGGCATTTCACCCGATAAACGAGCCGCTTGGTTGTATGCCCAAACGCAGTAAAAAACTGGCTGAGTCCACAGGTGTTGAAGTCGCGCCGATGCGGCTTGGCGCCATCAACCAGACCGGGAACCGGGGCAGAGGGCGACGATCCACGACGCAATCCCGGCGGCCGGCCAGTCGGCGCAGTCGGTAAGATCACCCGCACCATAAGAATGCGGCCGTGGCCGCTGCCGAGGAGCTGGGCCGGCTGAACACCGACGA
>JAJSLI010000048.1 GCA_021272315.1 Methylacidiphilales bacterium | reverse complement strand
CCACACCGTTCGAATAAAATCCCATCTACCGTGAACGTCCACATTCTCACCGTCCCCAACGATGCCATCCGTGAGCGAAAAGGCTTCACCGGGGCGGATTGGTGGTTCGACGAGGCGGGCGACTTGCAGGTCCGTGTAGCGGCAGAGTTGACGGACTGGCGCGAAGCGATGGCCCTCGCGCTGCACGAGGCCGCCGAGGCGCTGATGTCCAAGCACATGGGCATCACCGTTCAACAGGTGGACGATTACGACGCCAAGTTTGAGGCGGAGCATCCCGGCGACGGCACGACCGATGTCGGCGATCTTCATGATTGCCCCTACCGAGTCCCGCATAACTACGCCACCGCGATGGAGCGGGTATTTGCCGGCGCGGTTGAATTATCCTGGCGGGAGTACGACGAGCGGCTTTGCGCCCTGACTGATGGCTACGTTCCGAGGCCGACCGCATGAAGCACGTCCGCGAACTCAACGTGGTGGTGGTGGACATGGGCAGCTTCATTTCGCTGGCTGACAAACTCTCCGAAACGTGCCCCAGCGTGTCCTACCACGCCCCGATTGAGCGCGAGTTTCGGTCGATTGACGAAGCGGTGATCGGCTACGGCATCCCGAATGTCCACCGGATCGAATCCTTCATGGACCCGGATGTCGTCAAGGAAACCGACCTGTACGTGTTTCCCGACATCGGCTACACGGGCGAGCAGCGTTACCTCCGCAGCATCGGCAAGCCCGTGTGGGGATCGATGGGTGGAGACGAATTGGAGCGGCTGCGCACGAAGTTTGTTTCCACGGTCAAGAAGCTCGGTTTACCGATGGTGCATACCGAGAAAATTCGGGGACTGGACGCCCTCTGCGAGTACCTCAAGGACAAGAAGAACGTCTGGGTGAAGGTCAATGAGTTTCGAGACAACATGGAGACTTGGCATCATCAGGACTGGTTGCATAGCCAGCCAATGTTGCGCCGGCTGTATATCACCTTCGGGGTCGCGCCCGAGTTGGTCTGGTTTGTGGTTCAGGATGCCTTGGACGGCGCCACCGAGATTGGCTACGACGGCCTGTCGGTCGACGGCTGGTTCCCCGATTCATCGTACCAGGGCTACGAGAAGAAAAACGAGCTTTACCTCGGCGCGCGCACCGACTACGACGATTTGCCGGAAGAAGTCCGCGCTGTCAACGAAGCATGGTCAACGGTGATGAAGGACTACGGCTACCGCAATTTTTTTGCCACAGAGATTCGCAACCTCGATGGCGTTCCCTACTTCATCGACCCGACCATGAGGATGCCCGGCCAGACTGGCGAGCAACTGCTCGAAACGATGGAGAATCTTGCGGACGTGATTTGGAACGGTGCCCAGGGTGAATTGATCCAGCCCGAGTGGAACGCCGACTTTGCCGGGTCTGCAACGCTCAACTACAAGGGAGCCCTGGAGGACGTGAAAGTCATCCGCGTGCCCGACGAAGCAAAGCGGTGGGTGAAGCTGTGCCGCTACCGGCAGAAAGGTGACGAGTACCATTTCCCGGTGAACAAACGCGACGATGTGGGCGTCGTGATCGGAATGGCGGACTCCATTGCAGACACCATCAAGGCCGTCGGTGAGAATTTCGAGGCGATCGGCGACGAGTCCCTATCGGTAAAACTGGAAGGTTTTATGGACTTGCTGGAGGACGTTCACAAAGCGCAAGCCGAAGGTATCCGGTTCACCGACCAGCCCGTCCCAGAACCCGCAACCGTTTTGGAGGAAACGTGACGCCGGGCGGTCCTATGGTCGGCGCGGGAAGCCATTTCGCCCAGGCGATGGTTGACCAGCGTCCGGTGTATTCAGCCAACCGCAAGCGCCGGAAAAAGAAGAAGAAAAAGCGATGAACGACGAGCCACAACCACAGCCGGTTTTTCCCCAGTACGAGCCGCCTCTGGCCAATCCCGGTGGAGTCATGCCGCTGTCCCATCCCAAGCAGCAAAAGCCGCTGTTCAAAATGATAAACCGGATGATGCGTCCGAAGACCAAGCCGCGCAGTTTCAAGCCGCTGAAAAAGTCTCGACGCAAGCGGCGTGATGAGGTATAGCCCTTTGTTATGACACAAGCCACTGTCAACCCTTCGCCTAAAACCCGCTTCCAAGAGATCAAGGGAGCCATCGAAGCCCACCACGCTCTCTTGCAGGCCGAATCTTTTCAGCGCGGAGAGGACATGGCCCTCCTCCACTATCAGCGGATTCTCGCCCTCCAGATTGACCCCAAGCTGCCGGGCAACGAGCAGCAGGTGCGGGCAATGGTCAACGGGTGGAAGCTCCAGGGCGTTCAGGAGTACCTGAGCGAGTTCCGGAACCTCGGGGAGAAGGTGCTCACCGCCCAGCCCCCAGGACTGATGCGCGTCCTCGACCACGAGGCTAACTGAGTATGCCCGCCGAAGCCACGGACTACGCTCAGTTTATGGTCAGTCAAGTTCCTGTTTTCAGCGAACAGATAATGGCTTCCATGAGTTTGGAGGACTCGTGGATACAATTGGAGCCATGTATGCCGACATGGTTTGAAGTTCGGGAATTGGTGAGAAAGTTGTCGGAGGGATTGTGTTTCAAACCCAGTCCTCCTGAATCTGACCCAGTGGAAGTTAATCTGAATCGTTTTGCGCGCGTGTATCCTCGAACAACGAAGTCGTGGAAACTCATAAACCCGACTGATTGATTATGCCCGCCGAAGCCATCGCTAAATCACCGTCGAAACGATGGAATTGGACTGAATCCGAATTACGGCCATTGCCGAGACGGCGAAGGCCGAAAACTTTTGCGGCGGTTCTTAAATATGCCACCGCGTTGTCTCCAGCGGCTCAAGCCTGTCTCAGAGCCGCACCCATCTTTAAGTGATTATGCCCGCCGAAGCCATCGCCCCGCCACCCGCCGCCGCATCCGCACCTGTAGCCGCGCATCCTCCAGCGCTCACGCCGAAGGACTTGACGATCCCGGCGCCGTCAACGCCGCCCCGACAGGGCAGCGCGCGCGAACGGATGCTGAAGGAAACCAGTAAAAGATGGAGTGCCGATGATCAAGCTCCTGCGCCGCCTGTTAAACCTGCTGAAACGCCTGAACCGACCAAGCCCGGCGATCCTCCCAAGCCTGCCGACGCTCACGAACCTGCCGCGCGGCCCGGTGACGAGCCTCCCGCCGATGTGCCGGCGGATCAAAAGAAGCAGAGTCCGTGGAAGCTGCTTCGCGCCGAAAAGGAGAAAGCCGCCGCTCTCGAACGCCAGATTGCCGAAGCGAAGACGGCCAGCCTGGCCGAATCAGAGAAACAGGAATACCTGAGCCGGATCGAAAAGATGGAAGCCAAGGTCAAGGCTTATGAAGACGAAATGCGGTTTCGCGCGTACGAGAAGTCCCCGGATTTTCAGAAGGAGTACGAAGAGCCCTATAATCAGGCGTGGCAGCGCCACATGGACGATCTCAAAGGCGTGACCATTACCGGAGAGGACGGAGTCGCCCGCGCGATGGAGGCAAAAGACCTTCTCGATCTGGTCAACCTGGATTTGCCCAATGCCCGCGATTTGGCCGACGCCAAGTGGGGCAAGTTTGCCGGGGACGCGATGGCTGCGCGGAAGGAAATCCGCGCACTGTTCGATTCCCGCATCAAGGCTCTCGACGAGGCCCGCAAGAGCGGGGCGGAGCGCGAGAAACAGATGACCGAGCGCCAGCAGCGCGTACAAAAGCAAACCAATGCCTACATCAAAGCCACGTGGGATGTGGCGAATCAAGCCGCGCTCGCGGACCCGAACAATGGGGAGTATTTCAAGCCGGTCGAAGGCGACGAAACGCGCAATCAGCTTCTCGGCAAAGGCTTCGCGCTAGTTGACAAGGCGTTCAGCCAAAACCCGACCGACCCCCGCTTCACACCCGAACAACGCGCCGAAGTCGTGCGCCGTCATGCCGCCGTTCGCAATCGGGCAGCCGCCTTCGGCCCGATGAAATACATCATCGCGAAGCTGCGCAAGCAACTGGCGGAACTCGAAAAGGCCAACGGCCAGTTCAAGGATTCGCAGCCTCCAGCGGCGGGCGGGACGGACAGGAATGCGCCAGCCGGTCCTCTGACTGGCCGCGCCAAGATGGAGGCGGTCAGGCAGAAGTGGGAACGCGGCTAATAACGACTTATCAACGCCCCAATGCAGTAACGGAACCACCCAGAGCAGGCCATTTCCTGCGCGGGCCGTGAAGATAATGGAAAGTGCGGGGCAATATAGGCCAGGCGGTAGGCGCCGCGTCCGACGGCAGAATGGGCCGGAAAAGGCCAAAAGTTCCATGTGGAACATCGGACACGTAAAATAGTTGTTGACAGTTTCAGCCTTCTGAGCGAAACCTCCCCACAGTCCCGTGACAGTCGCCGGTCGGGACTCGGCAAAAGGTACTGCTGACGCCTTCAATGTCAGACGCCCGCGGCGGGCCATAGAAGTCTTCTTCGACCGCAAAATCCGACGGTATGCGCCTTTGTTTGGCGCGTTGATTTTGTAATAACCAAATCGAAAGAACTTTTTATGCCTTGTGCAAATGGAATCCTTGCGGGTTGTGATTTTCCCCAATTTATGGTCGACCAGACGCCGTACTTCTCCGAGGTGATCATGGAAGACATCCGCCCGACCGATGGGTGGATTTTACATGTACCGACCGAGAGCGCCGCCCCCGGAACGCCGGTTGAAATCACC
>JAJSLI010000034.1 GCA_021272315.1 Methylacidiphilales bacterium | reverse complement strand
GGCTTTGCTTCCAACCCGCCGTGCCCAAGCCCCGTATAGGCCATCCTAGAGCGATTGCGGGTTCAGTAATTGGGGAGAGCCTACGACTGGCACTTCTTTATGGGTAGCCCGGTCAAGGAGGAGGATTTTGCATTTGACCGTGTTGGCTTTTATCACCGCTACCTCGGCAGTCGTAACCTCTGTTTCCGTCGATCTAATTTTTCCCGGCGCAATGACCTTCCAGCGCTGAAAATTTTCGATAATATCATCCTCGGAATTGTTACCCAAGTTCACTGGGTTGCCGCTGCTATCCAAATAAAAAAAGACTGCCGGACCGCCCATCAACGGCACCGGATTATCTGACGTGTTTTTCACGAACAGCCTCAAGTAAATCGACTGCGAGTCGTTTCCTATACCCTTGGTCAACATGAGGGCAAGCGCGACACCTTCCGGGTGTTGCTCCCATGAACTCGCAGGGATATTTGGCTGATCGTCCGCTTTCGCGATAAGGGCCGCCATGTTCATGGCAAAAGCAATCGCCAACGATGATTTAAGTAAGGAGTTCAGATCAACTCCGTCTAGGTTCAGGTATTCTTGACCAAATTCAGCAGATAAGGCGCAGGCTGGAAATGCTCGAGGACAACGACCGTTTTGCCATCGCGGCGCATCCGGACTTCGGTGACTTCGATCTCGGGCGTTTTGGCGGGCGAGAAGAGAATGTCGTCGTGGGTGGCGTTCTTGGCGTTCTTGAAGAGGCCGGGAACGAGGTGGCCGCCGAGATGGTCGCTGCGGCCCGTGGCGACGTGGACGGTGCCGAGGACTTTTTCATCCTGGATGTCGCGGCCGGAAACAGGAAGGTCCTGGGTACCGAAGCCGAGTTCGCCGATCTCGCCGGTGACGGGATCGCTGACGAGTTTTTCGTTGTGCGCCTTGACCAGCGCGGCATCGCCACTCAGGAGGGTGGCCTTTTGGATGCGCCCGCCGCTGACGTGCATCAGGGCGAGCGTGCCGTCCTCGTAACGCATGGGGAACTCGCCCTCGGCACCCTCGGGGACGTAGTAAACTTCGCCGGCGGGGAGATTGGCGACGTCGGGTTCCGGGCCGCGACAAAGGCCGTGGCTCTTCTGCGCTTCCTGCCGGTTGCAGATGAGCTTGAGGGTGTGGGTATGGCCGCCGACCTTGAAGTCGAGCTCGAACCAATCGGCCTTGGTGAGGCCAAGGCGGAGTTTTTCGGCGTGGCGGCTGACGGCGTTGTAGTCAACGGCGAGGCCGCTGCCCAGGATGATGTCGTTGAGGCCGTGCAGGGTCGCGCCGCGAAAGCCGTATTTTTTGGCGAAGGCGGTGAGGGGCGCGGTCGCCGAATAGGTGGAGATGCAGAGGATGATGTCGTAGTTGGGGTAAACGTCCTTTTCGAGGCTGACTTCCTTGCCGTCGGGCGTCACGGCGCGGTCGGGCAGGTCGAGGTTGCTGCCGCCGGTGATCTGGTAGGCGAAGAGATCGCCGCCGGTGAGATTGAGTTCCCTGAGTCCGCCTTCCCGGAGGCCGCGGTAAAAAACATCGTGCGCGTGGCGCTGGATCGTGAGGGCGGGATTTTTGAGGAAAGCCAAGCCGGTGACATCAACGGGCTTCTCGAGGTCGATGAGGATGGCGACACGTTCACCGCCCTTGGGCTGGAAAACGGTGGAAAGGAGGCGGGTCAGGCTGAAGTCTGGAAAGCTGCGAACGGGGGCGTGCATGCGGGGTCTCCGGTGGGGTGGGTTGACTGTTACCAAGTAGAACTAGGGTGCCTTCAATTGTGACGAATGCAAACGGGCAGGATGAATTCGTTGAGATTTTTTTGGCATGGGTTCGAAGGTCCGTCTCGGTTGATATGCATCAGAGTCTGAAAAGGTTTCGATTATTCCCATTTTAATAATCCCATGGGCGAACTCGGATTTGTCAGCCGATGGATTTAGGTTATGCTTGGCGGATGGAAAAAACGTCTGGGAAAACCGGCGCGGCACCCGCGCTGGCCGATTGCCAGAGCCAGCCCGACGCGCGGCAATTGCGCATCGACAAGGTGGGCGTCAGGGGATTGCTGCACCCGATCGAGGTGCGGGACAAGCGGCACACGACGCAGGACACCGTGGCGCGGATCAGTCTGCTGGTCGATTTGCCGAAGGATTTCAAAGGGACGCACATGAGCCGGTTCGTCGAAGTGCTCAACGCGCACGGGCGGCTGGTGCACGTGGAAAATCTGCCTGACATGCTGCATGAACTGCAACGCAAACTGGACGCGCAGGTAGCGCACATCGAAGTGGAATTTCCCTATTTCATGGAGAAAGAGGCACCGGTGACGAAGGCGAAGGGGCTGGTCGATTACCAGGTGAAGTTCGACGCGGCGGCGCACGGCAAGGAGGTGGCCTTCACCGTGACCGTGACGATACCGGTGACGACGCTGTGCCCGTGTTCAAAAGCGATCAGCGCCTATGGCGCGCACAATCAGCGCGGCTACGTGACGCTCGCGATCCGCTCGGTGCGGGCGATCTGGATCGAGGACATGATCGCGATGGTGGAGGAATCGGCGAGCAGCGAAATTTATTCGCTCTTGAAGCGGCCGGACGAAAAGTTCGTGACGGAACGCGCCTACGACAACCCGGTGTTCGTGGAGGACTTGGTGCGGAACGTGGCGCTGCGCTGCAACCGGAATCCCGACATCACGTGGTACAAGGTCGAGGCGGAAAACATGGAGAGCATTCACAACCATTCCGCCTACGCCTGCATCGAGAAGACAGTGGCGGGGTGAGGGTCCTGAAACGGTAAGAACTCAACGGGCCATTTTCCAATCCAATGGACTTCATCCGTTTTTGATGGGTTTGGGAACAGCTAACGTGATAGAAAATGCAGCTATGGAGTCTCTGCCGGAAGATTTGCTGTCCCAACGCTGGGATTTAAAGCGCGCTTCTGCCTGGCACGACTCGCTCGGCTGGCTGGTGGGTTGCAATTTCATTCCGAGCCATGCGATCAACCAACTGGAAATGTGGCAGGCGGAAACGTTCAACCCGCAGGAGATCGACCGGGAGCTGGGCTGGCTGGCCGCGCTCGGCATGAACAGCATGCGGGTTTTCCTGCATGATTTGCCGTGGGAGCAGGATGCGGAAGGTTTTCTTACGCGCATCGATCAGTTTCTCAATATCGCCCACCGACACGGGATCGGAATCATGTTCGTTTTTTTCGACAGTGTTTGGCATCCATTTCCGCACCCGGGACCTCAGCGGGAACCCGAGCCCGGCGTGCATAATAGTTTTTGGGTACAGTCACCGGGAGTCAAAACGTTGCAGGATGGCAAAGCCTTTCTACGGCTGGAGGACTACGTGCGCGGCGTGATCGGTCGCTTCGGCAGTGATCCCCGGGTCCAGGTTTGGGATTTGTGGAACGAGCCCGACAATTCGAATGCCAACTCGTATGGTCCCCGCGATTTCAATCCGGAAAAAAAGGCGCAATTAGTCCTGCCGTTGCTGGCGAGGGTCTTTCAATGGGCGAGGTCGGCGGGACCGAGTCAGCCGCTGACGTCAGGCGTTTGGCAAGGAGCCTGGACCGGGGAGAAGGTTGCGCCGCTTACGAAGTTTCAATTGGAGGCCTCCGACGTCATCTCTTTCCATATGTATGGCCCGTTGCCGCTAACGCGTGTTTCCGTCGAGAATCTGAAACCCCTGGGGCGTCCGCTTCTTTGCACGGAGTACATGGCGCGGGGGGTTGGGAGCACGTTCGAGGCGATTTTGCCTTACTTCAAGAAAGAGGGGATTGCCGCGTACAATTGGGGCGCGGTGGCCGGCAAGTCCCAAACCATTTATCCGTGGGACTCGTGGCAAAATCCCTATCCACCGGAACCGCCTCTTTGGTTTCACGATATTTTTCGGCGGGACGGTTCCGCCTATGATCCCAAAGAAGTGGACTTGATCAAATCCTTGACCGGCCGTAGCAGGGAGTAACGGCGGCCGAGTCGATGCCCAGGGTGTGTTCCCTATCTAGCTTTACTGTGCCGGAGTCCATGTGTCGTCAGGGGCATACGTGGTGATGCCCTTGGCAATTTCAACGGTCGAGGACCCGAGGTTCTTTTGATAAACCTTGCCCTGCTGATTGACGATGAAGGTCATCACGCCCGTGTTGCCCCATTTGGCCGGCCAGGCGATGAGGGCGAATCCGGCTAGCATGCGGCCATTGATGACGTAGTCATACGCCCCGCCCGGCGCTTGTTTTCCCTGGCGGGTCAGGATTTTGAAGTAGTAGCCGTGGTA
Organism: Methylacidiphilales bacterium; assembly: GCA_021272315.1. GTDB lineage: Bacteria > Verrucomicrobiota > Verrucomicrobiia > Methylacidiphilales > UBA1321 > JABDGH01. The sequence goes on along the minus strand of JAJSLI010000034.1, from coordinate 439 downwards.
GGGCGCCTGCTCGTCGTTGAGCATTTGGGCCGTGTGATGATAACCTTCCCCATGAGCCTCCGCGATCAGCGGCCCCAAGGGGCTCAATGCCTCGCCGGGCAGCGTCGGCCAATAAAGACCGTCGTGTTTGCCGGGGGTGCTGTGCAGGAGCTGCGCGTAGGCAAGCACGCCGTCCTGCAGGCGGTCCTGGCCGGCATATTCGCGCTGCGCGACCACATAGGCGTTGCAAACATTGATTGCGCCGATTTCGTCTCGGCCAACGCGGCGGGCAAGAATCTCCTGGCTGCCTGCGGCGGTATCAAAGAACCATTTACCGTCCTGCTTGACCAACGGAACGGGAAACGGCCAGGCATCCGCGCCAATTTCCAGCGTGACGTTGGAATCCGAGCGGTTGATCAGCTGCGTCTTTTCCGTCAGGCGCTCGACAAATTTTTTGGAT
>JAJSLI010000142.1 GCA_021272315.1 Methylacidiphilales bacterium | reverse complement strand
CTCGAGAAAGCGTTCGCCGGAGTCGGCGGCAATGGCAGCACCGATGGGGGCACGACGCAGCGCGTGTTTGGCTCGTTCATCACCTGGATGCAGGAGAAGACGGCGCCCTGCTTCATTGTGGCCACCGTCAACCGCATCGAGGGACTTCCCCCGGAGCTGCTGCGGAAGGGACGCTTTGATGAAATTTTCTTCGTCGGGCTCCCGACCGAAAATGAGCGGGCATCCATCATCCGCATTCACCTTCAGAAGTACGGACGGGATGCCAAGAATTTCGAGAAGCAGCTGCTGGAGATGGTCAAGGCATCCGAGAGCTTCAGCGGCGCCGAGATCGAAGAGGCCGTGGTCACCGGCCTGTATTCCGCCTACCACCACAAGCGCGAGCTGACTGCCGACGACGTGCTGAGGGCTCTCAAGAGCACGAACCCTTTGTCCAAATCCCGCGCCGAGGAGCTGCAGGCCATGGCCAAGTGGGCAGAAACCAACGCGGTGAATGCCAGCCGGGTCGACAAGACAACCGATGCCGGCATCGGCGTCACTACCGGAGGACGCCAGCTGGACCTCGATTAAGCACCCGTATGTCCGAAAGATTTGCAACTTGCGCGAAGCGGCCAGCCTCGAGTGCCTTCTGTCCTGTGAAGATTTAAGCCGGAAACCAAAACACTCCGCATAAAAGGAAAGGAAGAAAATGTCACATGTAACCACCATCGCAGTCGAGATCCGGGACCTCGAAGTCGTAAAGGAAATCTGCCGGGAGCTCGGACTCGAATTCCATGAAAACCAAAAAAAATACAAGTGGTATGGCCGCCATGTAGGAGATTACCCCCTCCCGGCTGGCGTTACCAAGGCAGACCTCGGCCGCTGCGATCACGCCATTGCGGTCAAAGGCGGCAGCGCGCAGAGCTACGAGATCGGCCTTGTCAAGAAAGGCGACCAGTTCATGGTTTTGTGGGATTTTTGGCAGGGAGGATACGGGCTGGAGAATTGCGTCGGCAAGAACGGCCAGAAGTTCGTCGACGCCTACACCAAAGCTGTGGCCATCAAGACCACCAAGGCATTTGCCCGAGCGAAAGGCTTCAGCTATACGCAGAAGGTGGACCCGGAGACCAACGAGGTCATCCTTCTGCTAAGGAAGTACTCTTGAAGAATCGCATCCTGAAAATAATCGCCGCAGCCTGGTATCTTCTTTGCTTTGGGGTGTTCCTGTTCGCCATCCCACGGCCGACGTTTTGCACCGTCACAAACGGAAGGGAGTTTCAAATTGAACGGCGCGTCATTGGTCCATGGCACCACGTCAAGACCCTGATATTCGAATGCCCGTGGAAAAGGCAATAAAACCGATGAAAGCGATAAAAGTCACCTTGTGGTTCCTCTTGCTCCTCTCGCTAGGCGTGCCTGCTTGGCTGTTGTACATGGTCATCGCGGACGCCCGTGAAACCGGGCCGAGCGGCATCGTGACCGTCACCTGCCTGGGCCTTCTCCTGATCATCGGATCGGCGGGCAAGACCCTGATATTCGAACACCCGTGGAAAAAACACCAATAACCCGACACTTATGCAAGAAATCAAAATCACAATTGGAAAAAATGGGAAGGTAAATCTTGACGTCGCCGGCGTCAAGGGCAGCGCCTGCTCGGACCTGACCAAAAGCATCGAAAAAGCTCTCGGCCGGGTCGAGGTCACGAAGAAGAAATCTGAATTCTACCAGCAGTCCTCCACCGCAGGACGCAACCAGACACACGGCAACTGATGGCGCGGCTATACCAGAGCTACAGCAGCCCGGAGGCGGTCTACCTGTCAGTAGACTTGGATTTTTGGGCTCGAGCCGAGATGAGCCGGAACGACCAAGCATGGCTCTTCTCCATGCTGAAGCGAGCTGAGTCCGTCCGCTGCTTCAAGCGCCACGACCAAGCTCTTGCCCACGTTAACAGCCCTGAGATTGCCGCCAAGGGCAGGGATCTCTGGAATCTGGATACGCACAGCGACCTGGCGGGATGGGACGTCAGCAACACGCCACCGGCGCTAAACGAGGGCACCTGGGTGGACCATGTGAAATGGCCAAATGCAGAACGATTTGTCTGGATCCATCCGGATCCGCAGGCAGCTAAAGCGAGGGGCCGCGGCAGGTGTGAAGGCAGCTTCCCAAATCCGTTTCGCACCAGGCACCCGGCATGGCCAGCCCGGCGCCACTGCACCCGGCCGCGACGGCTCCAGGAAGTCGACTTGCCGTCCCGGCTAATCGGGGCCTGCGTCATCCTGAGCCTGCCCTGGTATGAAACCTCGGAGGCCAAGGCCAAAGCTGTTCAGGTGTTCACTAAAATCAAGCAACAATTCACAATATGAAACGGGTCAACAACAAGTGGAGGGATTCCGGTTGCTGGATTGATCGGTGGGGACCAGAGGCTCGAACTTAAGACTGAAAGCGGAGGCCTGATGAACGAAAATCAGACGTGCCAAATGGGCGGCGCGCATGGTGATCGAGCCGCCTGAATGCAGGCGCTGAAAACCAGCGTTAAAACCTCTTTTGCCTACATTTCCGCGCCGTAATTGAAGATGAGCGGACCTGGCTCCGCAAACAAACAGTCACTGCTGTATCCAGTTTTACCATATAATTCTATCATGGAAAAGGTAATGCAAGTCGTGGTCCGGGGAGCCGAAATCTGCTTCGTACACGATGATGACCTCGCCCAGGCCATGGCAGGACTTGGCCGCACCACAACTGCTCGAGCGAGTCATGTGGAGCCGTCGGGCCAGGACTGGAAAGCAGATCTTTCGCCAGTGGGAGGACCCGTTCTTGGCCCATTTGCTCGGCGCGACGAAGCCCTGACTGCGGAAGTTGAGTGGCTCACGGCAAACAATACGCCCAAACCAATCAAAGCATGAGCGACGCCCTGTCAGATTCAGCACGCGACCAGCAACGAACGGAGGCCTCCAGAGAAATGTGGCAGGCATTCGGCGCCTTTGCAAAGGCACCATCGGCCGAACGCAAGCAAGCTGTTTTGGAGGCCGCCAAGGCCGTCGATTCCATCAACGGTGGCTATCGGGGAGGACGCACCAGCCGCGCATCAAGAACCGCGCATCGGATTGAGGGCATCGAAAGGGGAGATCCCGCACCTGGCCCGGTTTCGTTGAGTTCTCCCTCTACGACATTGACGGGAAACTCAGCGATTGGAGGCGACCCTCAAGGCGAAGGTATAATCCAAACCCGATGGGCTGGTTAAAAGCCACGACCAACGGGTTCGATAACTACAGGCCGCGCATTGCCACCCGGCTGATTTTATGCGGCCACTATCACGATAGCCCTTCAGAAAACGGCATCTGGCACGTCCTTCCTGGGAAAACCAGCTGCATTAACGTCGGCCAGCCAGAAACGGCCTTTCATTATGCCAACCTGGATTTCAAATATGCGGCGCCGGTTCCTTCCCGGCCATCGAAAATCATTGTGCCCTTTTGTCGCTTGCAGACAGGATTTTGGACCACGGCAGGCGGCTCGAAAGCTTGGCGAAATGGAGAGAACTTTTTGAGCGTCATCTCAGCGCGATTCAGGCCGGCGAATCACCGGGCGGCGCCGATTACTTCCTTCGCCTAGTCCAAGCGCGGCGTGATTCAGGGGAGGATGGTCCTGATGTCGCGCTTTTCAGAATCGCTTGGCTTGCCCACGGATGGGCAGACGACGCGTTCGCCACCGATGAAAAACTGTCGGAACTTGACGACAAGATGGAAAAATCCGCGCGCGCGAAGACTCCGATTGGGATTTGGACGATCCCGCCGCACCGGAAGATTACAAACGGATGGCTGGCCAAGCGCGCCCTGCTTCGATGGCTCTCCTCCTGGCGGCATTTGCCTACGGCATCATGCTCATCTGGCACCGTGGCGCCAAAGCAGTTTCCGCGCGGCTTCAGGAGACGGTCGAACTTTGCTGAAAACTCGCCTTTGACTATATTTATCCTCGGTGTGTCGGTCTGACTTCGTTTTGGACCTCGAAAGATTTTCCAAGCTTTCCGATCGTTTTCTCGATCGTCCCGATATTTATTCTCAGAAAGGGGGTGATTTTATGAACCAAACATTCCTAATCCGAATACTGGTCCTGATGGTGGTTTTGAAGGTGGGGACCCCCGTAATCATCAATCTAACGATTGACGGTACGACCCATCACATCGAAATCATCTGACGGATCGGTTGAGGGACACCGGAAAACGGTGTCCCTTCTTTGTGTACTAAACCTGCGGCCCGCCGCCAACGGGAGATCGGCAATTGAGTGTCCGATTCCGACCCTCGCCTCCAACTCTAAATTGCTGAAAAGCAATGAGTTGCAGACTCCAGAGGAGGCAAGTGCCAGTGAAAGTGCCAGTGAAATCAGTACCGCGGTAAAACTCAAGTATTACCCAGGTATTACCCGGCCATCACTCGCGACGACGGGATTCGCAGCCCGTTTGGTGTAGCTGATACACC
>JAJSLI010000115.1 GCA_021272315.1 Methylacidiphilales bacterium | reverse complement strand
GGGCATGGGCCAGTCTTTCCCAAAGCATCGGTTCCATCGGCTGCTGCTGAAGCAGCGAGATGGCTCCGGTGGGGGATGTCCCTTCTGGTTGAATTTCGGCCACGGCGGTCTTGCCTTGTCTTTTTAGGGGGGTAATGCCTTGTTCAAGGATCGGGTAGGCTTTCACCCGGACTTCTCACATTTAATCTTCAACAGGCTGATTTGTTGCGGTGGCGAGAGGAGGCACTTTCCACAACTTTCCGGATTTCATGATCAATTTGCCCGTGCGCACGATCAACTCAGAAGCTTCGGCGGCAAGCTCGTACCCGCTGCTTTTCCGGATAAGAACATTGTTGATGCCGACGGTGGGGAGATTCTTGGTATCCTCGAGGCCAAGTATTTTAACAAAACCCAACTGGCGCAAGTAGCTCAGATGGAGGATGACCAATTCGAGATCGAGACCCAGTTCTTCAGCCAGTTGGCCGGATTGCACCCCATCCTCGAGCAATCTGCGGCTCTGGTCGTAAAAAAATCTCAAACCACGATCAATGGTGATATCGGGAGGGGGAGTGACAAGGGCGTAGACGTCATCGGGTGAAAATTCCGCGCGTTTTGCGGCGAGCTTGACGTCGACCTGTACAACCAGAGACATGACGAGGTGATTGATTTCGAAAGGCTGATCATCGGGCCTCTTCTGGATTGGCCGATCGTTGAATTCAAACCTACCTTCCCCCGTCTCCACAATGACACTAAGGACGGTGATTATCTCACTGGGGTCGGTCAGAACACTGCCGGCAAGGTGAAGCGCGTGAGCGTGACCGTCGGCAAGATCCATCTCCATATCGGCGGAATTTGGCAAGTCATAGAGTCGCAACCGGCCTATGCGCTTGCCGAGGAAGAGCAAAACCTCCGGAACGGGAAAATCCTTGAGATCGCCATTAAGCATTTGAGTGCGCGTCGCTTTCACAGACCCACAAGCAAGTTTGGGTCCAAACTGCTGCGGCTTGGTGTTGAGTTCTCCGTCGATAAAGCGCGAGCAGCGCGTCGTCTGTCGGGGAAGCAGGCGCCGGATCACCTCCCGCCCCCTTCCGTTTTGCCGGTAGATCGTGTTTTTGTCCAATCGCGCCGCCGAGACTCACGCCAACGCTGCCGCGCGAAATCAACTCTTTGAATCTATTGGCAAGGTTCATTGCGATATTAACCAGTATGCAGATTATCTTGAAAGATCAAGCGTGTTTATTGTTCACTGTCCTTTTAATAAAGCGATGACGGCACGAATTACCTTTTGCCAGATTCCACCTCTGTTGAAGAGAGTCAGTGTGCCATTGTAATCGACGAGGAAACGGGGCTTGTTCTCGTTTTCACTCAGCCTGGAACGCTTCGTTGAGTCTTTGGGCGAGTTCGCCTGGATCGTAGCTCTTTTGGGCAGGGATTCTTAACAGCTTGATCCTTGAGTTGGCAAAAAGGTCATTCAAAAATCTATCACGCTCCTGCCGGTCATTCGCGGCGTGTGTTTTGTCGTCCAACTCGATGGCGACCAAAGGAGAGAGGTCATCTGATTTGCACAATAAAAAATCGACGTGTTTGCTTTGGATCCGATTGAAGGCCGCGCGCCAGCCCGTGCGATTGCTGCTTCTCTCGACTGAAAACAGGTCGGCCAGGCGGACTTTGGCAAAGACTCTGATCTCCGGTGGAAGCACCGAATCCAGGCAGCCAAGGAACGACCTTTCCGCGTCCGTAACAAGGCTGGATTTAAGCGTGTACTTTATCCCTTTTGAGGAGGGCTTAAACCGTGACTCGAGCAGCCAACGGAAGAGCCACAGCGCGCCCAAAACGGCAATGAGGATGGCTCCTAATTCAAGGAGTAGAATCATTGAGGGTGGCAGGTCCATGAAAGGTTCTCAGCAGCAAGGCACAGTGAGGATCAGCCTGATATTGATGTCAGGTTCCAATTTGCCGCACAACCTTCCGATGGGCGAGAGAAAAGGGGACGGATCCTCCCCGTTTTTTGCCGCCTCATTTTGTATTCGACTGATTGCCGTCAGCCCTTAGCTTGACGGGAAAACCTAAGCTTTGCCAACCAACCGAGGACCTATCATGATAATGTTGTTTAATATCACGTTTCCAAATGCTCCTTTTAATGCAGCCGTGAAGGATGGCACTGTGGGCGAAAAGTTGGACCGCATCCTGAAGGCGCTCAAGCCGGAGGCGATTTATTTTACTGATCACGACGGCCTGCGCGGCGCGGTGGCGGTCCTGGAGGTCGCCGATGCGTCGAAGATACCGGCGTTGTGCGAGCCGTGGTTCCTGACCTTCGACGCCAAGGTCGAGGCCCGCATCGCCATGACGCCGGACGATCTGAAAAAATCGGGACTCGATTCGATGAACGAGAGTTGGGGGTGATTTCCCGGAGCTGTGTAAAAACGGGGACGGCCCCAGTTTCCCTTAGAACTCTTATCAAAGGCAGCCATGGGTTCCCACAAGTCGTTGCGGGAGGAAGTTGCGAATCATGCAATCGACTTGGCCAAAAAACTGGCCGATGGAAAGCGACCCGGCATCCTGGGAACCGTCGATCAGCAGGGGATGCCTCATATGCGCTGGATGGCCACGCTTTCCTTGCACGATTTTCCTCTGCTATACACCATCACTTCGCCGAAGAGCCGAAAGATCGAACACATCAGACATAATCCCAGCGTAAGTTGGATGTTCAGCGACGACACCATGACGATGATCGTCAATCTTCGCGGGAAGGCCCGGATCGCCGATGATGCCGGGAAGATGCTGCATGTTTGGAATCTGCTTGAAGACAAGTCCAAAGCCTATTTTTTAAGCATTGGCGCCGATGGACTGGGCTATGCCGTAATTGAAACCGAAATCGAAGATATTGATTGCATTGTCCCGAAGTATGACATCAAGTTTCAGGCGCCCGGCGTGGGTCATGGCCCATCATCGAGAGGTCCTGGAGAATAATGTCTAGCCCGTTGCCGGGTAGGCTCGCTCAAAAAATGCGGTCAGCTCATTTTCCAAAAATGCGGGAGTGATGTCCTGAAAAGCAACTGACTTGATGGTCGACTCACCGTGGGGATCGGTTCTTTGTCGGACGCAGAGGTAATCGTCGGAACAATAGACCTCGTAAAACTTGGCATTCGTTCGTTTGGAGATATCCAAGTCCGGGTTGACGAGCTTTACGGTTTTGCCAGCACCGAAGCTGAGGTAACGATCAATAAGAGTCAGCCCAATCGACAGCACTTGATGATTGTGCGCCAAATTGGTGATGATTACGGCGTCCCTCCCGATTTCTCTCAAGGTGGCCTTGAACTCGTGGAATGCCGGCTTGATGAGGTCTTGCACAAGTACCGCAAACTTGTTCCTGCAGGCTTGGGCCTCCCGATTGAAAACACCCGCCAGGACGGCTTCCATCTCTTCGAGTTCTTTGACCTTGTCAGCGTGTGACGTGATTCTGCCGTGTAGATTCGGCATATTCGCAGTTTGTAAATTCTGAGGCGGAGCGGAGGGCGGCTTTCCTGCCGGGAGATCGCCGACCATTTTATTGCGTAAATTCGGCATATTCGCAGATTGCAAATTTTGAGGTAAGAGAGAGGGTGACTTTTCCACCGGAAGGCCGCTGAGTAGTTGAGTGATCGGAAGCCACTTGTCGATTCCCTCCTGCCTGGCCAGATCGGAAGGCAACCAAGCTCCCCTGGCCAGGTCCTGTCGAACTTCTTCCTCGGTATACGGGCCGGACTGTTTGCCCTTTTTAAGAATATAGATTGCGAGCATGTCCCTCCCAAAATCTTTTTCAATCACGGGTGCGGAAGTTTGCCATGTCATAAGTGAGGACAAAAGTCTAAAAACAGATCCTATTGGTTTACGCCCTTAAGCGTTAACGGTGCCCTGCAAATCTTGATTCCTGTCGATTGCGACTTGGCCTTTTTTGCCTTTACGCCGCAGGTATAGCCGGGATGACACCCGCATTTTAAGCAGGGATGCATTTCACAAAATCTATTTTTACTTTTGTCTGAATTGGGCCCGCCACATCCACGAACGAGCGAATAAAATGACGCACAAAGTAACCAACCCCGGCAAGATTAAACACCCGGCGAAAATGAGATTGTCGAAGATGGATTCCCCTGGGTACATGTGATGATAAGACTCAGAGGAAGGAAAGCCGATATTATGCCAATGTCAGGAAAGCCGTATAAGTTGAATTGATTGCAATTTTGAGTTTGCAAAGACGTTGCTCGACATTGTTCGCACGAGATACAACATCTTTTCGATTTAGAATTTCTTCCAACTACAGATGCGCCGGGGAATAGGGCTTTTCATGCAAATGTGAAAGCAGACCTTCCCGTTGTTCTCGCCTTTGCTGTGTACAATCAGCGCCTTTGACCGAACCTTTGAGGTAGTAGTTTTTATGGTGAGTTTGAAGGATGACTAATTCTCCTCTCAAAAGGCGTCGCCAGATGCCTTGTCCTTCGTAAAATAAAATTGTTGAACCAGTTGTTTACTTGATTACCGACGGGCGGGTTTTACCTTTGAGAAAGCCTGAGCTCGCGGCCACCCGTTTCAAGGGGGTTCATGGACGATATCTACCTTCTCATCGAAGGTAAAAGGGAGGGGCCTTTTACCGAAGAGGAGGTGTTGCAATCGGTCGGGTGGGGGTTTATTCCGAACGATCTCCCGGCGTGGCATTGGGGGCTGACGGATTGGATTCCAGTGGGAAGGCTGATGGGTTCGCTTTTGGCATCAGAGCCTGCTCCGCCGGAACAGATGGAGATGGTCCCCAAGCCGGTAGCATCCGGTGGTTCTCAAATGGAAGAGCTTCAGGCGAAGGTCCTCAGTTTATCCGTCGCCTGTCCGTATGACCAAAGCAACCCGCGCACCTGCCCGTTGCGCGAAGTCAGAAAAATCAGTTTAAAGGAAAAGCGTGAGTGGATTGCCAAGTTAAGCGAGATGAGCATGGTTGACCTGAATGCTTTTTGTCAAAATTGTCTGGCCGGGAAAAAGAAAGCCAAAAAGAAGTAAGCGGCGGCCCTTTTAAAGCTCATAGGAGCCAGAAAGGCTGGTATGGAAGCATCCGTACATTCTAAAAGGTATGAATTACAAAAGCAGGTCTTTGGCTTGTCCGTATGCTGTCCTTTTGAACATGGCAATCCGTGTGTCTGCCCCTTGCACGAAGTCAGGAAGATGCGCGTTATGGAAAGATATGAATGGCTTCATAAGTTAAGCGATGAAGACATGCTCCACATCCTTGCTCTTCATCAAACCTGTATGAGCAACAAAATGCTTTGACTTATGAATCGCATTGTCCTGCGACCCTCATTCGATTTACTGGCAGGACAATCTCTTGCCTTTTTGGGAAAGGTGTCCTGGCCGTTTCCGGAGACGCTGCCCCCCAACCCGGTGCAAGACCTGCATGGCATGAACTTTGAGACGCTCCGGAGGCGCTGCCGCGCAGCCGGGATCACTCGCAGGGACAAAATTAAGTCCAAGGCGACGATGGTTGCGGCATTACAAGAGATTGAAAGCCGGTTGAGCCCCGGGCAACCGGGTTAAAAGAGAAGGCAGCTTGTCCAGAATTTAAAAATCCTTGATTTTAAGTTTGGCTTTCTCGTCCGCAGCAGCTTTGGCCTCTTCAGCGGCACGGTATTCCTTCGACTTAATCGTCATGCCATGATTGAAGGTGTCATAGCTGGCGATAGCGCCATCGTTTCTCGTCCATATCTCATTGGCGCCCGGTGTGGTTGATTTGATCCATGCCAATCCGGCGGAATCCGCCTCCAAAATGGCCGCCTTTTCATTGTCGGAAAGATCGGAACTTTCTTGCTTGGTAATAATTTCCACTGCAACGACCCCATTCAGAAAACCAACAATGATATGGTAGTCACCCTTTTGAAAGGTGGCGAAATTAGCGAAACCATCCCCTTCATAACCGGGTGGGGGAAAATCGGCAGAGGGAACCGGCTGTCCCCATCGTGCCACACACTGATCCATCGTTTCCCCGAGGCGCGCCCAAGCGGATGTCGCCATGCTTAACGAAAGCAAAAGGGAAAGGGTGAAAAGTCGTATCCTCATGGTTTTACGATAGCACTAAAAGTGTCCCGGATTAGGGACAAGTAAATTCCAAACTTTGGAACATGCAGGTGTTGTCTTATCATCAGAAAGTCGCCGGATTTCGGACGGACTCTTCGCAAGGCTCGGGGTTATTACTCACGCCGGAAAAATTTCAAAGAATGGGTAAAGCAGATCGTGGCCCTGGAAAACACCCCGTAGCCGTGCGAGATTTGATCAGCAATCTATTTTACCATGTACGCTTTGTTTCAAAACCGTGAGGATGCCGGACGGCAGTTGGCGGAAAAATTCGTCCGTTATGCCAACCGGAAAGACGTGGTCGTTCTGGCGCTTCCGCGCGGCGGAGTGCCCGTGGGGTATGAGGTCGCCAGGAAACTTCACGCGCCGCTCGCCTTGATCATTGTTCGGAAACTCGGCGTTCCCGGCCAGGATGAGCTGGCGATGGGGGCCATCGCTCCGGGCGACATCCAGGTTATCAATGCCGAAGTGGTTCAGAAGCTTCAAATTTCAGATGAAACCATCCAAGCTGTTGCCGCAGCCGAAAAGAAGGAATTGATCCGGCAGGAACAATTGTATCACGACCATAGTCCACCGGTCGGTATTCAAGGCCAAAAGATCATCCTGGTTGATGACGGCATTGCGACGGGTTCCACAATGCAAGCCGCTGTCCGGGTTTTAAAACAACAGCAGTCGGATCGCGTTATGATCGCGGTGCCGGTGGCCTCGCCGGAAGCGTACGATTTATTTTTCCGGCTTGTGGATGAAATTGTCGTTTTGGCCGCACCCTCCTTTTTCCAATCCGTTGGGCAGGCCTACGAGGACTTTTCGCCCACCACCGATGCGGAGGTCAATCATCTGCTGGATAGCGCCAGAACCGCCTGCACCTGATCGCGCGGAAAAAGCGGGTTGAAAAATATCGCATGCGCCACGTTCGGCGCCCAGATGTGAAAGATGAAGCAATCTTGGGTCAGTGTTGAGCAATACCGGTAAAGTAAGGCCCCCAACAAACGGCTTACACTAAAAGCCAAGACAGGATGCCCCAGGGTGCGAACCAATTTTCCACGGCAAAAGTCGTATTGGGAAAGTCCGCAGCGGTTTCTGAATCTTTCTCGTTATTAGAAATGAAGAATTGCCACGGATTACCGCCCAAACAGGGTCTCTATGACCCGCAATTTGAACATGATTCATGCGGCGTCGGTTTTATTGTCAACATGAAGGGCATTAAGTCGCATGAAATTGTGCGCCAAGCCCTAACTATCCTGATGAATATGGACCATCGCGGCGCCTGCGGCTGCGAGGCCAACACCGGCGATGGCGCCGGCATTCTCATTCAGATGCCCGACAAGTTCCTCCGCAAGGCGTGCCGGAAAAACAAGATCACTTTACCGAAGCTCGGCCAATATGGCGTGGGCATGGTTTCGACCTCGCAAGACACAGCGAAACGGGAAAAGGCGCGCCAGATTTTCGAAAAAATCGTCGCCGAGGAAGGCCAGACCCTGCTCGGCTGGCGGGATGTCCCGACCTGCAACGCCTCCCTGGGCGATACCGCCAAGTCCGGCGAATTGATCTCGCGCCAGGTTTTCATCCAGTGCGGAGATAAGCGGCTCGACGACCAGAGCTTCGCGCGGAAACTCTACGTCATCCGGAAACGCGCCACCAACGAGATACGCTCTGCCGGCATCGACCGCACATGGTACGTCGCCAGCCTCTCCTCCCGGACCATCATTTACAAGGGCATGCTCATGCCCACCCAGGTCGATCGTTACTACCCCGACCTCCTCGACCCCGCCATGGAGACCGCCCTTGCGCTCGTCCATTCGCGCTTCTCCACCAATACCTTTCCGAGCTGGGACCGCGCGCATCCCTACCGCTACATCGCCCACAACGGCGAGATCAACACCCTTCGTGGCAATATCAACTGGATGCGCGCGCGCGAGGCCCTCTTTGCCAGCAATCTTTTCGGTGACGACATCAAAAAGATTCTGCCCGTCATAAATGAGGACGGTTCCGATTCTTCCATGCTCGACAACAGCCTCGAGCTCCTGGTCATGGCCGGGCGTTCCCTGCCGCATGCGATGATGATGATGATTCCCGAGCCGTGGGAGAATCACGAAAGCATGCCCGACGACAAGCGCGCTTTTTACGAATACCACTCCTGCCTCATGGAACCGTGGGATGGTCCTGCCTCGATCGCCTTCACGGACGGAACCATTATCGGCGCGGTGCTGGATCGCAACGGACTGCGCCCCTCCCGTTATTACGTGACGAAGGACGGCCTGGTCATCATGGCTTCCGAAGTCGGCGTCCTGCCCATCGAACCCGAGCGCATCCTGAGCAAGGGCCGGTTGCAGCCCGGACGCATGTTCCTGGTCGACCTGCAACAGGGACGCATTGTCTCCGATGAGGAGATCAAACAAAAAATCGCCGGCCAGCATCCCTACCGCGAGTGGCTCGACAAAAACCACCTGCTTCTCTCCGATTTGCCCGTGCCGAAAAGTCTCCCTCCGGCGGACCCTCAATCCATTATCCAGCGGCAGCAGGCTTTCGGCTACACCTTCGAGGATCTGCGCGTGCTCATCGGCCCCATGGCCAGGGATGGCGTCCAGCCCCTCGGTTCCATGGGCGCCGACACGCCGCTCGCCGTCCTCTCGGAGCGCCCGGTTCTCCTCTACAACTACTTCAAGCAACTCTTCGCCCAGGTCACCAATCCGCCCATCGATCCCATTCGCGAAGAGATTATCACCTCGACCAGCACCATGCTCGGCCCCGAGGGCAATCTTCTGGAGCCGACTCCTGCGAACTGTCGCATGATCAAGCTCGATCATCCGATCCTAACCAACTCGCAACTGGCGCAGCTTCGCCATATCAACAAACCCGGATTCAAGGTGGTCACCCTTTCGCTGCTCTTCCCGGTGACGGATGGTCCGCAGGGACTCGGCCATGTGCTCGACCGGCTGTTTGAAGAAGCCGACGCCGAGATTAAAAAGGGCGCCAACATCCTCATCCTCTCCGACCGCGGCGTCGACCGTGACCGCGCGGCCATTCCCGCCCTCCTTGCCGGTGCGGGCCTCCATCACCACCTCATCCACCAAGGCGTTCGCACCCGCATCGGGCTTGTCCTCGAATCGGGCGAGCCGCGCGAAGTGCATCACTTTGCCCTGCTCATTGGCTACGGCGTCGGCGCGATCAATCCCTACCTCGCTTTTGAGACCATTGAAAAAATGACCCGCAACGGTCTTTTGCCCGGCCTCGACGAAAAGACAGCCATCAAGAATTATATAAAGGGCGCAATCAAGGGCGTCGTGAAGACGATGTCCAAAATGGGCATCTCCACGATCAAAAGTTACCGGGGCGCCCAGATTTTTGAGGCCGTTGGGCTTCACGACTCCGTCATCAGCAAATACTTCACGCGCACTCCGTCGCGTATCGAGGGTGTCGATCTCAGCGCCATTGCGCGGGAACTGCTCACACGGCATTCCCGGGCCTTTCCCCATCATCAAACCAGCGGCCCCACGCTCGAGGCTGGCGGAGAGTACCGCTGGCGCCATCAAGGCGAAGCGCACCTGACCAGTCCCGAGGCGATTCAAAAACTGCAGGCGGCCGTCCGCCTCGATGACTTTGCCGCTTTCAAGCAATACTCCGGACTCGTCAACGATCAGGACAAGCAGGCCTTCACTCTTCGCGGACTGCTCGAATTCAAAAAAGGCCGCTCCGTTCCACTGTCGGAAGTCGAACCCGCCGAGTCGATCATGAAGCGCTTCAAGACCGGCGCCATGAGCTACGGCTCGATTTCCAAGGAAGCTCACGAAGCGCTCGCCATCGCCATGAATCGCATCGGCGGAAAATCCAACACCGGCGAGGGTGGTGAGGATTCCGAGCGCTACACATGGACCAACGAACGGGGCGACTCCAAGAACTCCGCGATCAAGCAGGTTGCTTCCGGGCGCTTCGGCGTCACCAGCCTTTACCTGACCGAGGCTCGCGAAATCCAGATCAAGATGGCCCAGGGTGCAAAGCCCGGCGAAGGCGGTGAACTCCCCGGACGAAAAGTCTACCCGTGGGTGGCCAAGACCCGCCACACCACGCCCGGAGTCGGCCTCATCTCCCCGCCGCCGCACCACGACATCTACTCCATCGAAGACCTTTCTGAATTGATCCACGACCTCAAAAACGCCAATCGCCGAGCGCGCATCAGCGTCAAGCTTGTCTCCGAAGTCGGCGTGGGCACCATCGCCGCCGGCGTCACCAAGGCCCACGCCGACGTCGTCCTTATCAGCGGATTCGACGGCGGCACCGGCGCCTCACCGCTCTCCAGCATCAAGCACGCCGGGCTACCGTGGGAACTCGGCCTCGCCGAGACCCACCAGACCCTCGTTCTCAACAATCTCCGCAGCCGCATCGTGATCGAAACCGACGGCCAGCTCAAGACGGGCCGCGACGTCGCCGTTGCCGCGCTCCTCGGCGCTGAGGAATTCGGTTTCGCCACAGCGCCGCTCATCGCGCTCGGTTGCGTCATGATGCGCGTCTGTCATTTAAACACCTGTCCACGCGGCATCGCTACCCAGGACCCCGTCTTGCGCAAAAACTTCATCGGTGATCCGCAGCACGTCGTTAATTTTATGCGCTTTATCGCTGATGAACTGCGCGAAATCATGGCCCAACTCGGCTTCCGTACCGTCAATGAAATGATCGGCCGTGTCGACGTGCTCGAGCCGAAAAAAGCGATCACCCACTGGAAGGCCGTTGGGCTCGATTTCTCCAACATCCTTTACCAGCCCAAGGCCGGGCCCGAAGTCGGCCGTTACTGCCAGATTCCGCAGGATCACGGCCTCGACAAATCGCTCGATGTCACCACTCTTCTCGACCTCTGTCGGCCCGCCATCGAACGCGGTGAAAAAATCGACGCGGAACTCCCCATCCGCAATACCAACCGCGTCGTCGGCACCATCCTCGGCAACGAAATCACCCGCAAGCACGGCGCCCAAGGCCTTCCGGAAGACACCATTCACCTCCGCTTCAAGGGCTCCGCGGGTCAGAGCTTCGCCGCCTTCGCGCCCCGGGGAATCACGCTCGAAATCGAGGGCGATGCCAATGACTATCTCGGCAAGGGACTCAGTGGCGGAAAAATCATCGTCTATCCGCCCAAAAACTCCACTTTCGTGCCGGAAGAAAACATCATCATCGGCAATGTTGCGCTTTATGGCGCGACCGGCGGGGAAGCCTACATCCGGGGCATGGCGGGAGAACGTTTCTGCGTCCGCAATTCCGGCGTCGACGCCGTGGTGGAGGCTGTCGGCGATCACGCCTGCGAGTACATGACCGGCGGCACCGTTGTCGTGCTTGGCCCCACTGGGCGCAACTTCGCCGCAGGCATGAGCGGCGGCGTCGCCTATGTCCTCGATGAAACCGGTGACTTCGCCGGCCGTTGCAATCTATCCATGGTCGCCTTGGAAAAATTCGACGGGGAGGAAGCGGAGCAAAGCGAACTTGTCCGCCGCCTGATCAAGCGCCACGCCGATTACACCGGCAGTCTTCGCGCCTTCAAGATACTCGCCCTCTGGGAGGAGATGATGCCCAAATTCGTGAAAGTCATGCCGCGGGACTACAAACGCGTCATCCAGGCGTTGAAAAAAGCGCACCAAGCGGGCCTCAGCGGAGACGATGCTCTTGATGCCGCCTTTGAGGCCAATTCCGCCGATGTGGCCCGTGTCGGAGGAAGCTGATCCTTAACAAAAAAACCGCGTAACCAAAAAAATCATGGGCAAACCAACCGGCTTCATCGAATACGCCAGGGAAATTCCGGCCGATCGTCCGCCGCTCGAACGTCTCGGCGATTGGAATGAATTTCATCTCCACATGGACGGGGACAAACTTCAGGTGCAGGGCGCGCGTTGCATG
This sequence comes from Methylacidiphilales bacterium, assembly GCA_021272315.1. Taxonomy (GTDB): domain Bacteria; phylum Verrucomicrobiota; class Verrucomicrobiia; order Methylacidiphilales; family UBA1321; genus JABDGH01. Next base: position 51,560 of record JAJSLI010000115.1, on the reverse strand, counting down.
GACTGCGGCATTCCTTTTTGTCAGGTCGGCCTACTCATCAACGGTCTGGCTTGCGGGTGTCCCATTTTTAATCTCATTCCGGACTGGAACGACCTCGTTTATCGCGGCCTCTGGCGGGAGGCCCTGGAAAGGCTTCATCGGACCAACAACTTTCCCGAGTTTACCGGACGCGTTTGTCCGGCGCCATGCGAAGGATCCTGCACACTCGGAAGCATCCGGCCGCCGGTCGCCATCAAAAGCATCGAATGCGAGATTGTCGAAAAAGGTTGGAAGGAAGGCTGGCTCACGCCTGAGCCCCCCCAAGTTAGCACCGGTAAAAAAGTGGCCATCGTCGGCTCTGGTCCTGCGGGACTCAGCGCCGCCGCGCAGCTCAACCGCGCCGGGCACTCCGTCATCGTCTTCGAGCGCGCCGATCGCCCCGGTGGCCTGCTCATGTACGGCATTCCCAACATGAAGCTCGACAAGGATAAGGTCGTCCTGCGCCGCATTCGAAAAATGGAGGCCGAGGGAATTACCTTCGTCTGTAACACCGAAATTGGGAAGAATTATCCGGTCGATAAACTATTCCGGGAGTTCGCCGCCGTCGTTCTCTGCACCGGCGCCACCCAGCCGCGCGATCTGCTGATCGAGGGCCGCAACGCCAAAGGCATCCACTTCGCCATGGATTTTCTAACGGCGAACACCCGCGCTATTCTTGATCAGAACCAGGACTTCATCGATGCCCGCGACAAGGACGTGGTCATCATCGGAGGCGGTGACACCGGGACCGATTGCGTCGGCACCTCGCTGCGACATGGCTGCAAGAGCGTTCTTCAGCTCGAAATTCTCCCCCGTCCTCCGCTCGATCGTGCCGCGGACAATCCGTGGCCCGAATGGCCCAAAGTCTTTCGTGCCGACTATGGTCAGCAGGAGGCCGCCGCAAAATATGGCCGCGATCCGCGCGTCTATCTCACCACTGCAACCCGGTTTGAAACCGATAAAGCCGGTCATGTCAAAGCCGTCCACGCTGTTCAGGTCGAGTGGAAAAAAGACGATAAAGGCCGGTTTGCACCAAAAAATATTCCCGGAACCGAAAAGGTCTATCCCGCCCAGCTCGTCCTCCTCGCCATGGGTTTCCTCGGACCAGAGCAGGGATTGCTCAATACTCTCGGCATCAAGCGCGACTTGCGCACCACCATCGACGCCGAGCATGGTCGGTTCCAGACCAGTATTCCTCATGTTTTCGCCGCTGGCGATTGTCGCCGCGGCCAAAGCCTCGTCGTATGGGCCATCAACGAAGGCCGCGGCGCAGCCCGCGAATGCGACCGTTTTCTCATGGGCAAAACCAATCTGCCCTAGGCAGGGTGAAGTCTGGCTCTAAAGATTTTTTCCCGTTCGTTGCGATAGTCTTGCGATGCCATGAGTGCGATTTACGTATCTCTTCCCCGTAACAGCAGCTACGCTAAGAGCATGGCAAAAACAACCTTGCACCGGCTGGTTTTCACCCGCGACCGCTCTCTTCACCTCGGCGATGCGATACCCCCGGGCCAGAGAGATGATCAAGGGGCACGCTTGCCGCTGGGCGGACATTGCATGATCGACAGTATTCTCCATCTGCAGGAGGCGGGGCAATACGTTGTAAGCGTCAGTCACTATCCCGAGGTCAGGTAATTATACGGCGACAGATCGCCTGTAGCCTCATTAAGGTGGATATCCTCGACGAAAAGTGGCTTCACTGATAGCTTCCCGAGGGAAGGGCTCATAGCTCAATGGTTAGAGCAGGGCACTCATAATGCCTTGGTTGCAGGTTCGAATCCTGCTGGGCCCACGATCCGATTGGCCTGCGTTCGGGCCGTTATTTCGATCCTGCGCTCGGTACGATTCTCTTTGGGTGAAGCGTTGCTTATTTTGGAGGCTATAACCGGCGCAATTCTTTCTAAAGAACTGTTTACTTATTTCATCTTTAGCTCTTACATTTTATTTTGAGTTAATAATTGCCTGTTTCGATCACGACGTATCCTTTATGAGCAAAAACGAGAGCGAACCAGGGTTGGCCGCTTTGCGGGCCACTCAGACCCTTGCTCTGATTGAGTCCACTCCCACGGACCCGGCTGTTTGGGAGAAGCTCGCTGTCAAGGTTAAGGGGCAGAACGACCCGCTGAGCATCAAGAGCCTCGAAATCATCATTGAGGGCCTCAAGGCGATGCAGGAACAGAAGGCCCAGGCAGAGAAGCAGGATCTCCCGGCCATCAAGCTTTCCATCTTCTCCCAGTCGATGTTCTCCCGGCTTGCCAAGGCCTACAACAGCCCCACCCTCCTGAAGGAAGTTGGGCTTATCTACCTGCGCGACCTCGGCCTGCCCACCATCTCCCTGCAACATCTCGAACGCTCGCTCCGACTGGGCGGACCCGAGAAGGAATTGCGTCCGCTGATCGAAGCCGCCGCCGTTGCCGTCCAGCGGCAACTCGCCGCGCGCCATGGCCAGGGCCCCGCCCATTCCGGTATCACCACCCAGCAGCACGCCAGGCCCGTCGCGCCGTCCATCATTCGGAAAACCGGCAAGCTGCTTCTTCCCTCGCGCTTCGCCCAGTCGGGCGCCACCACGCTCACCGCCAGCCTCCTTGAGCCCGAAGGCGACACCGCCGCGCTCCCCGCCCTCAACACCGCCCAGTGTCTCGAGGAAGCCGCCCTTGCGATCAAGAACGGGCGTTTCAAGCGGGCCCGCGTCCTGCTCGAAAAAGCGAACGTGCAGCCTGCCGGCAAATTGGAAATGTGGCAGGCGTGGACCAATCTCGGCCAGGCCTGTTACGATGTCGGCCAGCATCCGCTGGTCGAAACCGCCTTCTACGAGGCGTTAAAGTACGACCCGAACGAGATGGCCTCCCACTTCAACCTTGCCCTTGGCTACCATCTCAACCGCAAATACGATCTTGCCCTGGCCTCCTACCAGCGGGCCAACGAGATCGAACCGAAACACCCCAAGGTCTGGTGTAACCTCGGCGTCCTTTACTTCCAGATGGACCAGTTTGCCCAGGCCGAGTCGGCCCTGCGCTATGCCACGCTCGCCAAGCGCGACTATGCCCGGGCCTGGGACAATCTCGCCGCCGCCCTCGGCGCGCAGGACAAACTCGACGAGGCCATCGTCGCCTGTGAGCACGCCGTCGCCCTGCGCCCGGATTACCCCGAAGTCTATTTCAAGCTCGGCGTCATTTATTTCAGCAAAAACGATCTCCCCAAGGCCGCCGACCAGTTTCGCCGTTCCGCGCTCCTGCCCGTCCTCGCCGCTTACAGCGACGCTTTCCTCGCCATGATCCACGCGCGGCTCGAACAGACCGAGCCGGCCGAGGCTGCCGTCCACCGTGCGGCCAAGGCCGACCCCAAGTGCGATCTCCTCTGGATGGCTTGGAATGATCTCGGCCAGGCTTGGTACTCAGCCGGCGATTACCATCGCGCCGCCACCGCCTACGGCGAGGCCACCATGCTCAAGCCCGACGAAGCCGAGGCCTGGTTCAATCTCGGCGTCAGTTACCATCAGGCCGGCGACCTCAAGGCTGCGCGCGATTCCTACCAGCAGGCCGTCGATCTCAAGGAATCGATGGCGGGCGCCTGGCACAACCTCGGCATCGTCTGCGCCGAGAAGGACGACCACGGCTCCGCCATGATGGCCTTCCGCCAGGAAGTCCACTGGGCGCCCAACAACGTCCGGGCCTGGTACGATCTCGGCGTCACGCTCGAAAAACTTGGCCGCGACAAGGAAGCCGCCATCGCCTTTGCCAAGGTCGACATCCTCACCCACGCCACCCCGCTCCCCGGCGAAGTCGTCCCAGGCGCCCGGCTTTTCACGGATCCCGACCCCGCCGCCGTCGAAACCGCCAAGCTTGATCCGCCGACGGATTCGCCGTGATTTTTCGCGCCCGGTTTGCTTGAATGCGGACTGGGTTTTTATGTCCCTGCGCTTTCTCCTTCTTTTCGGCCTCGTCGCGCTTTTGGGTTTGCGTTCGGTCCCGGCCCAGCAGACCGCCGCGACCCATCCCGTCACCGACTACGGGCACAACCTCGAGCAGGAGACCTTTTACCTCATCAACGCTTATCGCAAGGCCGACAACCTCCCCCCGCTCCAGTGGGATTTCAACATCGCCAAAGTTGCGCGCGACCACAGCCGCGACATGGCCGTCGGCGAAGTCGACTTCGGCCACGACGGTTTTCATGAACGCGTCGCCAGGCTCGGCGCCCTCCTGCCCGGACTCAAGGCGGCGGGCGAAAACATCTTTGAAAGCGACGATCCCGACCAGCTTGCCCAAAGCGCTGTCGCCGTCTGGCTCAAAAGTCCGCATCATCTCAAGAACATCTGCGGAGATTTTAACTACTCCGGCCTCGGCGTCTGGCAGGACAAGGAAGGCACGGTCTACTTCACGCAAATCTTCCTGAAACTCCAGCCCGCCGACCGGACCACCCAGGCCGCGCCTCCCACGCCAGGACTCACCACTCCTTTGGGTTTGCTCGCTACGCCCTACACACGGTAGAGGTAAACGGCTGAAAATTCGGGTGTTTTTAAATGCCCGTTGCGTGGCGTTGAAACCCGTTTGCCCGAGCAACCACGCTTGCGGTTAACGTGGTACGCCCTACATTCCTCCCATGGACGCCTGCCCCGAGTCGTTGCGCCTCGATGAGGATCGCCGCCGGGTCAAAAACTGGAAACGCTGGGGCCCCTACCTCTCGGAACGCCAATGGGGCACCGTCCGCGAGGACTACTCCGCCGATGGCAACTGCTGGAACTATTTCCCGCACGATCACGCCCGCAGCCGCGCGTATCGCTGGGGCGAGGACGGCCTGCTTGGCTTCACCGACCGCGAGTGCCGCCTCTGCTTCGCCCCCGCGTTTTGGAACGGCCTCGACCCAATTCTTAAGGAACGCTTCTTCGGCCTGACCAATTCCGAGGGCAACCACGGCGAAGACGTCAAGGAGTCCTACTTTTATCTCGACGCCCTTCCCTCCCATTCCTACCAGCGCGCGCTCTACAAATATTCCCAACACGCCTATCCCTACAACGACCTCATCGAGACCAACCGCAACCGCTCCAAGTCCGAGCGTGAATACGAAATCACCGACACGCTCGCCTTCGCCGAAAACCGTTACTTCGACATCGAAATCGAATACCTCAAGGCCGCGCCCGACGACATCCTCATCCAGATCACCGCCACCAACCGCGGCCCTGATCCCGCGCCGCTCCACGTTCTCCCCACCCTCTGGTTCCGCAACACCTGGTCATGGGGCCGCTTGACCGAGGACACTCCCGTCCGTCCCGAACTTCGCAGCCGCGACGGGGACCGCGTCGAGGCCGACCACGCCACCCTCGGCACCTTCTTTTTTCTCCTCGATCCCGCCAGCCGGAGCCAATGCCGCGGCCTGCTCTTCACGGAAAACGAAACCAACCGGCAGCGCCTTTTTGGCGCGTCCAATGCCAGCCCCTACGTCAAGGACGCCTTTCACGAGGCGCTCATCCATGGCCGCGCCGATGCGGTCAACTCCGCCGGGTTCGGCACCAAGGCCGCGCCCCATTACGAGAGCCTCGTCGCGCCCGGCACCGCGTGGACGCTCCGCCTCCGCCTCGTCGATCAAAGCCAGGTCCCGCCCGATGGCCAGGCCTTCGGCGACGCCTTCACCAACCTCCTTGAGGAACGCCGGCGCGAAGCCGACACCTTCTACAAACTCCATCTGCCTTATCCACCCGGCAGCGAGGAATTCCGCGTTATGCGCCAGGCCCAGGCCGGCCTTCTCTGGTCCAAGCAATTCTACAACTACGAAATCCCGCGCTGGCTCAACGGCGATCCCGGCCAGCCTCCACCGCCGCCCGGGCACAAGTTCGGACGCAACTGGGACTGGCCTCACGTCTTCAGCCGCGATGTTCTCTCCATGCCCGACAAGTGGGAATACCCATGGTTCGCGGCTTGGGACCTCGCCTTCCACACCGTCGAACTCGCCCGTGTTGACGCCGAGTTTGCCAAAGCACAGCTCATCCTTCTCCTGCGCGAATGGTACATGCACCCCAACGGCGCGCTGCCCGCCTACGAATTCTCCTTTTCCGACGTCAACCCGCCCGTCCACGCCTGGGCCGTCTGGCGCGTCTACAAAATCACCGGCGCGCGCGGCTGCCGCGACGTCGCCTTCCTCGAAAGCGCCTTCCAGAAACTCCTCATGAATTTCACCTGGTGGGTCAACCGCAAGGACGCTTCCGGGCGCAACCTCTTTTCCGGCGGCTTCCTCGGCCTCGACAACGTCGGCGTCTTCGACCGCTCCAAGCCGCTCGGCGACGGTAATTTCCTCGAGCAGGCCGACGGCACCGCCTGGATGGCCAGCTATTGCCTCAACATGCTCGCCATGGCCATCGAACTTGCGCAGAACGACCCCGTCTACGAGGACATCGCCTCCAAGTTCTTCGAGCACTTCGTCGCCATCACCAATGCCATCAATACCTTTGGCGGTTCCGGCCTCTGGGACGAGGAGGACGGCTTCTATTACGACCAGATCGCCGTTTCCAACGGGGAGCCCGTTCCGCTCAAGCTCCGCTCCATCGTCGGACTCCTTCCCCTCATGGTCGTTGCCATCGCCCCCGGCGACATGATCCAGAACATGCCCAACTTCCGCAAGCGGGTCATTTGGTTCCTGCGCAACCGGCCGGAACTCGCCCTCCACATCTCCGAACTCAATGAACTTGGCGCCAGCGACATCGCCACCGGGTCAGCCATCGCCACGCGCATGCTGGCCATCCCCTCGCGCGACCAGCTCCTGCGCATGCTCCGCTACATGCTCGATGAAAATGAATTTCTCTCCCCCTACGGCATCCGGTCCGTCTCCCGCCGCTACAAGGACCATCCCTACGTCCTCAAGTGGCAGTGCGAGGACCTTCGCGTCGACTACTCCCCCGGCGACAGCACCACCAGCCTTTTCGGCGGCAACTCCAACTGGCGCGGCCCCATCTGGTTTCCCATCAACTACCTCCTCGTCGAGGCCCTCGAACGTTACCACCACTTCTACGGCAGCAACCTCAAGGTCGAGTGCCCCACCGGCTCGGGCCGTTATCTCGATCTCCGGCAGGTCGCCAACGAAATCAAGCAACGCCTCGCCTCCATCTTTTTGCCCGGACCCGAGGGCGTCCGCCCCTGCGCCATCTCCTTGGGCCGCTATGCCAACGACCCGCTCTGGCGCGACCACCTCCTCTTCAACGAATACTTCCACGGCGACAATGGTCGCGGTCTCGGCGCGAGCCACCAGACCGGCTGGACCTCCCTCATCGCCGACTGCCTCCGCGGTCTCGCCAAAGCCTGATCAAACCGAATTGAGCCGGCGCCAAGGCTCGAACCACTTAACTTGCCCTTATTTTGGAGTGTCTTGATAAGTAATCCTGTAATCGTTGCATATGCGACGATGGCTTGTCGGCCATCCAGCAGAAATGGCAGCAGGGTATTGCCGTGATATACGGCGCCAGGGCCTATAAGAATTTTACGTCACGAGTAGGCCATGCATGAGATTTTGCCTCTCCTCTTTCCACGACTTTTGTCAGGCGGTGTGTCAGGGCAACAGTGGCGGCCGATTATCGGTAGGTCTCATTGATTGGCTTGACCTGCCAATGCGATCCCAACTCGGGCAGGCCAAAGAGTTCGTGATCGGGCAACCGAACTGCCGCCGACATGTCGGGCTTGCGTTCAAGGGAACGCAACTGCGTTATGATGATCGCGAAGGCGCACCAGACAGTAAAACTTCCGGGAAAACTGCCGAAAACGGTAAAATATCCGACCATGTCCCGGGTCAGGAAGCAAAAGAGATAGATCTTCAAGGGAAGCAGAGAGGCGAATTGTTCCCGACCGGGGCCGAAGACGGAGTAACCCGACATGAAGATGGCGCTCACTCCGAACAGGACAAAGGCGGCAAACCCGACGACGCCGACGGCATCGTAGACGCTGATCCAACCGACATGAAAGGATTTGGAATCGAGGAAGCCCTTGATTGCGTAATAGGCATCGCCTGACTTAGCTGTATCCTCTTGTATTTTGCTCGTGTCCAGAATGAAACCATTGCCCAGGAGGGGGCTTTTGGCGGCATACTCCTGCTTATAGATACGTTTAATGTCAGCTCGAAAGTCGTCCGAGGATTTGGCGCTATCTTCGACGTCCTTGTCCCAATTGCCGGGAACAAACGACAGGCTCCGCTGTATCGATAGGGGCAGTGTCACGAGACCGCTCGATTGGACAAGATCCACGGCGAGGATTGCGACGATGCAGGGCGGCAACAGAATAAGCGACCGCCACGAGCAATGGCACCATGCCCCCAACATGAAGGTGAAAAGGTAAAGCGCCATTTGGCTGCGAAAGCCGCCTTGGGACACCCACCAAAAGCTAAGCAGTGAGAGGCCGATCACCCACCATCGCCCAGGGCGCCACCAGGTATAAATTGGAAAATATGCGAGCAAAATAAGCTGCAGCGGCGAACCTATGGCTGCCAGCGCGCCAGTGCGATCAGTGTCCCCAAAATAGGCGTACAGATTCAAATTCGATGACAGGTAAACGAGGGTTGTATCCGTGTCGGGAGCGTAAGTTGAGATGAGGTAAGGAAGATTGGAAATGGCCGTCACGGCCAGGCAATACCATGGCAGACGTCGCAGAAATGCGACGGGCGGATTTGTCATGTTGATGCCGCAGAGGTAGGTTATCACGGAGGCAATCATCATGATGGCGGGACGCGATCCTTCCTTGGTTCCGCCGATGATGCGGAGTCCAAAGGACTGTTGGTGATACAACATGATCATGAAGATAATCATCATGGGGTATAAAAACGCACGCGGCCCGGTCTTGAACGATTTTTGCTTGAGGGCGATATATGTGGACAGGTAATAGAGGATCGTCACGGCGATGCTCAGTTCGATCACGTTCAACCCGTAGGGGAGAAAATTAAGATTTCCTGTAAAGCTCAGCCCAAGCAGGGGCAGCGCGCAAATCCGGTTCCCTACGTAAAAAAAGCTGATCAACAAAGAGACAACGGCACCGGCGATGAGAATGGGAATAAAGTTATACTCAAAAGTGGAGATCGTCAGGTACGGGCCGATGATCAGGCCCGCGGCGAGAATCAGGGCGTTGATGATCGTTCGTTCGCTAAGCATGCACTGATAAGATGGGAGCCGGAACCGGTGCGGCGTCCGATTCCAAACTTACCTTTTCCGTGTATTTCAGCAAGCCGGAAGTCGGCGCCTGTCGTCAGAAGAAAGAATCCGGCGCGACCCGTTTTCTTTCGATGGGAATTCGTTGAGGGACGGAATGCAATGCCCCGGCCAAGGCCAACGAGCGGTGCAATTGGGTTGATCTAATATTGAGGTCTCGTCCGCCAACCCTGCGTTCCGGGATGAATCTCGATGTCGGGGAAGGCAAAGTCGAACCACTCGAGGCCGCGGAATTTGGTAAGATAAAATTCGCTCGTGGCGACCTGTCGCCCGATGATCTTGCGATACCTGCCGTCCTCGTCCTTCACGATTTTGTAGCAAAAGGAGCGCTGGCGGAAATAGGCCCGGGTGCCAGCCGCGTTGAGATAAAGCAACTCGTATTCATCGACGATCGGCTGCGAGCCGTCAAACTGCCTGAATATTCCTCCAGGCATGATCCGGATACCTTCGGGCGTCTCGATTCCGTCGTTGCACTGGAACCCGTGAACGTAGGGTACGATGACTACGCCGCCATCTTCAATGTAGTAAGCCTGCGCAAAGTCATAAGCCTTGAATTCGGGTGGAAGTGTGGTGGCGCGGGCAGCGGAACCGGCGGCAATCAGGAGAACGAGCAAAAACGCCGTGATGAAGCGCATGGAGTGAGTCAAAGGAAGGAGATCACCCGAGACCACATTCCGCCATAAGGGCGTGAGTGGCCGCGGCCGGGTCGGCGGCCTTGGTGATGGGACGACCGATAACGAGGTGGTTCGCTCCGCGCTTGAGCGCTTCGGGTGCTGAGAGGGTCCGTTTCTGGTCCTGGACCTTGTCCGTGGCGGAGCGGACACCGGGCGTGACCAGCTTGACCGGCTCTTGAATTTGCTGCCGGATAAGTTCAATTTCGTGCGGTGAACAGACGAGTCCATGGATGCCGGCCAGGATCGCGAGTCGCGCCAACCGGATGACCTGCTCCGCGGCGGTGCGGTCGAAGCCGATCTGTCTCAGCCCACCGTCGTCAAGGCTGGTGAGAACGGTGACGGCTAGAATTTCCGTGCGACTTCCCTTTACGGCGGCCTGCGCGGCTTGGAGCATTTCGAGGCCGCCGCTGGCATGGACGGTGACGTAGCGGACGTCCAGCGCCACGGCGGAGGTGACGGCGTGGGCGACGGTCTGCGGAATGTCGTGCCATTTCTGGTCGAGAAAAACGTCGACTCCCTCGGCTCGGAGCGCCTTGACGAGGGCGGGGCCTTCGCGGGTGAAGAGCTGGTTGCCCACCTTAAAGAGGCGCAACTGGGGTTTCAGGAGCCGCACGAGCGAGAGGGCCTCGTCGGCGCGGTCGACGTCAAGCGCAAGAATCAATTTGTCGGTCATCGTTGTTCCGGTTTTACTAGGTGGCAGTGAAACAGTTTGCTCCCGCCAAGATCAATCTCTATCTCCACATTCTTGGACGCCGCCCGGACGGCTTCCATGAACTCGAAACATTGATGGCGCCGATCTCGCTCGGCGACACGCTCGAAATCGATCTCATCCCGTCGGGCATCGACTTCACCTGCTCCGATCCGGCGCTCTCCGATGCGCAGGACAATCTGGCCGCGCGCGCGGCGCGCCTCTTCCTTGACGAGTTCAAACCGGCTACGGGCGTTCGCCTCCATCTCGAGAAAGTCGTGCCGATAGGCGCGGGGCTCGGCGGCGGGAGCAGCGACGCGGCGGCGGTGCTGCTGGCGCTACGCAGGCTGGTCGGAGTCAAGGCCGGCGATGCGAAGCTGGTAGAACTGGCCGCGCGACTCGGTAGTGATGCCCCGTTTTTTATCCAGGGCCGTCCCGCCGTGTGCCGCGGGCGCGGGGAAATCATCGAGCCGGTGGCACTGGCGGAAAATTTTCGCGGCCTGCTGGTCCATCCCGGCTTCGGGGTCTCGACCCCATGGGCTTACAAGACCTACGCGCAGAATCCATGCTTGGGCGAGCCGGGACGAAGCCTCGCGGGCGTTACGCTCCGCAACGATCTCGAGCCGTCCGCCTTCTCGAAATATCCGTGGCTTCCGGCGGTGAAAGCGTGGTTCCGGGAGCAACCCGAAACCCTCGACTCGCTCATGAGCGGCAGCGGCAGCTCCGTCTTTGCGCTGACCCGTGCCGAGGGTGATACCGTGACGCTGCGCAGGCGGTTCCTCGCCGAGTTCGGCGAGTCGCTTTTTGCGGCGCCCTTTTCGGTCGGGCTTGCGGACGCCGGACAAGATTCGCCATAAAGGATGCAGTCGCGTGCTACACCAGCCGTCCACAGCACCTCTTTTACGTAAAAAAGCATTTTCATCCCGCGCCGACTCGCTTAGTCTTCATGACTCGCGACGGCCCGTCCGTCACGTGATTTTAGGGCAGATACCCAAGTGGCCAACGGGGGAAGACTGTAAATCTTCTGGCTTTGCCTTCACAGGTTCGAATCCTGTTCTGCCCATTTCCCCTCTGACAGAGGCTTGGTCTCCTCTCTTTGGAATTGTGTACAACCACCGGGCGATTGCCTCGCTCTCACGGGCCTCAGGAAGGGTGGTTGTGAGTCCGTTCTTGGATCTGGGGCCCTTCGTCCTTTCCGACCATACAATTTCAAGATAATGAGTTTGAGATTTAATATTGATTTGTTTAAAAACATCGGCAGTATTCTTATCAGGAATGACTTAAGTCTGCATTTTATGGCCACAATACCCCCCTCTTCCGACGAAGCCTCCTCTCAGGAATATTTACCATTAGGGTCCAGGGAAAGTCGGCTGCGTGAAGCGGAAAAAATTCGTCTGGATTTTGTCAAAAGCACGAAACATCTGCCGCGCCAACCCAGAAACCCAAATTTAAAGGAATCTGGTCAAAATGAACGCTGAACAAGACCCCACAACATTAAAGACGCACCTGAAAGCGCTCGACACCGGGCAGCTTAATCACGTTTTGCAGGAAGTTCTAGACGAACTGCGCAACCGGGAGTCCGAACAAATCAAAAAGGATTTACGAAGATATAGCCAGTTGCTCCCGGTCAGGAAACCTGCCAGATAAATCCGTCATCAAGCTCATGGTGGCAGGATTCAAAATCATGACGACAGCTCACGATCACGCCCCCAGCCTTGAATAAATCATGAAACGGCCCAAGCTGGCCTGCGGGATTTCGATCTCACCTCATGAAAATCACGATACTGGGCGCGGGTGGCGGGGAAGTAACGGGATCATGTTATCTCGTGGAAACTCAGCAGGCCCGGGTGCTGGTCGATTGCGGCCTGTTTCAAGGGACTGAAGGCGCGGGAGGGCTCAATCGCCCGCCTCTCGGGTCTTCGTCCGCGCGGCTCGACGCCGTCGTCCTGACCCATGCCCATCTCGACCATGTGGGCCGTTTGCCCCTGCTGGCGCAAACGGGATTCACGGGGCCGATATTTGCCACCCCGGCGACGATTGAAATGACGGGCTTGATCCTGCGCGATTCAGCGAAAATTCAGTCGCAGGACGTGGAGCGCCAAAACCGCCGGCACCAGCGCGCCGGTGAACCGCCCGCCAAGCCCCTCTACACCCCGGCGGAAGCCGAAACGATTCTACAACAACTCAAGCCCGTGCCCTATGACGAGCCGGTCCCCGTTGCTCCCGGCATCCGGGCTTGTTTCGCGGAGGCCGGACACATGCTGGGCTCGACCAGCATCAAGCTGTTTCTTGATGAGGCCGGAACACAGCGCAAGGTCGTGTTCTCGGGAGACCTCGGCCCCAAAGGAGCTCCCATTCTGCGCGATTTTGAAACGTTTACGCAGGCTGACGTAGTTTTCCTGGAATCGACCTACGGGGATCGCGATCACCAGCCATTTGCCGACACCGTCGCGCAATTCATCGAAATCGTGAAACAGTCGTTCGAGCAAAAGGGGAAGATACTCGTCCCCACGTTTGCGGTGGGCCGTGCTCAATTGTTGAGCCTGTTGCTGGCCTCGATCTTCCGTCAGAAAATCGTTGTCCCGTTTCCGGTTTTTCTCGACAGCCCGATGGCTATCGAGGCATCACGAATCTACGCCCGTCATCCGGAACTCTACGACGAAGAAATGGTGGCCTATCTCAAGGAAGGCTCGATTTCGCGGGACCTCGCCACCCTGAAAATGTCGGCGACGGCCGACGATTCCAAGGCGATCAACAATTGTCCCGGCCCCTGCCTGGTGATGGCGGGTGCCGGAATGTGCACCGCCGGACGCATCCTGCATCATCTCCGCCACAACCTTTGGAATCCGCAGACCCATGTGATCATCGTCGGCTACCAGGCCTGCGGATCACTCGGGCGCATGCTGGTCGATGGCGCTAAAAAGGTGACCATCTTTTGGGAGACCATAGCCGTCAAGGCGCGCGTCCACACGCTCGGCGGGTTCAGCGCGCACGCCGGGCAGACGGACCTCTTGAAATGGTTTGGGGTGATTGCGCCGGTGAAGCCCCGCGTGATCCTGACTCACGGTGAAAACGGCCCGCGCACGGCCCTGGCCAAACTGATCACCGAACGCCACGGCTTAAAGCCCCTCCTTCCCGGCCTGGGCGAGGTGATTGAGCTTTAAAAAGCCCAATCGAAGAGGGTCAGTTCGGTTGGGCTGCTTTTTTTTATCGGCGCGCCGTTTGCCTGGGAATGGTGTCCAGCTAAAATGAAATGAACGTTTATGGGAAACAGGAATCGGCTTGGCAATGGGAGAATTTTCCATTGAATCGGAAGGATACGCGACAAAACTACATTCCTGGTTGCTGAACGCCTCCCCGGCATCGAGTTGATGCGCGGTTTTGCGGTCTTCGGCGTGATTTTCATCCATTCCGGGCTCGTTTTTGGGAATCACACCACCGGCGGCGCCGGTATGATTCGCACTCTTTGTGGATTCGCCGTTCCCTTTTTTCTTTTTACCTCGTTCTTTTTTGCCATTCGCGGGGAAGGGGTGAAATCGTTGCCTTGGAACGAATGGTTGCGGAACCGGTCCGCTCGGATTCTGGCGCCCTACGCCGTTTGGAGTGTGTTTTATCTCGGGCTGCGTGTGGGCAAATTTTATTTTGAGCGCCAGACGGGGCGAATCGCGGAAATTTTCTCGGATCCCTGGATGCTGCTTCTCAATGGAGGCAGCAGCATGGCGCTCTATTTTTTGCCCCTCCTGTTCACCGGCCTTGTTCTGGTCCGTGTTCTGCGCCATGTCCTTTGCCGTGGTTCGGTTTGGATATTGGGGATCGGATTGCTTCTGACGACGGTCTGTTATCAGCTCGAGTTGAACACCGGCAACGCCTACGACATGGCCCAAATGACGGGACCGAACGTGGTGCCGCCCCTGAAGCTCTTCCTTGTGCTGCTGGCTGACGCCGTCCGATGTCTGCCGTTGATTTTTATCGCCGCCGTGGCAGTGCGCTGGTTGCCTTCGCCGAATACCGGGCGCGTCCGGCTCCTTGTTGTTCTGGGAGTCCTTCTTTGCGTCACGGCGGCTTATGTCAGCCTAAATAGGATAATCTCTTGTTATACCGAGCCGGCTTGGGGTCTCGGCATTTTTCTTCTCGCCTGGAGCCTGTCGGGAATTTTGGAGCCGGGAAAATGGATCACGGTCATCGGGGCTTTTTCTTTCGGTGTTTATCTTGTGCACCAAACAGTGTTGGAAGCGATGCAGTTCGTGGTCCAGCGAATCCACGCTTCTGTTTCTCTGCCGGCGGGCGTGCTTGACTCCTTTATCGTCACGGCAATGGGTTACGGTATTTCGATGATTATCGTCGGATTGGCGAGTCGCGGCGGTCCCTGGCTCCGACGGATTTTCGCGTTGAGGTGAAATCACCGTGCCCCGCCGCTGGCGGCGCAGGGTAGGCGGTTAAGGTTTGGAACCGGGTTCGAGCACCGCGACTTTGACCACGGCCGATTCTCCGGCCCGGATGCGGTTCTCATAACCGCGTGTGGAGTCCGGATCGAAGACGACCTTGACCGGGACACGCTGGACGATCTTCGTGAAATTACCGGTTGAGTTGTCGGCGGGCAAAAGCGCGAACTCGTTGCCGGTGGCGGGGGAAAAACTGTCGACTTTTCCTTTGAAGACCTTGTCGGGGATCGAATCGATGGTGATGGTGGCAGGCTGGCCGATCTTCATTTTGGCGAGTTGAGTCTCCTTGAAATTGGCCACGACCCACAACTCGGGTTCGACGATGACCAGGAGCGTCTGGCCCGACGAAACCCGGTTGCCGGTTTCGACATTTTTCCGGCCCACGTAGCCGGAGGCCGGCGCCTTGATCGTCGTGTAGTCGATCTGCAATTGGGCAAGATCGAGCTCGGCGAGGTCGACATCGCGGGTGCTTGTCGTGGCGTCGAGATCGTCCGGGGAGTAGGCGCGCATGGCGACGAGCGGCGTCTGGCGATCAACATCCGCCTGCGCCTTGGCGACTTGGGCCTGGGCCGCTGCGGCGAGCGCAATATATTCCGAAGGGTCGAGCCTGACCAGCACGTCGCCCGCGTTAACGAACTGGTTGTCGTTGACCAGGACGTCCGTCACCACCGCATTGATGCGCGAGGAGACATCGTGGAGATGGCCGGTGACGTAGGCGTCGTCGGTTTCTTCGTGGGTATAGGCGTCATAGCTGTAGATGGCCACAGCGATCAGCGAGACGATGCCCGCCACAATCAGGAATGGGCGCTTGTAGCGCTGGGCCAGGGGATGAAGTTTTTTGCCGGGAAGCGGCGCGGATACGGGAGCGGGTGCAGGTGAGGTTTTCTTGTCCGAGAGGGCAACATCTTCTTGGAGGGTGGGTGTACTCATAAATCGATCGGTTAGGCGGCGGTGGTGGCGGGCCGGGCGCTTTTGCCCAAGAGGAAAACCAGGGGAAGTGCGAATAAGAAAACGGCGGCGACAAAGTAAAAAACATCACGGTAGCTGAGCAGGGCGGCCTGAACGTCGATGGCGCGGTCGATCAGGCTCAGCGCCTGGTTTTGCGCCGCGATCGGGTCGCCGGTGAGGGTATTGAAATAGGAGGTGTTCGCGCTGAGGCGGTCGTGATAGGCGGGATTGAGATCGGAAACGTCGTAAATGAGCTGGGCGCGGTGGACGAACTGCTGCTTCGCCACCAGCGTGGTGATCGCGGCTATGCCGATGCTGCCGCCCAGTTGCCGGGTCAGGCTGAAAAATCCGGCGCCTGCGGCCACGTCCTTCTTGGGCAGAGGCCCGAGCGTGACCAACGAAAGCGGCAAAAACATGAGAACGGTGGCGAATCCGCGCCAAATCAGCGGCCAGTAGAGCTGGTCGTAACCGGTGTCGGGGTTCAGGCCGGTGAAAGAATACATGACCGCGATGGTGATCAGGCCTCCGATAACGATAAGCGTTCGTGGAGTGAACAGCTTCGACAGCGGGGCCAGGGCAAAGGTCGCCGCGGCGGAGGCGAACGCCCCGGGCGCCAGGAGCAGACCCGTTTTTGTAGCGGTGAATTGAAGGACATTTTGCGCGAAGATGGGTACGACAAAGATCGTGCCGTAGAGACCCATGCCGACGACAAGAGAGATAATGCTCCCGGCGGTGAGCGAGCGGTAGCGCAGCACCCGCAAATCGACCGCGGGATGTTCCACCCGCAATTCCTGCCAAATGAAAAAAACCAGCGCGACGATGCTCAGGAACGCCATATGTTCGATGAAGGGCGAAGAAAACCAGTCATCCTGCTGGCCCTGTTCGAGCACCGTTTGAAGCGTGCCCAGGCCAAGGGCGAGCCAGAGAATGCCCATCCAGTCGACGGAGTTACGGGTGCGAACGTGGGGATCGTCCGGCAGGAGAAAGGTACTGCACATGAAGATGGCGAAGATGCCCAGCGGCACGTTAATAAAAAAAATCCAGCGCCAGCCGAAATTGTCGGTCAGGTAACCGCCGAGTGCCGGACCGATGGCGGGCCCCGCGATGACGCCGAGCGTGAACACCATGCTCGCGCGGGCCTGTTCCTCCGGCGGGAACGTTTCGAACACCAGCCCCTGCGCCTTGGCCAACAGACTGCCGCCGCCGAGGCCCTGGAGGACGCGCCCGATGATGAGCATTGAAAGACTGGTGGCGAAGCCGCAAAGGACCGAGGCGAGAGTGAAGGCGACGAGCGAGAAGATGAAATAGCGCTTTTTGCCGTAGCGGAACCCGAGCCACGCCGAGAGCGGAATGACGATGACGTTCGCAATTGAGTAGCCGGTCGAGACCCAGCCGATTTCAGAAAGCGTCGCGCCCAGGTTGCCCTGCATGTAGGGCAGGGCGACGTTGACAATGCTGACGTCGATCACCTCGAGAATGGCGGCAAAGGAAGCACTGAGCACGATGGCCCACTTCAGCCAGCCTTGTTCCGCCGCGCGCTGCGCCAAGCCGGTCAGTCCCTGATGAACGGGTAGGGCCATGGCCGGGTTCACGCTTCGATGCCCTTGAAGAAGAGTTCCAGGCAGGTCTTGACGTAATCCTCGTTGCGGTACACCGCTTCGGTGAGGGGACGCCGGATCACCCCGGCCAGCAGCATGCCGGTGAAGGCGTCGGCGGCGGTTGTGACGTCGAGATTGCGCCGCACCAGCCGCCGCTTCTGGGCGGCCTGAAGATAGGCTATGAACTTTTGCCGGGCCGGTTTCGACGATTCAATGAAGAGGCTGCGGCAAAGTTTGGGATGCCGGTTCAACTCGCCGAGAAAAGTGCGGACAAAATCCTCGTTTTCATGCAGCACGCTCATATAGATCGTGGCATAGGCCAGGACCGTTCGACGCAGGTCGGCCCGTGTCTCGAACGACGCTTCGGCGAAGACATGCTCAAAGCTCTCGGAGCAGCGGGCCACCACGCGGCGCAAAAGCTCGTTTTTGTTTTTGAAGTAACGGAACAGGGTCACCTCATTGACCCGCGCTGTCCGTGCGATTTCACGGGTCGTGGCGCCCGCCACGCCGTCACGGGCGAAAACACAAATGGCCGCCTCGAGAATTTTTTGACTGGTTTCATTCATGCAAGTACATACTTGCATGAAATGGCCGGAAGAGCAAGCATCTGGTTTGCGGGCGTGCCGATTTCCCGGCGGCGGAGAAGGCTTGTTTGTATCCCCGGCCTCCCGCTAGTCTCGCGGTTTCTTCATGAATGCAGCCCCACCGCGTTTCCTGGGCCTAACGTCCGCACAGGCGGTCATCTTCGTTATCGCGGTGGCGACAGCCTTCCGCTTCTTTTACTGCGTATGGCTGCCTTTGCTGCCGGACGAGGCCTACTATTTTCAGTGGTCGCGTCATCTCGACGCCAGTTATTACAGCAAGGGCCCGGCTGTCGCCTACACCATCGCGGCGGGCACGGCGCTTTGGGGCGGCAACAATTTCGGCATTCGTTTTTTCGCCGTGCTTCTTTCCGCCGGGACGGCATGGCAGATTTTCCTGCTCGCGCGGCGCTGGTACGACGAAACCACGGGACTGCTGGCGGTGTTGATCACCGGGGTGGTGCCAATCTACGCCGTGGGCGCCGTGGTGATGACGATCGATCCGCTGTCGGCTTTTTTTTGGATCTGGGCCGCGAACCATTTTTCCTGCGCGGTGCAGGAGGACCGTCTTGGCGACTGGATTCTTGCCGGCTTTGCCATTGGCTCGGGTTTTCTGGCCAAATATCTTAACGCGCTCGAATTGGTGACATTCCTTCTTTTTCTGTTGCTGGTTCCGGACCGGCGCGGGTTGCTCCTGCGGCGCGGCTTCTGGCTGATGCTGGTCGTCGCCGTTTTCTGCACCACGCCGGTTTGGTGGTGGAACTTGCGGAATGGCTGGGTGAGCGCCGTGCAGTTGGAAAACCGGGGCAGGCTCAACGAGCCGTTCGGCCTTCATTTTTCCACCTTTCTCAATTTTCTCGATCTGCAAGCGTTGGTGATTTCGCCGCTGCTCTTTCTCACACTGCTGGCCACGGCGACCGGCCTGCTGGCGCGGCGGTTGGGCGGAAGAAGTACGACTGAGAATGAAGGCGACCTTTTGCTGCTGCTCCTTTTTCTCCCGGTCTTTCTTTTCTATGCCGTGTTGGCCTGGCATTTGCAGGGCGAACCGAACTGGCCGGCGATTTCGTATCTGGGACTGATCATAGTTCTCGCCTCGTATTGGCGGCGGATTTTGGCCAGTCGCGCGGCCCGCCTCTTTGTTGCCGCGGCTTTTGTAATGGCCTGGATCCAGACGGTGCTGATGCATGATCCGGAACTGCTGCATCTGCCGCAGAAGCTGGACCCGATGAGCCGCTTTGTTGGATGGTCGCAGATAGCCGACCGGCTCGACCAACTCCAGCAGGAGCAGCAGGCCGATGTCCTGATCGCCGATGCCTATAAGGAAGCGGCCATTTTTTCGTTTCATCTGCCCAACCATAAATTCATTTACGTATTGCGGCATTACCCTCCAGCCAACCAGTACGATTTCTGGCCCGGTTATGGCGCTATGACGCACCCGCCGCATTGCGCGCTCTGGATCACGGGGGAAGCGACGACCAAGGCGCTGCAGGGCGAATTCAACACGATCACGCCGATCGAGCACATGGTGGTCAGCTTTCGCGGGCGCCCGTTCCGCCAATACACCGTTTATCGATGCGAAAACAAATAAGACGCGTTGAAAAGGCGATGGCGGCATCTACCTTGATAAGGGCCTCGGATGGCGGCCTGCTCTCATGACTTACTCCGAAGCAATTCTTTTTCTTGGTGAAACCCGCCGCTTTGGCGTGAAGCTCGGTCTTGAGCCGATGCGGAATCTGGCGGGCGCCCTCGGTGATCCGCAGCAGCATCTGCGCTTCATTCATATCGCCGGGACGAACGGGAAGGGCTCGACCGCCGCGTTTTGCGAGTCGTGCCTGCGCGCGTCGGGCCATCGCACCGGGCTTTACACATCGCCTCATCTCGTCAGCGTGCGCGAGCGGATACAAATTGACCGCTGTCCGATTTCTGAAACCGATTTTGCCACAGGGATGGAAACGATCCGCCGCGCCATTGAAGGCATGAACGACCATGCGGTCACTTTTTTTGAAATCACGACCGCTCTGGCCCTTTGGTATTTTGCCCGGGAAAAGGTCGAGTGGGTTGTCTGGGAAACGGGGCTGGGCGGACGCCTTGACGCGACGAACATTGTGCGGTCCGAAGTTTGCATCATCACCAACATCGGACTCGATCATCAACAATACCTCGGGAACACGCTGGGCGAAATCGCGGCGGAAAAGGCTGCGATCATCAAGCAGGGAGTGCCGGTGGTGAGCGCGGTTGATCCCGGTGAAGCCTGCGAAGTCATGATCCGGCGGGCAAAGGCCGAGGCAAGCGCGCTGACGCTGGTCCAGCGCGACATGAAAATCGAAAATTTGGGTCTGGACGGAAACAGGCAATTGGCGCGGATTGACGGATGCGAATGGCCGCTTGGCCTCATCGGTCCCCACCAAGTGACCAACGCCGCCTGTGCGGTGCGGGCGATGAAGCTCATCGGTATTTCCGACGGAGCGCTGGCCCGGGGCCTCGTCAACGCCGCATGGCCCGGAAGGTTTGAAGTCATTTTGGAAAAGCCGCTGATCGTACTCGATGGCGCGCACAATCCGGCGGGTGTCGCGAAGCTGGTCGAGACGTGGCGCGCCTTTCTTGCCGCCCGTTTCGGTTGGTGCGCAGGCGAAATTGAGGGACGCGCCCATCTCGTCTTTGCGTCGGTCGCGGACAAGGATATTACGGAGATGGCGCAGCTTCTTCGTCCGCTGGCGCGGCGCGTGTCACTGGTGCGGCTGGCGAACGAACGGACGGCGGAGCCGGCGTTGCTCAAGCCTTTTTTTCCCGGCGTGCCGGTTACCTGTTATGATTCAGTGGTGAAGGCGTTGTACGATCTTGCTGGTGCTCCGGAGGATGTTCCCGTACTCATGGCCGGGTCGCTTTTTTTGGCCGGAGAAATACTTGCACAGCGGCAAAATAATACGGAAGAATACAGGCTCAACGAACGTCTTGAGGCGCTCGCAACCACCCCATAAATCAGAACCCATGCCCCGCATTCGCGCTATTATTTTTGACGTCGGAGGAACATTGCTTTACCCGGCGGACTCGGTTGGCGAAACGTACGCGCGCTTTGCCCGCGCGCACGGCGTCAAGATTCAGGCCGAAGTGGCCACGAAGGCTTTTCTCCAGGCGCTGAAGGACGGTTCCCCGCGCACGAAGCGGAAGGTGCCGCAAAATGGCGATGATCGGGCGTGGTGGAAACAGATCGTGCGTCGTTCACTGCCGGAGCAGGCGTTTGCCGACGCAAAAGTCTTTGAGGCATTTTTCGAGGAGGTCTATCTCCATTTCGCGAAACCGGAAGCTTGGGGCATTTATCCCGAGGTCTTGGAAGTTTTCAAGGCTTTGCGCGATTATCCGGTCGATCTTGCCATTTTATCGAATTGGGACGCGCGTCTCCACGCGGTCCTCGACGGGAATGGGCTCGGAGAATTTTTGCCGCACCGCTTCATCAGCGCGGAACTTGGCTGGGAAAAACCGGATGCGGCGATTTACCGGCATGTTTCCGATGTGCTGCGCCTTAGGCCCGAGTCGCTGCTCAGTGTGGGCGACGACGTCCGCAATGATGTCGAGGAGCCCCGCAGGGTGGGCTGGCAGGCGGTCCAGATTGAACGGCCGAAACGCGACCTCTGGGTGGCGGTCCGCGCTCTCAACGGACGATAGGAGAGTCTTGCTTCAGGACAAGCAAGCACGGGTTTTACCGAAGCGTTTTACCATCACCTGCGCCTTTTCCTCTTGACCCTTGCAACTCAAGAGATAGGCTGGATTTTTCGGTTCGCGCCTGCGGTGGGAACTTTAACCGGTTTCCCACCTTTTTTTTCCCTCCGCGGGCTCGGGACCGGAAATGGAACCTGTTATGAGCCAAGAATTTATTGCGATGTTGGATTACATGGAGAAAGAGCGCGGGATCAAGCGCGAACTTCTCCTCGATGCGGTGCAGGCCGCTCTGCTGGCCGCCGCCCGCAAGAGCTTCGGCCCGGCGCGCGACCTCAGTGTCTCGCTCGATCCGAAGACGGGAAAGATCAGCGCCATCGCGCGTCTTCTCGTCGTCGAAAAGGCCACCCAACCCCACGACGAAATCAGCCTTCCCAAGGCCCGCCAGATCAAATCCGATGCCGCCATCGGCGACACGGTCGAAGTCGACGTCAACACCAAGGACCTTGGCCGCATCGCCGCGCAAGTCTTCAAGCAGGCCCTCAACCAGACGCTCCGCAGCCACGAGCGCACCATGATCTTTGACGAGTTCAAGGACCGCATGGGCGCCATCGTCACCGGCACCGTTCGCCGCTTTGAACGCTCCGACGTCATCATCGATCTCGGCAAATTCGAAGCGGTCATGCCCGCGCGGGAGCGCGTCCCCACCGAGGAGTACACCCCCGGCGAACGGATACGCGCCTACGTTCTCGCGGTAGAGAACACGCCCCGCGGCCCGGAGATCATCCTTTCGCGCAGCCACCCAAATTTTGTCCGCAAGCTTTTCGAGCTCGAGGTCAGCGAACTCAACGACAAGACCATTGAGATCAAGGCCATGGCCCGTGAAGCCGGTTACCGCACCAAGATCGCCGTCTGGTCGGTCAATGAAAAGGTCGACCCCGTCGGCGCGTGCGTCGGCATGCGCGGTGCCCGGGTGAAAAATATTGTCCGCGAACTCAATAACGAAAAAGTCGACCTCTTCAAGTGGTCGCCAAACATTCGCGAACTTGTGGTTGAAGCGCTCAAACCTGCCAAACTCAAGACCCTTGAGGTCGACGAAGCCGCCAAGAAAGTCACCGTCCTGGTCGACGAAGAAAATCTCTCGCTTGCCATCGGGCGGCGTGGTCAGAACGCGCGCTTGACCCAGAAACTGACCGGCTGGGAAATCGACGTGAAGAAGGAAGAGGAAGTCGCCGCGCTCGACTTCGAGCAGAAGCTCGCCAAGGCCAGCGAAGCGCTCGCGCTCACCCTCGAGGTCGAACCCGCCGTGGCTGAAAAAATCGTGCGGGGCGGATTCCTCAGCGTCGAAGGCATTGCGGAAGTCGGCGCCGATGACTTTATCGGCGCTGTTCCCGAACTCGATCCCGATGTCGCCCGTCAAATTCACGAAAAAGCCCGGGGCTTACACGGTTCACCTCAAAGCTAATTTTCAGCAATCGCTCCCGCATGCCCAAAGATACACCTAAAAAAAAAGCCAAGGGTCGAGCTGATATGAACGCAGCACCCGCGCCGGTCAAAAAGTCCGCCAGCAAAGCCGCTTCAGACGACTCCAAGCCCAAGGCGGCCGCCAAGCCGGTCAAGACGGCGGCCAAGGCCCCGGTCGTGTCCAAAAAAGCGGAGCATTCCCCGGTCAGTAAAACACCCAAGGCCAAAGTGCCCGCGCCTCGGCAGGTCCTGACCGCTTCCGAACAGCGCATGGTGGAGAATAAAGTCGAAAAGCCCGCCGCCGAACCGACGCCGCAGGCTCCGAAGTCTGATCCGGTCGCCGCGCCTCCCGCTCCGCTTAAGCCTGCTGAAAGTCCCACTTTGGCCGCCGATGATACCGCGCTGGCCGCACGCCAACTTCAGGACAAAATCGTCGTCATCAAGCCGCCCATCATCGTCAAAGACCTTGCGGCCAAACTCGGGCTCAAGCCCGACCAGATCATCCATCACCTGAGGGAAATGAACATCTTCACCAGCGCCAACCAGTCGGTCGAGGAAGAGGTTGCCCGCAAGCTCAGCTTGAAGCTCGGTTTCACATTCGAGATCGAAAAACGCGAGAAAGGCGCCGGCCAGGTCCACGCCCCGGTCAAGATCGTTGCGCCGCCGAAGCCCGAACCGGTTGTGCCCTCCGAGCTTCTGCCCCGTCCGCCCGTCATCACGTTCATGGGCCACGTCGATCACGGCAAAACCTCGCTGCTTGACGCCATTCGCAAGGCGCACGTTACGGCCGGCGAAGCCGGCGGCATCACCCAGCACATCGGCGCCTACACGGTCAGGCGCGGCGACCACCTCATCACTTTCCTGGATACCCCTGGCCACGAAGCCTTCACCGCCATGCGCGCCCGCGGCGCCAACATCACCGACATCGTCGTCCTGGTCGTTGCCGCCGATGACGGCATCATGGCCACCACCATTGAGGCCATTAATCACGCCCGCGCCGCCAAGGTCCAGATCATGGTTGCCATTAACAAAATTGACCTTCCCGGCGCGAATCTCAACCGCGTCAAGGGCCAGCTTCAGGAACAGGGACTCGTCCCCGAGGAATACGGCGGGGACACCATCATCTGCGAAGTCTCCGCGACCAAGGGCGTCGGCATCGAGAAACTTCTCGAGATGATGCTTCTTCAGGCCGAAATCCTTGAACTCAAGGCCAATCCCCGCGGCCTCAGCCGCGGTACCGTCATCGAGTCCCAATTCGAGCAGGGGCGCGGCCCCACGGCCACCGTCCTCGTTCAACACGGCACCCTACAGGTCGGCGACGCCATCCTCGCGGGCCCCCGTTATGGGCGCGTCAAGGCCCTCATCAACGACCTCGGCCAGAACGTCAAGGAAGCCGGCCCCTCCATTCCGGTCAAAGTCCTCGGCCTTGACGGGGCGCCTTCGCCCGGCGAGGAATACAACGTTCTCAAGAACGAACGCGAAGCCCGCGAACTTGCCGAGGACCGCAGCGATAAAATCCGCCTCGGCAAACTCGAAGCGCCGCCCAAGATCACGCTCGAAAACCTCTTTGAAGCGATCGCCGATGAACAGCGCAAGGTCCTCAAGCTCGTCATCAAGGGTGATGCCCAGGGCTCGGTCGAGGCCATCATCACTTCGCTCCGAAAAATCGACAGCAAGAAGATCGACCTCGAAATCGTTTCTTCGTCCGTGGGCGCCATTTCGGAGTCCGATATCCTTTTGGCCAAGGCCTCCCAGGCCGTCGTGATCGGTTTCAATACCCGCACGGACAACGCCGCCGCCAACGCCGCCAAACGCGAAGGCGTCCAGATCAAACTCTTCAGCATCATCTACGAACTCATCGACCAGGTGAAGGAAGCCATGGCCGGCCTGCTCGATCCCGAACTGCGCGAGACCCCGCTCGGCACCGCCATCGTCAAACAAGTCTTCCAGCTCTCGAAATTCCCCGTCGCCGGTTGCAGCGTTCAGAACGGGCGCATCGTCCGCAACGGACGCGCCCGCGTCCTGCGCAAACGCCAGCCCATCTACGACGGCGCGGTCGTCACCCTCAAGCGTTTCCAGGACGACGCCGCCGAAGTCCGCGCCGGCCTCGAATGCGGCATACGGCTTGGCGATTTCAACGAGTATCTGGTCGACGACATCATTGAGTGCTACCAGCTCGACAAATTTCCGCAGGCACTTTAAGGGTGCGTCTTTAAAACAGGATAGGGTCTTCCCACGCGGGCTTTTGTTTTTTGGCAGGGCCAATATGGCCGCTCGTTTAAGCGATAAATGAAATATCCAGCGCATTCACCTCCGCAACCCGTTGGGGAACAATCTGCTTGATGGAAGAGGCTCGTCGGAGAAACTTCGCTCATGGTCATCCGATATACCGCTTGTCTTGTCGTGCTTGGGGCGGTCCTGGCCGGTTCCCGAGGGATGGCCGATGACCTCACGACCACGGACGGAAAGACCTACAAGGATTACAAGATCCAGAAAACCGACAGCGATGGCATCACCATTCAGTACACGGAAACGGTCACCATTCCCTTTGACAGCCTCCCCGACGATTTGCAAAAGAAATACGGCCACGATCCAAATGCGCTCAGTGCCGAGCAGGCTGCGGAGAAGGCGCGGATCGTAGCCGAAAACCGGGAAGCAGCCAAAGTCGAAGCTGGTCTAGATGAGCAGGACTTGCAGATCGAGCCCGCCTTGACCCGCGTCAAGGCCAAGGCCTCTCTCGATTACACCGCCGCGCCCAAGGACAATATTATCGGCCAAATCTTGGTTTCCACGTCCGACGGCGAGGTGATTGATTTTTCCGGCATCCACGTCGGATTGGTGCCGATGGACCTGATCAATCTCTGGCTCCCGGAAAAGCAGGCCCGGGTCGCGGCCGAGATC
Source organism: Methylacidiphilales bacterium (assembly GCA_021272315.1). GTDB lineage: Bacteria > Verrucomicrobiota > Verrucomicrobiia > Methylacidiphilales > UBA1321 > JABDGH01. The sequence continues at coordinate 25,420 of JAJSLI010000115.1, read as the reverse complement.
CGTCTCCTCAAGCCCCGGATCGACCGTGCGCAAAAGGACGAGGATCAGGCCCTTAAGGAACGCGACGCCGCCGTCGGCACCGGCAGATTCAACGCGGCCCTCGCCAGGGAAGCGCAGGCACATGACTTCCTCGACACGCTGATCGAACGCCAGGATTATTTCACCGGCGGCGAATACTACGCCGATGCGCTTGCGCCCTGGCTGGTGGCTGGCGCGACCACCGACCTGAACGGAAAATTCACCATGCCGGCCCCCGCCAGCGGAGATTTTGTCCTGACCGCGGGTGTCAAATCGGAACATGGACTCACGATCAAAAAATACTTCTGGTTCGTCAAAATTCATCCCACCGGCAATAACGGCTCCAATATCAACATCCTGCTCGACAGCGAGAACCAGTCCTCCTCCGGCTCGGGTGACTCAATCTTCAAGACCGAGATTTCAGGCGCGGATGAAAATTAGAGGGGGAAGTGTTCCAATGGATGCAGTTGAACGACGTACCGGCTTGCGCCAATGAAACTACTGATAACAGGAATCGATGACCCGCGGGACGTTGAGTCTTGGTCCGGGACCCCCCATTATCTATCAAAGCACTTGTCGAAGCGTTTCGAATTGTGTTTTACCGGTGATCTTAGGCCGTCCTCGGCCTGGTACCAGGACTGGTTAAGAAGATGGTATTGGCGCACTGGACAAGGATGGTACCTGGAAGAATACGAGTCCAAGAGTCTCGATGCGTATGCCCAACACATCGAATCGGCTGTCTCGCGCGAGAAACCCGATGCCATTCTTGCCATTCGTTGCGAGCCCCTGGCGCATTTGGAAACGGAATGTCCCGCTTATTTTGTTCATGACTCCACCGTTCGCCTGCTGATCAACTACTACCCGGTTTTTTCCGGTTTGTGTCGGCGCACGCTTCGCGCTCTGGAAAACATGCAGCAAAAGGCCTTGGTGAATTGTGCCGGGGCCTTCTATTCCTCGGAGTGGGCCGGCGCAAGCGCCGTCGGGGATTATGAAACACCCCGTCATAAAATCCACGTCGTCCCGTTTGGCGCCAACCTGAACGATCCACCGGCATCGAGGGAGGTGGAAAAATTGATCGAGCAGCGTTTGGACGACCAAACCGTGCATTTTCTTTTTGTGGGAGTGGATTGGAAGCGGAAGGGTGGCCAACTGGCGGTTGAGATGGTCCGGCAAATCGTGTCGCATGGCATCAACGCAAAACTCGATATCGTGGGCTGCATGCCGCCTGAAGAGGTAAAAACACTTTCGTTCGTCACCTGCCACGGTTTTCTGTCGAAACGGGTCGGCGAAGAGGGCGCTCACCTGCGCACGTTGTATGCCCGGGCGCGGTTCTTTATTATGCTGCCCGAAGCAGAATGTTACGGCTGCGTGTTTTGCGAAGCGAATGCCTTCGGGTTGCCCATTATCACCCGTGCCACGGGGGGTATCGGCGAGATTGTTAAGAATGATCTCAACGGCCTGGTTGTCGTCAATAATCAGGAAGAAGTCGTCGGAAAAATAGTCAATCTTTGCCGGAACCCGGCGAGCTATCGGGAGATGGCCCTGCGGGCTTTAAACGAATATGGGACTCGATTAAACTGGGATTGCTTTGCTGAAGCCGTCGAGAAAGTTATTTGCCGGAATGTTTCCGGATGCCGAGATATAGGCCCTGTGATCGTGAACGCTTCCCAAACACCCTCTAAGCGCGCGCGAATGAAACTACTGATAACAGGAATCGATGAACCGCGGGACGTTGAGTCTTGGTCCGGCATCCCTTATTTCTTATCAAAGCACTTGTCCGAGCGCTTTGAATTATGTTTTACCAGTGGGCTTAAACCCCCCACAGCCTGGTTCCAGGACTGGTTAAGAAGATGGTATTGGTACTCCGGGCAGGGATGGTACCTGGAAGAGTACGAGTCCAAGAGTCTCGATGCGTATGCCCGACACATCGAATCGGCTGTTGAACGCGAAAAACCCGATGCCATTCTTGCCATTCGTTGCGAGCCCCTGGCGCATTTGGAAACGAAATGTCCCGTTTATTTTGTTCATGACGCCACCTTTCGCCTGCTGATCAATTACTACCCGGCCTTTTCCGGCTTATGCCGGCGCACGCTTCGTGCGCTTGAAATCATGCAGCAAAAGGCCCTGGTGAATTGTGCCGGGGCCTTCTATTCCTCGGAGTGGGCCGGCGCAAGCGCCAGCGGGGATTATGAAACGCCCCGCCACAAAATCCACGTTGTGCCATTTGGCGCCAACCTGAGCGATCCACCTTCGTCGGGGGAGGTGGAAAAATTGATTGATCAGCGTTTGGACGACCAAAAAGTCCATTTTCTTTTTGTGGGAATGGATTGGAAGCGGAAGGGTATCCAACTGGCGGTAGAGATGGTCCGGCAAATCGTGTCGCAAGGCATCGATGCAAAACTCGACATCGTGGGCTGCATGCCGCCGGAAGAGGTGAAAATGCTTTCGTTCGTCACCTGCCACGGTTTTCTGTCGAAACGGATCGGCGAGGAGGGCGCTCGTCTGCGCGCGTTGTATGCCCGGGCGCGGTTCTTTATTATGCTGCCCGAAGCAGAATGTACTCCGTGTGTTTTTAATGAGGCGAATGCCTTCTGGTTGCCCATTATCACCCGTGCCACGGGGGGCATCGGCGAGATTGTTAAGAACGATGTCAACGGCTTGGTTGTCGTCGATAATCAGGAAGAAGTCGTCGGGAAAATAGTCAATCTTTGCCGGAACCCGGCGAGCTATCGGGAGATGGCCCTGCGGGCTTTAAACGAATATGAGACCCGCTTAAACTGGGATTGCTTTGCTGAAGCCGTCGAGAAAGTTATTTGCCGTGACGTTTCCGGACACTGAGCGAAGCTCCATAATCGCGAACGTGTTCCCAGGTGCGAGTTCTATAAACCTAAGTCCGGCGGATGAAACGCCCCAGTGCTGCGCTCGCAGTCAGGCTGAGTTTTTTCAGGGCGAGCCAGGCCGGTCCGAAGGGCTTGATCGGACCGCTTGCATGATGCCAGAACGCCTTGTCCACGTGGGCGGGCGGCAATCCGCCAAGGGCCTCCGCCAGATAGCGTCGTTGCCACGGCTTGGCCGGGCCCAGCGCGTGGGGCAGGATCGCGCCGCCCAGCAGGAAACCCATCGCCTGCGGACCGAGGAAACTGACCTCAACTTCCGGACACGCCTCAAGCGCGGCGTTGAGCGTGTCCTGGTCGGTTTTCCGAAGGCAATCGGCGAAGCCGTATAATCCGTCCAGCGTCCGTCCTCCCTGAATGCCCACAACATCCTTCCCTCCCAGCGCATCGCCGGCGCTGGTGAGCATGTCCCGCCAGATGGGCAGAAGTTTACGGTCTTGCGGGCGCAACCCGATAAAACCGCCATTGGCATACGATGCGCCCCGCGGCCTGAGTGTAAAACCTCGAGGCTGGAAGAAGCGCCGCCAACCAATCCTCCGCGGATGACTTTCCGGCAGCGGTGAATTGATGTCCTCGCACAGCGCCACGCCGCAGGTCAGCCAGTCCTCAAAGTATTGCCACGTTTCGGTGATGACGATATCGGGATCGCAATAGACCAGCGCGTCGTTCTCCGTCCCGGCGATCTCCGCGATTCGCAGGAGAAAGTCGGGCTTGTAATTCGTGAAATGAGCCGGCGTCTCGAGCAGCAGAAAGACCAGCCGCACCTCCGGGGAGATTTCCATCTCCCATTTTCCGCTTTCAATCAGGTCCACCTCGTTTTCGGCCCACGGAGGCAGCGGACCGCGAAAACCGGCGTAGATCATGCCCTTGAATCCGGAGGCGCAGAGCGAATTCGCCAGCACGGCCACGCCGAAATGATAGTGCCGCTCGAAGAGCGTGCAGATCGTGGTGTTCACGGCGCGATTTCCCGGTAAAAGTCGAGATGCTGGCGCGCGATGACGGGCCACGCCAGTTCCGACTCGGCAAACGCGCGACAGCGCGCGCCCACCTCATCACGCCAGGCCGGTCGTGCCAGGTAATCTTCCATGAGGGCGATCATGCCATCATCGTCGTCATTCTTCACCACCGGAAAAAGAGTGCCTCCGCCGTAGTCTCGGATGCCGCCCATGTCTGTCGTCACGATTGGCAGCCCGCAGGCCAGCGCCTCGAGCACCGCCGTGCTCGCGCCGCTGTCTTGCATCGGCAGAAGCAGGAACCGCGCTTGCCGGTAGAGTTCCCGCAGTGCGGTGTCGGGGAGCCCCGCGTGCCAGGTGACGTTGGGCAGGCCGCGAAGATCCTCCAGTCCGGGCAGCGTGCGGCCCTGAGGTGGAACGAGCAAATCGAAGTGTATATTCCCGCGATGCCGGTTCCATTTTAAGACGACTCGCGAGAGCATGGCGGTGTTGCGCAGATGCAGCCCCGAGAAGAGCACCCGGGCCGGGGGAGGGGAGCCGCTTTCGGTTGCCGATCCGCCCGGCGTAAAAAAATCGACGTCGACGCCATACCGAATAAAACGGGCCCTGCCGCCGGCCATCTTCGATTCGAACCAGTCCCGCGCGCCTTGCCAGAGCAAAATCGCGTGCCGGCAGGACGGCAGCGCCCGGATGGAGGCCTCGACCATGGACGAGGGTGGTTGGTGAAGCGTCAGCACGCTGCGCCGCAGCAGCGACGGCGGTACGTCGCGCCAAAAAGCCAGATGCCCTTCGCCGTAGAGCAGGTGTCCCAGCCGCCGCTTGTCCATGCGCAGCGCCAGTTCCAGCCGCAGCCGCGCGAAGGCGTTGCATTGATCGCACCGGCCTTGTCCGCGCCAAAGGCTGGCCGCCTTCCCGCCTGCCCGGTGGAGAAATGCCTCCTTGGGCACATAACTGCGCGTCTCGACCCCAAGCGCGCGGATGTAACCGGGAAGCCTTTCATAACCGCTGTGCGTGCCGAACCAGGATATGACATTCGCCAGGAAGATGACTTGCATGAGGCTGGTTCAAATCACATCGGCAAAGGAACGCTCGGTGCGTCGAAAATACCAGATGCCGAACCACATCAATAGACCGGCTACGCCCAGTGAAAGGAAAAAACCGGGAAGGTAAACCTCCGTCCTCCCGCCCAGGATAGCCCAGCGAAAACCATCGATGACGCCCACCATCGGGTTGAGCGAATAGACCAGGAGCCACTTTTCCGAATACTTTTCCGCCACCTTTGAAGTTAGGTAGCCCACGGGTGAAATAAAAAATCCGGCCTGGATGATGTAGGGGATCACGTAACGAAAATCGCGGTATTTCACGTTCAATGCCGTGATCAGCAGCCCCGGTCCCAGCGCGGAGACGAACGCCAACAGCACCAACCCGGGCAGCAACAGCAGCCGCCAAGTCGGCCAGAAATGGAAATAGGCCATCAAACCCGCCAGCAACCAAAACGAGATCAACAAATCGACCATGGCCGTCACCACCGCCGAGGCCGGGATGATCATGCGCGGAAAATAGACTTTCGAGATGAGCTGCGAATTATTCACGAGACTCTGGCTTGCGCTGGCGAGCGACGTGGAAAAAAACTGCCACGGCATCTGCGCGGCAAAAACGAGCAAAAAATAAGGCACACCCGGGACTGACGTCATTCCGGCGAGTTTCGAAAAAATTATCGTCATTAGCACCGAGTTGATGAACGGCTGAAGAAAGGCCCAGAGAATGCCGATGACGGTCTGTTTGTATTTTACGGCAACATCGCGCCAGGCCAGCACGTAAAACAATTCCCGGTAATGCCAGAGATCGCGCCAGTACTGCCCCTCGGTCCGGCCCGCCCGGATGATCAGTTGTGCCATGGGGGAAATGAGTTGAAAGGCATCGGCAATTTCGTCGCGGGCCGCGCGCCCGGCAGGGACGGAGGGTAAAGGAAAACAGGCATTCCCTGCCTTTATATCCCCATTGCGCCGACAGACAAGCGCGCTTCGCTTTATCAGCGCCCTCTTTTCCTCTTTTCTTGGCCCGGTTTTCGGTCACGCTTTAAGACCTTGCTGAAAAAAGGCTCTCGTTTAAAAGATCTGTCATCCCGAGCTTGTCGAGGGACCTCTAACTATTGTGTTTCAGAGGACGCCTTTCGAGAGAATAGGGAGAGATCCTTCCACAAGCTCAGGATAACGGCCTTTTTCAGAAAGCTCCTAATTCATTCATGAAAGGCGGACAATACATCCTGATGGGCGTGCCGGGCCTCGAACTGGACGCGAAAACGGCGGCGATCATCCGCGGGGTGCAGCCGGCTGGGTTCATTCTATTTGGGCGCAACATCAAGTCGCCGGCGCAATTGCGGAAACTGGCCGACGATTTGCGCGGCGAAGTGCGGCATGCGCCGGTGTTGACCATCGACCAGGAGGGCGGGCGCGTCTCGCGGCTCAAGGAATGCGGCGCGGAACCGCCAAGCGCGAAGCAGTTGCGCGAAAAGGGCGACTTGCGGCTCATCGAGCGGCACGGCGCGTTGACCGGCGAAATTTTGCGGCTGTTCGGGTTCAACCTCGATCTCGCGCCGGTGCTCGACGTTTCCTTCGGGGGCGATGCCGATAATTCGCTCAAAAACCGGACGTGGGGGCTGACGCCGGACGAGGTGATCGCGAATGCGGGCGCCTTCAACCGCACCATGCGGGAGCAGGGGGTGCTGAGCTGCGGCAAACATTTTCCCGGCTATTCGCGCGCCGCGGTCGACCCGCACCACGAACTGCCGGTGGTGGCGCGCAGCCGCAGCGAATTGGAGGAGGAAGAGTGGAAGCCGTTCCGGGCGCTGGGCGGGGAAATCGACGCCCTGATGGTCGGGCACGCAAATTACCCGGCGCTGGACGACAGCGGCTTCCCGGCTTCGCTCTCGCGCAAAATCATCCACGGCATCTTGCGCGACGAGTGGGGCTGGCGCGGCGCGGTGATCAGCGACGATCTCGACATGGGCGCGATTGTGGGTCACTACGGTCTGGCCGAGTCGGTCACGCGCGCGGTGGAGGCGGGCAACGATCTCGTGCTGCTTTGCCACCGGCCCGAGTTGATCCCCGACGCGGCCAAGGCGCTCGAATCCATCTCACCGGCTCGCGCGGCGCAAGCGGAGCGGGAAATCGCCCATTTGCGGGAAAAGCTCGATCCGCCGCACCTGTTCTCGGTCGAGGCGCACGCGGACTTGGACCGCAAAATCTACCAGTTGCGGGTCGATACCTTGGGCAAAGAAGCGGCTGCGGCTCGGTCGGCGGACGACGGCAAGCGCTCGCCGGTGGAGACGTTTTGAGACTGAGTTTTGGACAGGATTAACAAGATTAACGGGATTGGAGACAAAGTTTAAGGAATCGAAGACGTCCTTTTTTAACTCCATTATCTTACCCGATAGATTGCGTTCAGATACCATCCATTATCTGATTTTATAAATCTAATCCTTGAGCCACCAATTGACGCGGTGTTCGGCACTCGAATCAAATAGGTCGTATCGTTGGATGGGAACTCTTGGGCTACAAAGATGTTCACGAGTCGCAAATCACCCCGTCTATCCTTTAATTGCGTCCAATCAGTCCGATTCTCTTCGTTGGGTTGCAGCGCGGGATAGAGAGCATGGCTGAGCCCATTCCAATCCTCTGCGTCCAGCTCGTGATCAATGAAAGCGAGAGCATCTTTTAGCTCGGTAAATGCCGATGGTTGCGGAGCATTCTCGGCGAGCGCCGGTAAAAAAGAGGCTCCAATAATAACGAGAACATAGAGCCAACGCATAAGGAGTTGTTTTATTTTCCGCAGTTACCTTACGGGTGGCAAAGTGCCTTTTCCAAAATCATGTAAATCTTGTTAATCCTGTCCAAATTTCATTTTCCGCAATTCCCCCGCAGATTTTCCGCCTCGCGGCCCTGGAGATAGAGCCAGGCCTTGCGATAACTTTTCTGGTGGAGGTAATGGCGAAGCTGGGCGGGATAGCTGGAATCAATCTCGTTTTCGAGCGCGTCGAGTCGCGCGAAAAGCGCCATGAGATCAGGCGGGTCCGGCTCCTTCTGGCGCGGAACAGCGGCCAAATATTCGTCAAGGGTGAGGGCGAGACGGGCGAGGGTCTCCTCGCGCGGCGAGGCGGTGCTCATCAGCTTTTGTCGTCTTCGCTCTCGAGTTGCTGGATGGCGGTCTCGTAGTCGGTCTTTTCCCCGTGGACGGCGGCCTTCTTTTCCTCCCACTCGACGTGGAGGCGGCGGACCTCACGTGCCAATTGGTCCTGGATCTGTTCGACGGCGGTAAGGTCGCCCTTGATTTTCTCCTTGGCGATTTCGCCCTGCAAAAAAGTCTCCTTCTCGGCGATCTTGGAGCCGTAAAGGGAATTGATTTCCGCGATACGCGCCTTTTGTTCAGGCGTGAGCTTGATGGTCGGCGCCTTTTTCTCCAGGCGTTCCATGGCGAGTTCGTAGGCTGATTTCATGCCTTTTTCTCCGGGGGTTTGCCGAGGTCGATCCAGATGGCCCCGTCGCGGACTTCGACGGCATAGGTGGGGATGCGGATGGCGGGATTGCTCCGGCAAACGCCGTCGCCGAGCTGAAACTGCCACTGGTGCCAGGGGCAACTGACCACGCCCTCGCTGACCATGCCCTGGTCGAGCGGCCCGCCACGATGGGGGCAGGTGTTGGCCACGGCAAAAAAGCCGTCCGCGTTGCGAAAGAGACCGACCTGGAGGTCGTCAAATTCAAGGCAGCGGCTTTTGCCAACGGGAATGTCGTCGAGTTTCAAGGAAGTGTCGGTGTAGGGCATAGGTGGTTGAGGTAAATTTAAGCCAGTCGAGCTTTGGAGCAAGGGGGAATATCAAGGGAAGCTTGAAGATGAAATCAAGATGATTAGTTTGGGCACATGGGTTTCTTCGACTGGCTCGGATTGACTGGCAATGGCAAGGCTCTGGAAATGGGCGATCCGGCGCCCGACGTGGCGACCCTGGATCATGCGGGCAACGCGGTGCGCCTGGCCGACTTTTACGGCGAGGGTTACACGCTGGTTTACTTCTATCCGAAGGCCGACACGTTCGGGTGCACGATCCAGGCCTGCACGCTGCGCGATGCTTTTGACGAGTTGCGGATTCACGGTGTGCGGGTGGTCGGCGTCAGCACCGACCGGCCCGAGGCGCAGGAGCGGTTCCGCGGGAAATATCATCTGCCGTTCGTTTTGCTGGCTGACCGGGAACGGGCCGTGGCGAAGGCCTTCGGCGTGCCGATTGTCCTGGGCATGACCCGCCGGCAGTCGTTTCTGATCAAGGACGGCAAAATCGTCTGGCGCGATTTGCACGCCTCGCCGCGCAAGCAGGCGGCGGATGTCCTGCAAGTGGTGGAGAAGCTGGGCAACGCAACACCAGGCGGAAGCTAAACGAGAACAGGGCGTTCACCACCATGTCGCGTTGGTACGAATCGAATCTCAACCCGGCGATCAAGGGCCTCGGCGATCCGGTTAAACATCGCCAGGGAATGCCCTTCGTAATCGGCACCTTCCAACCGGCAAATGGCTGAGGCGCTTGTTTTCACCATCTTGGCCAGTTCCCGTTGAGTCAGTCCGGCTTTCGTGCGCAGGTCGTAAATCTTCCGAGCCACCGCATTATCAGCCCGAATTGATTCCAGTGCCGCGAGCTTCCCGGCATCACCCCGGACATAGCGCCGATGCAAAATATCAATCGCATCGCTGGTTTTCTCGATTTTGGGTTTTCTCATGTTGTCACTCCTTGTAGGTGCGGGTTTCCGGATCACTCTCAAATTTCATCATTCGTTCGATGGCCTTTTCTATTTCCTTTGAAGGGACTTTATCCTCTTTGACGATTCCGTGCGAAATCACCGCCGTGATGTTGCCGTGAAAAAAGTAGAGCATCCGGTAGTTGATCCCATTAAATCCAACCCTCAATTCGTAAATCTTGTCTCTCAGAAAGTCCGCTTCCGGCCTCCGCAAGGCATGTCCCTCCTGTTTTAACCTCTCGATTCTTGCCAAACATTTCAATTGAACCTTTGCGGGCAAACCGTCGAGCCAAGTGAGCAACCGGGAGGTTCCATCTTCTTCCCGGTAGAATATGACTCGTGTTCGCGGCACCCGTCTTCCTTTATGGGTATGTTCTCATATTTGAGAACATGCGTCAAGAGACGTTCTCCGTTTCCCCCTCGTTCCCAAGTTGTACCTGGAAACAAAAACAACCTTTATCCATTGAACTGGAGCGCCACCCGGATGCAAATTGGAAGTCCGGTTTATGAGGGATATCGTCTTTCTTTTTTGCACACGAAGCCTTCGCCTGTTTGCGTTTGGACTCGTCTCGGTCATTTTAGTCTTTTTCCTGACCGCGCGCGGCTTCACGACAACCCAGGTCGGATGGCTGTTGACTCTGACCCTGCTGGGCGATGCCGTCATTTCCCTCTTCCTCACCACCCGCGCCGACCGGTGGGGACGCCGGAGAACGCTGGTCATCAGCGGAATGTTGATGATCGCGGCGGGTCTGGCCGTGCTGATGACGGGAAATTTTTGGCTGCTGGCCTTGGCGATGACCATCGGGGTGATCAGTCCGGCCGGCAACGAAGTGGGACCGTTCCTCGCGGTGGAACAAGCCGCCCTGGCCCATATCGTGGAGGACCACCTTCGAACCCACTATGTCGCGTGGTACAACGTCGCCGGTTTCAGCGCCACCGCGCTGGGGGCTTTGACGGGAGGCGCCTTGTCCGGCTGCTGGCAAAGACAGGGCGTCTCTCCCCTCTCAAGCTACGAGTGGCTGTTCTGGTTTTACGCCGGAGCGGGGCTGGTCCTGATCGTTCTCTCAACACAACTCAGCCGGGCCGTCGAAGTCGAAATCGCCCCGGTGAAGTTGCGCGGTCCGGTGGCGCAATGGACGGGATTGCATGAATCCCAACCCGTGGTCCTGCGCCTCAGCGCCCTCTTTGCCCTCGATGCCTTTGCCGGTGGATTCATCGTGCAAAGCATCCTGGCCTATTGGTTTTATTTGAAATTCGGCGCAACCAACCTGGAACTGGGCGGCCTGTTTTTTATCACAAATATGTTGTCCGGCATTTCGGCCCTGGTCGCGGTACCGCTGGCCAAACGCCTGGGATTGGTCAACACCATGGTCTTCACCCATTTGCCGTCCAACTTGCTTTTGATGGCCGTGCCCCTCATGCCGAATTTTCATCTCGCGGCGGGGTTTTTACTGCTGAGGCATTTGATCTCGCAGATGGATGTCCCCGCGCGCCAGTCCTACGTGATGGCCGTGGTGCCCGCGTCGGAGCGTTCCGCCGCCAACGGCATCACCGCGACCGTACGCTCCCTCGGATCGGGGCTGGCCCCCTCCCTCGCCGGGATTATGTTGACCACCACGGCGCTGGTGAGTGCGCCGATCTATCTGGCCGGAGGACTGAAGATCGTTTACGACGTAGCCCTTTACCGCGGATTTCGTCACGTTAAACCGCCGGAGGAGACAAAGTAAGATCGCACGTGGTCAAAAATAAAAAAGTCGGTTCGCCCGGCCTCTTTCTATTCTTTTATCTCGACGCTGGCTTGCGGCTCAGCGCTGAAGACGACCGCCGCCACCATTATTACCGGGTGCGGAGCGATTGCCGGATGCAGGTTGATTGCCGCCAGCCGGACGCTGCTTGGTTCCCTCACGCGAGAAGTTGGGAGTTTGTGTCGGACTGGGTCGCGTGGAAGGTTGCGTGGGCCGGGTTGTTGGCTTCTGCTGGTTTCCCTGGCCCGGGTTGGTCTGGGGCCGGGTGGGCTGAGTGGATGGTTTTTGTTGAGACCCGTTGCCTGTGGGCCTGTTATTACCGTTGGCCGGCAATTGGGCCGGCTTATTGGCAGGGTTGCTACCGCCGTTGCCTGGCCGCCCGTTGCCATTGTTCGGCAACTTGCTGTTATTCCCACTGCCGCCGTTGCCCGGACGGTTCCCATTATTACCACCGTAAGCAGGTAGTTGTTCCGGCTTCGGCTTGGTTTGCGGTTTCCAGACCGAGCCTCCGTTTCCGTTACCATTGCCGGGGCGATTCCCATTCCCATTCCCGTTGCCGATATTAATATTGTTACTGTTGTCGATATTGATGTTGTTGTTGCTTCCGCCGTAATAGTTGCCCCCGCCGTGGTAATGATTGTTCCACCCATAATTGTGGTAATAGATGTTGCGATTGTACCAATTCAATTCGTTGTGGATCCAAAATCCCATCGCAAATCCGACGCCAAAGGTAATGACGGGCGCCACGACAGTCGCCGGTTGCTGAACATAAACGACCTGCGGTGAATATTGGGGCACATAGATGATCTGCGGATCGGCGGGCATGATCGTGATGATTTCCTTTTCCACCACGATCACCTGCTGCGGAGTGTCCTTCAGGTTGCCCGCGGCCTGGGCTTTGGCCCGCAGCCGCTGCACCGAGTTGAAAACATCGTCCGGCTGGGCGATGAAGGCCTGGCCCAACTCCGTGGTCCAGTCGAGTTTCTCGTCCATCATCTGGAGCACTTCCGGGTAGCGCGCCAGCGCCTTGACGCTTTCCTCCCACGGTTGCGCGTCGATTTGATCCGGGTCTTTTTTAGCCGCCACATAACGGGCCGCCATGACCACGTCCCCCGGCGCGGTGGATGCGGGCAGTATTTGCGCCAGCAACGGATCCGGATAAAGCGCGATGGGCGCGAGCAGCGAATCGAGCTGCTCGTCGGAAAGAGTGGGTTCGGTGGACTGCGCCATCAGGGGGAGGGGGGCGGTCATGAGACCGATCATGGTGATCAAGGAGAGAGATATTCGGAGTTGTTTGAGCATAAGCGTCAACTGTGGGATGAACTTCAATGCGGGCCCGCTATTTCTCCCGCCGTGGATGGGATTGGTTTTGCGGATCGGCTATTCGGACATTTTTGGAGTCAGCCTCTGATCTTTCGAAATCCAGCCCTGCGTGTACATGTAGTTGGACAGCGTGGCGGTGATCATGCGCGACGTGCGCTTGGTGTCATCGGTAAGCCCGCTCGCCACACCGCCGACCCCGCTGATTGCCGAACTGACCACCGAGACGGCCGCGCCGCCCGGACCGGTGGCTACCATGCCGGGCGAGGCGCCGCTTCCTCCCGTGGTTTCAAAGGTGAGGAACGGCGCGGTGGCGCTATCGGCCAGGTTGTAGACAAACACCTGCGTTTCCACTTTCGTCCCGCCCGCGCCGAATCCGACCGTGCTGCGCAACAGCCGGCTGCCCTGGTTGACCCGGATGAATCTTCCGCAAACAATCCAGGCGTTGGTTTTTTGGGGAACCGAGTTCACCGCCTGGGCTGGCACGAGATGCTCGGGAATTTCCGCCGTCAGCGCGGCGGACAACATTTGCTGGAGGTTCTGCTTGAAATCGGCCAGCTCGGCGCCCTGACGGTCGACATTGAATTCGCCATAGCCCGTGTCAAAAGGCAGAACGTAGATGACAGCGGGCTTCGTTGCCGGTGGGAACGCGTTGCCTCCCGCGTCGAGGTTCTTGACGCTCACCGACGCGCAACCGGCCAGACCCAATCCGAGACCAACGACAAGGTAGAGGGGAAATAATTTTGAAAAACGATTCATTAGGATGAAGAGATTTTCATAAATAATCGTTATTGTAAACGATACTTTTGGGTGATTTTTTAAACGATTTTACCCTCCCAAACTACCTTCTCGCCTTTGCTGGTTTGTTGGATTAACATAAATTTTAAGTACGCTTGAGAAGCCCTCAATAACCTTGGCTTTAATTTTAATCCAACTAAAACCTGTTTTGCTCCAAGTCTACGGGTACATTCAGCGCGACATGGCGGAGATAGCAAAGCCTTCGGTGAGTAATTGAGCGCTAATTTCATCTTCAACCCATGAAAACGATACAATGGCTAAAGAAAGAGGTAAAAGAGCTTGCCGTTTTGTTTCTCTATTTTGCCTTCTATTTTGGGATCTTCATCGCCCTGAAAAAGCTGATCCTGGCTCATTACCATATCAGTTTCTATGGATTTGGAGCGGCCATGGTGGGCGCTCTTATCGCCGCCAAGGCAGTCCTGGTCATCGAGAGCACCCCTTTGTCCAAACCCTTCCATTCGTCCGCGCCATTTCTTAAAATTCTTTACGATACCCTTCTTTTTACCGCCCTCGCGCTTGTATTTCTCTATTTGGAAAAGGGCCTTGAGTTGGCCCACAAGGAGGGAACGTTCCGGCTGGCTTTTCTAACGGCAGGTCCTGGGGACGATTGGTATCAGTTTTGCGCCATGGTGGGCTGGGCCGGCCTTTCTTTTCTCAACTACGCAGTTTTTGCCGCGATCAGCCGGCACTTGGGGCCGGGTGAACTATGGAGGCTGCATTTCACGGCACCTCGGATCAAGATTGAACGTGCCCCTGAGCCAGGGGTGCACTCACCACCGAAGGAGTCGTAATTGCAAACCGAGACATCCGGCTGGACCTCCCTCATCGCCGACTGACTCCGCAGCCTCGCCCAATTTTAACACGGCGTTGCCTTGCGCGGCAAAACTGCAATGATGTCCCGGCTGCGCTCCCCTCCCAAGCACCCCATCGCCTCCCAACCCGTGCCCGCCAAACTCTCGTTCCTGGAAAAATTCGGTTACGGCCTGGGCGACGCCGCCTGCAATTTCGTCTGGGGAACGATGACCTCGTTCCTGCTCTTCTTCTACACCGACATCTTTGGCATTCCGGCCGCGGCCATCGGCACCCTGTTTTTGTTCGCGCGCGTCTCGGACGGCTTCGTCGACCTCGTCGTTGGCGCGGCCGCCGACCGCACCCGGACCCGCTGGGGCAAATTCCGCCCTTACCTCGTCTGGTTTTGCATCCCGATTGCCGCGGTCTTCGTCGCCACGTTCACCACGCCCGCCTTCAGCGTCGAGGGCAAGATCATCTACGCCTGGATCACCTACAACCTGCTCATGATCATGTACACGGCGATCAACGTCCCCTACGGCGCGCTCTCCGGCGTGATGACCGACGAGCCGCTCGACCGCACCAGCCTCAATTCCTTCCGCATGGGCTGCGCGCAAATCGGCGCCCTCGCCGTCAATGCCCTGACCCTGCCGCTCATCAGCGCCTTCGGCCATGGCGACGACGCCAAGGGTTACCAGTTGACCGTCGGCCTCTTTTCGCTCATCGCCATTGCGTTTTTCCTCACCACCTTTTTTACCACGAAGGAACGCATCCAGCCGCCCCCGGGGCAGAAGACGAACCTGGGCAGGGACCTCAAGTCCCTCTTTGCCAACAAGCCCTGGGTCTTCATGTTCATCGCCGGGTGCGGGTCGATCTTCAACACCATCAGCGGCGCCGCGAAGATTTATTACGCCAAATATTACCTCGGGATCGAAGCGAAGCCGATCGGCATTCTCGGCCTCTTCAGCATGGATCAGATCAGCTTCTTCCTCGTCATGGGCAGCGTCGGGTTCATCGTCGGCGCCGTCACCGTCCGGCAATGGGTGAAGCTTTTCGGCAAGAAGAACCTCTTCATCGGCTGCCTCCTGGCCATGGCGGGCGGGTGCGTCGCCTTTTACTATATTCCGCCGGCGAACCTCAACGCCGTCTTCATCAGCCAGTTGGTGCTCGGCTACATCGGCGGAATCAGCGCGCCGCTCTACTTCGCCATGATCGGCGACACCGCCGACTATGCCGAATGGAAGTTCCACGTCCGCATGACCGGCATCATCTTTTCGGCCAACAGTTGCTCCCAAAAGATCGGCCTCGGCATCGGCGGCGCCGCCTCCGGTTATCTCTTGAAAGAGTACGGCTACGTCGCCCACGTCGCCCAAAGCGCCTCCGCCAATTACGGCATTTTGCTCATGGTCAGCCTCATTCCCGCCGCCGGCTACGCCCTCATCGGCGTGGTCTTCTTTTTTTACCCGCTCAACGAAGCCTTCTGCCACACCATCCGCGAAGACCTCGCGCAACGCCGCCAGCGGCTGTCCGAAAATCCCGCGTGAGCAGCGTCTCCATCCGCCTCAAATCATCCTTTCACACCCGGCATTTGATCCGCCATAATCACCGAATTCATGGCCCAGGGCGCAAACGAGAAGAAGCACGAGAATTTGCCGGAGGCCGCCCAACCCACGCGAGACGACGCGGAACTGATTTACGTGAGCCGTCTGATCACGGCTTACTGGAGACCCGTCCTGCTGGTGGCGATGATCCTCCTCGCCTATCAGCCCGTGTGGAAAGCCGGATTCGTCTGGGATGACGACCTGCACCTGACCCAGAACCCCTGCATCATCGGGCCGCTCGGATTTGCCAACATCTGGACCAGCGGCAACGCCGACTATTTTCCGCTGACCCTGACCACCTTATGGGTGGGGCACGCGCTTTGGGGACTCGATCCGCTCCCGTTTCACCTCCTCGACGTCCTGATGCACGCAGCGGGCGCGATTTTGCTTTGGCGTGTGCTGCTCCGACTGGCCGTGCCGGGCGCGTGGCTCGGGGCCGCCCTCTGGGCGCTTCACCCGGTGCAGGTGGAATCGGCGGCGTGGGTCTGCGAACTCAAAAACACCCAGTCGGGCGTTTTTTACCTGCTCGCCATTCTCTTCTTCTTGAAATGGCTGGATGCGGGAGTAGCCCCGGATGGGCGGCGCAACATCCGGCGCGAATACGTCCTCATGCTCGTCTTCGCCGTGCTGGCGGTCCTGAGCAAAACCTCCACGGTCATGCTGCCGGTGGTGCTGGGGCTCTGCTGGTGGTGGCGGGAGAAAGGCTGGCGCCCGGCCAATGTTCTATGGCTCATGCCCTTGTTCCTCTTCTCGTTGGCGGCGTCCGGCTGGACGGTCTGGGAGCAACGGTTCCACTCCCATGCGGCGGGCGCGGAATGGAATCAAGGCTGGCCGGAACGCATCGCCATCGCCGGCAACGCCGTCTGGTTTTACCTCGGCAAGTTGATCTGGCCCCACCCGCTGATCTTTATCTACCCGCGCTGGCAAATCGACACCGCGCAGCTGCTGAGCTACCTCCCCGCTGCGGCGGTGCTGGCGGTTTTGCTTTTCCTGTGGTGGAACCGAAAAGGAGAACTGCGCCCCGTTTTCTTCGTGGCCGCCTACTTTGTCATTTCACTTTTTCCGGTGCTCGGTTTTTTCAACCTCTATTTCTTTCGCTTCTCGTTTGTGGCCGATCATTTTCAATATCTGGCCTGCATGGGACCGCTGGCCCTCGCCGGGGCGGGACTGGCCGTCGCGCTCGACTTTTTTGAGCGGAAAAGTCCCGGCCTCAAACCCGCCCTTTGCGCCGGCCTGCTCCTCGTTCTGGGGGGATTGACCTGGAGCCAATGCCACATGTTCCGCGATCTCGAAACGCTCTGGCGCACCACCATCGCCAGGAACCCCGGCTGCGCCATGGTCCATTACAACCTCGGCGTTCTCCTCATGCCAAGCGGCCGGACCCTCGAGGCGGAGGAACAATACCGGCAGGCCTTCACGATCAAACCCGATTACGCCGAGGCCCATTACAACCTCGGCGTCCTCCTTATGCAGGGTGGCCGGACCCTCGAGGCGGAGGACCAATACCGGCAGGCGTTGGCGATCAAGCCTGATTATGCCGAGGCCTACAACAATCTGGGCCTGCTCCGCATGCAGTCAGGCCGGGTGCCCGAGGCGATTGAACAGTACCAGCTCTCCTTGAAGATCAACCCCTACAATGCCGCCGCGCACGTCAACCTGGGCAACGCGCTGCTGCAGACGGACCGCCTGCCCGAGGCCCGGGAACAATACGAACAAGCCTTGAAGATCAATCCCCTTGATTCCGCCGCTCACTACGACCTCGGCTCCGTCCTTCAGCAGACCGGCCACATCCCCGAGGCGGAGGAACAATACGAGCAGGCCCTCAAGATCAGACCCGATTTCCCCGAGGCCCGCGCCAAATTGGCCGGCCTGCGGCCCATGTAGCGGCGGTGCTCAGGAAAGGCAGACCGCCGCTGCAATCAACCCCGCGCCCGCCGCTTGCGCAGCCAACAAAAAACCGGCAGACCCAGGCCGCCCAGCAGCAACACCCACGTCGAGGGCTCGGGCACGGCTTCCACCGTGAGGCCGACTGGGTTATCCAATCCCGTCACGAGCGAGGTGTTCACCGTCGTCCCCGAGGTGGTGTATTCGCCAATCGTGCCATTGCTTAAGTTCGAGACAAACAGATCCGATCCGGACACCGCAATACCAAACGGATCGACCAAGCCCGTGATCAGCGAGGCATTCACCGTGCCTCCCGAGGTGGTGTATTCGCCAATCGTCTTGGTGCCCAGGTTCACGACAAAGAGATCCGCTCCGGATACCGCAATGTATTGGGGTCCATCCAGCCCCGTCAGGAGCGAGGCGTTCACCGTCGCCCCCGAGGTGGTGTATTCACCAATTGTGTTGTTACCGTTGTTCACGACAAAGAGATCATTTCCCGAGATGGCGATGCCCTCGGGATTTGACCCAGACCCCGTGGAGACCAGCGAGGCGTTCACCGTTGCTCCCGAGGTGGTGTATTCGCCAATCGTGTTACTGGCGTAGTTCGCGACAAACAGATCCGATCCGGATACCGCAAGGCCCGCCGGGTTATGCAATCCCGTCACGAGCGAGGCGTTCACCGTCGCCCCTGAGGTGGTGTATTCGCCGAGCGTATTGTAGCTGGTGGAGTTCACGACAAACAGATCCGATCCGGACAGCACGAGGTCCGCGGGGAAATACAACCCCGTTACGAGCGAGGCGTTTACCGTCGCCCCTGAGGTGGTGTATTCGCCGATTGAATTGTTGCCGCTTTCGTTCACGACAAAAATCTGCGCGTGGGCGGCGCTGATCGAAAGCACGCTGAACACGGCGGCCAACAGACAGCCGAAGCAATGTTTAGACATTGTGACGAGCCCTCCGGTTCTGCTTGCGCACCCACCAAAAAACCGGCAGACTCAGGCCGCCCAGCAGCAGCACCCACGTCGAAGGCTCGGGCACGGATTCCACCACGATGCCTTCCGGTTCATCCAAACCCGAGATCAGTGAGGCGTTCACCGTTCCTCCCGAGGTGGTGTACTCGCCAATCGTGTCTCCATAATTGTTCGCAACGAAAAGATCTGACCCAACCACCGCGATGCCGGTTGGCCCATTCAACCCCGTGATCAACGAGGCGTTCACCGTTTCCCCCGAGGTGGTGTATTCGCCAATTGTGCCTGAGTCATCGCTCCCAACAAATAGATCTGATCCAGACACCGCGATGTCCACTGGGCCGCTAAACCCCGTCACGAGCGAGGCATTCACCGTTCCCCCCGAGAGCGTGTACTCGCCAATCGTGTTGTTGGCGCTGTTCACGATGAAGAGATCGGATCCCGACACCGCAACGCCCGTTGGGCCACTCAACCCCGTCACGAGCGAGGCATTCACCGTTCCTCCCGAGGTGGTGTATTCGCCAATCGATTCACCATCGTAGATCGAGACATACAAATCTGATCCCGATGCCGCAATGCCATACGGGTGATTCAACCCCGTCACGAGCGAGGCATTTACCGTCGCCCCCGAGGTGGTGTATTCGCCAATCACGCCGCTGGTGTCGTTCACGACAAACAAATCCGATCCCGACACCGCGATGCCATAGGGATGAGCCAACCCCGATGAGACCAGCGACGCGTTCGCTGTGGAACCATCGGCGTTGTATTCGCCAATCGTGTTGTTGCCCAAGTTAGCGACAAAAATCTGCGCGTGGGCGGCACTCATCGTGATCAGGCCGAACACGGCGGCCAACAGGCAGCCGAAGCAACGTTTAGACATCGTGACGAGCCCTCCGGCTCCGCTTGCGCAGCCACCAAAAAGCCGGCAGGCCCAGGCCGACCAGCAGTAGCACCCACGTCGAGGGCTCAGGCACGGCTGAGATCGCGATGCCAAAGGGATCATCCAACCCCGAGATCAGGTCGGCGTTCACGGTAGCCCCCGAGGTGGTGTATTCGCCAACCCTGTCGTTACCAATGTCCGTGACAAACAGATCTGATCCGTTCACCGCAATGCCATACGCACCGCTAACCAACCCCGAAATCAGCGAAGCGTTCACCGTTCCCCCCGACGTGGTGTATTCGCCAACCGTGTTGTTGCCATTGTTCACGATAAACAAATTCGAGCCGGACGCCGCAATGCCCGATGGGGCACTCAACCCCGTCACAAGCGAAGCGTTCACCGTCGCCCCCAAGGTGGTGTATTCGCCTAGTGTATTGTTACCAATGTTCGTGACGAACAAATCCGATCCGACCACCACCACGCCCACCGGGACGTCCAATCCCGTGATCAGCGAGGCATTCACCGTCGCCCCCGAGGTGGTGTATTCGCCAATCACACTGCCGGTCGCGACAAACAGGTCCGATCCGGACACGGCAACATCTTGGGGCTCGTCGTTACCCAACCCCGTCACGAGCGAGGCGTTTACCGTCGCCCCCGAGGTGGTGTATTCGCCCACCGTTCCATTTGCGATGTCCGTTACGAACAAATCCGACCCGGACAGCGCGATGCCGTCGGGATCATCCAACCCCGACGAGACCAGCGAAGCGTTCACCGTGGCCCCCGAGAGGGTGTATTCGCCGATTGTATTGTTATAGCCTGTAACAAAAATCTGCGCGTGGGCGGCGCTGATCGAAAGCACGCTGAACACGGCGGCCAGCAGGCAGGCGCAGCAATGTTTAGGTGTAGTGGTGGATTGGCGTGTTTTCATTCTTTCCTCCTACGTTCCTCGTTGCTGACGGGTTGCTTGCAGAGATCAGCTCTTGATCAAGAAGGCTAATTTGATAAATTCAAGCAAGCATTAGTCAATCTAAAAAGGTCAAATAAAACGCTAATATTGAGCGAAAACCTGACCTCGACGCTACGAGTCAGATTCCGGTCTTAGTAGCGGCGGTTTGTAACCGTCGCACTCATTTGCCTCCCTCAGTTGGTAGCCGCCTTCGTGGTAGCCATCGGGAAAGGCCAAACAGCACAGCCGCGCAGATCGCCAAGACAGCCCGAACGCGTTGAGTCATCCTCCGGCCAGCGAAACGACTGCCCATGCCCCATCTCCACCCCTCCATCCCGATGTGTGAACCTGTACTTCACCCAATCCTCTTAATCCTGTCTAAAAACAACCTCCCCTCCCGATGAGAGAACCCCCGCACCACCCCATCGCCGCCGCCGAGCGGATGGCTATCTCGGAAAAGCTTCCCGCGCCCGGCGTGCGCCCGGACAACACCCATCCCGTTAATCATGTTAACCCCGTCAAAAAAGACATCCCGCACGCGCCAAAGACCAGTAAAGGGCCCACTAAGACCAGCAAAGCCCCGCTAGACGCGGCTAAACGCGCCAAATTCTTCTTCCGCAGCACATTTCAACCCCTATTTTCAACGACTTACAGAAGTTTGATGGCCCCCGAACCGGCCCGTGACACCAAATTACCGGTCAAAAGCGGCAAGATTACGCCTCCGGCATTGCGCAACGACTCTGATCCGGCGCGCCTCAACTTCGGGTTCCGTCGGCCCGGACGCTACGGCCCGCTCGGTGTGACCGGCGCAGCCGCGTTCGGATCAGTCTCGTTGCCGGTGATATGGGCCACCGCCGCCGAAGCCGCCGAGCGAACAGTGGGCAGTTCGTTGGCGTCCGCTGCAATGGCCTGCAGCGCCGTCACGGAGCCCTGGTCCTTGAGCTTGGCGAGGCCGATAATGCTCCATCCGCGCACGTTGGCATCCGTGTCCTTGAGCGTCTTTTGCAGCGTCGGGATCACCGACGAGTCACCTGTTTCGCCGAGGGCCTTGACCGCGTGGAGCCTCGTGTCCGTGTCGGGGGAGGCCGCCAGCTTTTCCAGCTCGGGCACAGCCCGTGGATCGTGCAGCAGGGCGAGACAGACCGTCGAGATCACCACAACCTTTGGGTTCGGATCGTTCAGCCGGCTGGCAAATTCGTCTGCGGAGATGCCCGGTACGCCGCAAAGAAGCAGCAGCGCGTTTTCCGCCGAGGTCTCCGCCGAGTTGTCGGAGTCGGACACGTTGGCGAGCAGGGGCTTGAGCGCCCGGAGATCCTGCTCGCGGCCCAGCGCCTCGGCCGCATCGGAGCGGACGAACCAGTACGAGTCCTTCAGCGCGTCGATCAGCGGCGGCACACTGCGGGGGTCCTTGATCGAACCGAGGGCGGCCACCGCCGCGCGGCGCACGTCCTTGTCCGAATCGTGGGTCGCCCCGATCAGCGTGTCGATGGATTCGGGTTTGGCCGCCAGGCCGAGAATACGCACGGCCCCGGTTCGGATGTCGGGGTCCGGATCGCGCAGCGTGTCGTAGACCACGGTGTCTCCGGGATGCCCGGTCAGAATGTCATTGTAAACTGCCGAAGCGAGGTCGGGCCGTTCCAGGTGAAGATAAATCGGGATCTGCTCACGCTCCAACTTCAGGATTTCGGAGTCGGATTGTACTTTTTGTGCCTGCGTGTCGGCTTCAGCCTGGTCTTTCGGACTGGTAAAGTCGGCGCGAATTTCCGTTTCCCGCGCCCGCAGCGCGTCCACCAGGATTTGGTTGGCATCCTCGTAACGCTTTTGGCCTTCCAGGTCTTTCGCCTTTGTCAGGGCTTCCTTCGTTTCCTTGTTGCCGCAACTGGCCAGGATCATGGCGGCGCAGGCAACCAGCGCGACGCGTCTTAAACAGCTCTTCATGTGAAGCGTTAATTAAGAGGCACCCTGCCGTTTGGCGCAAGGAAAAGTGCGTGGAACTTGGACTTGCCTAGCGCAGGACCGCAAAAGACATAAGAGTTCCGGTTCATTTCGCGTGCCCCTGGTTGATTTTTGAGATAGGTTCAAACATGCCCACCCGCCGCACTGTCCGCGTGGCCGAAGTTCTGCGCAAGGAACTGGCCGCCCGAATGAACCACTCCATCGACCTCGAGGGTCTGCTGATCACCATTTCCTCCGTCGAGCTTCCTCCCGACATGCGTCAGGCCTTTATTTTCGTCAGCACTCTGAATCCGGAGCTCGATCAGAAAAGAGCCATCGAGTTGCTCAACCGCAACCGCAAGGAGTGGCAGAGTTCCATCGGGCGCCGCCTTGGCTTGAAGTTCACCCCGCAATTGATCTTCCGCTTCGATAAGGCTGTCGAGCGGGGTGACCGGATCATGCACATTCTTACCCAGCTCGAGCTTGAAAAAGAGCAGGCTGCGAAAAAGAAGGGCAATGCCGATTGACGCGCCCTACGCTGGTCACCCATTAAAATCTTCGCCATGTCTTCCTCCAAAAACCGCCGTCACGATGGGCGCCTGCCCGGCCAGCTCCGCCCGGTCACCTTTCAGCCCGGCATCGCGCCTCACGCCGCCGGCTCGGTCCTCGCCAAATGTGGCCGCACCCAGGTCATTTGCGCCGTCACTGTTGAAGAAAGTGTTCCCCGCTGGATGAAGGAACAGCAGGTCACAGGGGGCTGGATCACTGCCGAGTACGCGATGCTTCCCTACTCAACCCTCGGGCGCAAGGCGCGGGACAGCACCAAGGGCCGCATTGATGGACGGAGCACAGAAATCCAGCGCCTGATCGGGCGCAGTGTCCGGGCGGCCGTCGATCTGGAGGCCCTCGGCCCGCGCACCCTTTGCGTTGACTGTGATGTTCTCGCCGCCGACGGCGGAACCCGCACCACGGCCATTACCGGCGTCTACGTCGCGCTGGAACTCGCCGTGCGCAGCCTGCGGGGCCAGGGACTTCTTCCCGCTGGGGGCAAATCACCTATCAAGACACCCTTTGCCGCCATCAGCGTCGGTATCGTCGAAGGAAGGCCCCTTCTCGACCTTGATTACGTCGAGGACAAGGACGCCATGACCGATATGAACGTGGTGATGACAGCCCGCGGCCAGTTTATCGAGGTGCAGGCCAGCGGTGAGGAAAGTACTTTTTCACCCCGGGAATTTTCTTCCCTCCTCGCCCTGGCTGCCTCCGGCATCAGGAAACTTGCCGCTCTGCAAAAGGCGGCCTTGGGATAGGATAAAAGGAAATTGGAGTCATGAACAACAAGGTCATCCTCATCGCGGTGGGTGCATGCGTCGTTTTGGCCGGACTGGTGGGCTGGTCATTGCTGGCATTTTTCATTGTGCGCAGCGGCATCCTTTCCTCCCATGGAAGAACTCATGATGCGTCGGAGTATGTTATTCGGTTTGGTATTATCACCAACGATTCGGAGGGAAATTCCTATGTTTCTCAGGAAACCACAACGATACCGATGAAGTACAAAAATCCGAGTTTTCAATACGGATGCGAAATTTCCCCTCCGGATAATCAACCATACACCTGTTGGTGCGTGGTTCATTTTCCCACGCCGCCAAAAATGCTCACCGGCGACGGGTTTGCTTCGAGCCTGCCTTCCACCACAGTGCAAACGGTCAAAATTGAGGAGCGGGGAAAAAGTGCCGTGAGTTTTGGGTTTGATGAGGGCGATCCCCTCGGCGACCAATCGATCGATGTTTATATCAACGGACAATTGGCCAAGACGATTCGTTTTACTGTTGTTCCGGCGGACGATAGCGGAAACGGCAATTGAAGTGCTGCGCACGGTAGTATTCTTTTAGATGCAAAGCTTTACTGTCGTCCGCAGGACTCTTTGCACCACAGGGAGAATTTCTTTAGTGCGAGGGCGCGGTGGCTCAGGTTCGCCTTTGTTTTGCCGGTCAGTTGTCCGAAGGTTTTCACGTAACCAACGGGGACAAAGAGCGGATCGTAGCCGAACCCTTGCGTCCCCTTTGGTCCCGATGCGATTGTCCCTTCGCACACGCCATCGAAACTGGCCAGCGCCTGGCCTTCCTTCGCCAGCACGAGCACGCACCGATAACGGGCCTTGCGCTGTTCCGGCGTCGTTGCACCGGCGCGGTCCAACTCCTCCAGGAGCTTCGCGTTGTTTTTTTCCGTTGAGGAGGGGATTCCACCGTAGCGGGCCGAGAAAACGCCCGGTGCGCCGGCAAGCGAGTCGACTTCCAGGCCCGAGTCATCGGCGAGCACATAGTCGGAGATTGCCAACGACGTTGCCACCGCTTTGATCGTCGCGTTGGCCAGGAACGTACCGCCCGTTTCCTCGATTTCCTCGCTGATCCCGGGGTAATCGGCGGAGCATTTCACCTCCCAGAACGGTGCGAGCGCGGGGGCCATCTCCTCCACCTTGTGCCGGTTGCGCGTGGCGATGCAGATCGTTTTCTTGTCCATCAATTCAATTCCTCCCGTGATGGCTGCGTGGGCGGCGCACGAGATTTCTCATCTTTCCATGAAGCTGCCGCTGTAGTTAACTATCCAGCTTCCGCCATGCAAGTACGCAAGCAATTTCCCTTTGCCGCTTTCGAGCCGGCCTGGCAGCGCCATTGGCTCGAGAAGAGCACGTTTCGCGCCGCCAACCCGGGTGAACCGGGCAGCGAGAAGCCGAAATACTACGCGCTCGACATGTTCCCGTACCCTTGGGGCGCGGGGCTTCATGTTGGTCATCCCGAGGGCTGGATCGCCACCGATATTGTGTCGCGTTACAAGCGGATGAAGGGTTTCAACGTGCTCCATCCGATGGGCTGGGACGCCTTCGGCCTGCCCGCTGAGCAATACGCCGT
>JAJSLI010000107.1 GCA_021272315.1 Methylacidiphilales bacterium | reverse complement strand
TGAGCAACTCGGAACGCGCTACGGAATCCACCCGCAGGATATGGAAGCCGTGCAGCAATGGCTGAAGTCCCGCGGCTTCACGCTGAACCAAACCTACAAAAACGGCTTGCTGCTGGACGTCGCGGGAACCGCCAAGCAATTGCGGGACACCTTTCACACCGAGATGCACAATTTGACTTTGCCGAATGGCGACAAGCACATGGCCGTCGTTCGCGATCCGCAGGTTCCCGCGGCTCTCGCCCCGGTCATCGAAGGCCTCGCTTCGCTCCACGATTTCTTTCCCCGCCCGCGCCTGACCAAAATGCGCCCCATCAATTTCAATCATGAAAGCAAGCGTTGGCAGCCGCGCTTCAACGTCGCGTTTCAGGGCGCGACGTTCAACGTCGTCGCCCCCTACGACTTCGCCACCATCTACAATTTGCTGCCCCTCTGGAACCAGGGCTTCACCGGCAAGGGCGTGAACATCGCTCTCGTCGAGGACAGCAACCTGGCGAATCCCAAAGATTGGTCAACCTTCCGCAAGACCTTTGGCTTAAGCGGATTCACCCAGGGCAATTTCAAACAGGTTTATCCCAACTGCGCCAATCCCGGGCAGAACGGTGACGAGATCGAAGCAGCTCTCGACGTTGAGTGGTCCGGCGCCGCCGCGCCCGATGCCAGCATCATCCTCTCCGCGTGCGGCAACTCCCAGACCACTTCGGGCCTCGACCTCGCCATCCTCGGCATTCTCGAGACCAATCCTCCCGACATTATTTCCGACAGTTACGGCCTCTGCGAAACCATTACCGGCCAGGCCGAGGTCGCGCTCGAGAACTTCGAGGCTGAGACCGCCACCGCCGAAGGCGTCACCTTTTTCATCGCCCAGGGCGACAGCGGCGCCGATGAATGCGCTCCCGCAGAACCCACCAACTACGCGATCCTCGGCATCAACAGCGGCGACAACACCGCCTCCGCATTCGCGGTTGACGTTGGCGGCACCGATTTCATGGCTCAATACAATTCCGATGTCAGTGGTATTCCGATTTCGCGTTATTGGAATTCCAAGAACAACCCAACAACACTGGCCTCCGCGAAATCCTACATTCCCGAAATTCCCTGGAACGATAGCTGCGCCAGCCGCCTCATTTACACCGACCCGTTAATCGCCGGCGGCTTTACACAATCATTTGGGAGCAAAGGTTTTTGCAATTCCTCCATCGGTCAAGACGACTTCCTGAACGATGGGGCGGGTAGCGGAGGCCCCAGCACCTGCTTTACCGGCACGCCGTCGATACCGGGCGTCGTCAGCGGCACTTGCAAGGGCAACCCCAAGCCTTCGTATCAAAAGGGAGTGCCCGGCGTGCCCCATGACGGGTTACGCGATCAGCCCGATCTTTCTCTCTTCGCCAGCGACGGCGAATGGGGCAGTTTCTATCCCGAATGTTTGTCCGACACCGCTCAGGGCGGGACCACCTGCACCGCCGACAACGACGCGATCCTGTTAGGCGGCGGCGGAACATCCTTCTCTTCGCCGGCCATGGCCGGAATCCAGGCGCTGATCGATCAACGCTACGGCCGGCAAGGCGACGCCAACTACGTCTACTACGCTCTGGCCGCGCAGCAATTTGCGATTCCAGGCGCTGCTGCCGCCCAGTGCGACGCCAGCCAAACAAGCGGCAACTTGCCCGCGGCCTCGTGCATTTTTAACGACGTGACGCTCGGCGACATCGACATTCCGTGCGGCCAGGACTCCAACGGCAAATTTTATGACTGCCACGGCGCAAGCAAGACGGAGATCGGCGAACTCTCCACCTCCAACGACGAGGACGATCCCGCGTACCCCGCCGCCGTCGGCTACGACCTCGCGACCGGGCTAGGTTCGGTCAATGCCACCAACCTGTTCCAAGCCTGGGCCCAATTCGCTCCCCCCCAAAACTGAAACGAAAATCTGGCGCA
>JAJSLI010000068.1 GCA_021272315.1 Methylacidiphilales bacterium | reverse complement strand
TTGTCCAGGCGGATGCGCTGGAGCTTGGCTTTGATGGCCTGCACCCCGCGGCTGGTCCAAACCAGATTGGTGTGGGCATAGGGGTTGGGTTGCGGGAGCAAATCGCGCTTCGTCGTTTCGGCCCAGTCGTTTTCGACCTCGACCAGTTTTTTCCGGGAGTCCACGTCGCGCTTGTTGACGGTTTCCTGATAACGCGCTTCGCGGACGAGATTCATATAATAATAGGAGGCCTGATTTTCCGGATCCATCTTCATGGCCGCCTTGAGCTTGGCTTCAGCTTCGTCCAGTTTGCGCATCTCGTAGAACAATTTGCCGTCCTGGACCAGGGTGGCGGCGGTGACCTTCTCCTTGGCAATATCCGGGATGCGGGCGTGGGCTTCTTCGCTGGGCAACTTGCCGGCCATCTCGGCCAGCAACAGGTTGTTGGATCGTTTGAACTCGAGGGCCACCGGGTTTTCTTTATCGACGCGGAGCACGTCATCGACTTCCACCCCGGCTTCGCGCAAATCGCCGCGGTGCTGCGCCGCGCGCGCCAGTTCGAGGCGGACTTCGGCCAGGCCGGCCTTGGTCTGCAGCGCTTCGTCCTCGACGCCCGATCCGATCTTTTGGACCAGGTCCCAGGCCGCATCGTAGAGCTTGGCGGCGGCGAGCAAATCGTGGCGGGCCTGGGCGGCGCGGGCATCGTCGAGTTTCTGGCGCAATGTGATGTGGTTGGCCTGGCGATAAATAGCTTCATCAACCGCGGTATCCACGCCGGAGGGCTGAGAAAAGGCAAGGCGCGGGGCGGCAAGCAAAAGAATGAGGCCGAGTTGAATGGTGGTGGGTTTCATCATGGGTTAGGTTGCGTTCGGTAAAAACCGCCGCGGTTCAAGGCGTTAGGCGCGTCAAATTGTTCAGCGTGAGTCTTTCACGGGACTAGGACTATACTTGATAGTCCACTTTTTCTTATTCGGGGCGGACAATACTACTTCATCCTGCGAGATGGCAACGATATTGTATTCCTCGCCGTTCAGGCTCAGGACGGCGCCGACGCGCTTATCGGGCCAGGTTTGCTTTTCGGGGTCGTACTTCAGATCGGCCATGTAGCCATCAATGCGTTTGAAAGGCTTGTCTTTGCTCAGTTTGACGTCCTCGCCGGTATCGGCCAACCGCAAGACGACGTTGGTGGGACTATCCGGCGGACCTTCGATGGCCTTCAGTTCGAAGGTGCGGGTGCTGTCCTTTTGGCCAACCGGCAAATAGGCGCGGGAAATATTGCGCTCCGCAGGTTTGGGGGAAGCCTCCTTCTTCATGCCAATGACGTAGTGGTCGCCGGATTCCGAAACCGTGACCGAATCGTAAGACAAGATGAGATAGAGCGGCGTGATTTTGGTGACGATGACGGCGCGCGGTCCCACGTTGGTCGAGTCGGCCTTGATGAGGTGCCCATCCAGGGAGCGCTGCCAGAGCACGGGATTGAAGAGTTTGTTCGGCGGGCCAAAGTCGATGAGGACGGGGGAGGCGGCTCGTTTGAGCGTAATCTCCTGGGTGGACAAATCGAGGGGTGCGAGGGGCAGGATTTTCGGGGTGCGGTAATCCTGAAGGATTTGTTGGAGTTGGGCGTCCTGGGCGTTTTTGATGATCGGCAGAGAAATGACCGCGCCCAGCAAGCCGAGCAACACCACACCCAGCAGGACTTTTTCGTAATGTTTTTTGAGAAAATCCATCGTCACTTCGGGTTGGGGGCCTGCATTTTCACCACCTCGATGAACAGCGTGATCTTCAATTGCTTCTCGTCGAGAACCGTCGGCAGGCCGCCTTTCCTGACCGCCGGAGCCGGGACGGAGGAAGCCACCGGCTCGACTCGCAGGGGGGCCGGCCGCATATTAGGGTTTGTTCTGGGAGGGCCATAACGCTCCTCATATCTTTGTTCCGCGCTCATCGGCCGGGGAGCCGGGGCAATGGGCTGGGGCGGGGCGTAGATCCTTCCCATGGTTGGATTTTCAGTCGCCGTCACGTCGGTCGCCACCGCCGGAGCCGCCTCCACGTTGATCGTTTTGACGACCAAACCATAAGGGGAAGAGGCATAGCCGGCCAGGACCGCAGCCAACTCGGCGCTGAAGCCGCGGAAAGTGACCTCATACGGGGTGAGCACCGCCAGCGCATTGGTTACTGATCGTTGGTCCAGGTAATCCGTTTCGGGGCCGCTGGTGTCGTCTGGCGAAATTCGTTCGCGGCGCACCCCGTCCAGGGAATTCACTTTGGCGTCGAAGAGGACATCGATAATCGCCTTGACCTCGCCCAGTTGGACGGAGAGCGGAACCAGGGTGCCCGGGGTGAAGGAGACGCGGGAAGCCTCGGCCTGGAACGAAAACTTGTATTGACTGGCCGGCAGAATGACGCTGGCATTGGAAGCTGCGTGCTGCATTTGGTCGATAGTCAGGCTCAGGGCGGAAGAGAAATCCTGATCGGAAACTTTGGGCAAATCGGGGATGCGCGGAATGCGCTGCAAGTAATCGTGGGTGCGGCCCATGAATTTGCGCAAATCCTCCTGCTGCTCTTTGGCAGCCTTGACGTTATCGACCTTGCCCGGCTCGCCGGGGTTGGGCTTCTTTTCATTTAGAGTCTTCAACTGGGTATACTGCTCGTTGAGGTCGGTCAAAATCGAGTTGTTGAGGGACCACTTCGAGAAAAGGTACCAACCCGCCATGCCCATCAAGCCCACGGCCAGGACGCTTATGATGACAAAAACCAGATTCCTTTTTATCCAGGCCATACTTACTAGAGTGCGAGAGGGTGCTTGAGTTTGACCGTGACCGAGAAAGTGAAGGTTCCCGGGGGTTCTTCGTTACCCACGTCGCTGGCAAATTTCGTCTCATTGGGGTCGGGATCGACCATTTCGCTTTTCCTCAACTCGGTCAGCACCGTAAAGGCCGTGTCCTTGTTGGCGTCGGCACTAAGCGCGTTGAGACTCAAGGCGCGAAAAGTAATGGCCACAGTGGAAATTTCGCCCGGTGAGCCTTTGGGTTTCTTCGGGGCTGTCGTGGCAGCCTCTTCCGTGGGTGGCCGAGGCGCCGTCGGGGCCGTGCGGGGACCGTATCGTTCCAAATAGCGTTGCGCGGCCGCACTGGAAGCTTGCGGGCTCGACGGTCCGCTCGAAGTCGACCCGGTTGAGGCGGTCCCTCCACCCGGTGTTTCCATGGTAAAATTCTCGATCCAGACGCCGGCATCAGTGCGCTGCTTGAGCTTGACGCTTTCCTCGACGCGCATCAGCACCTGGCGGAACTCGCTCAGGACGTCGGCCCAATAAAAGCGATCACCCATCCAGTCAACCACCTGGCCCACTTCCTTGCGCGTCTTCTGCATATCGCCGTAGGCCTTATCGAAGGCGTTTTGGCGAAGTTGCCGGGGCCCAACCAGGGCTTTGGCTTCCTCGAGCTTCTTCTGTTTGACGTCCGCCAACTGGCTGAAGGCGAAACCCATCGCCGCGATGACGGCGACGAGGCTGAGGACGGTGGCAATGAAATAGGGCTTCTTCTGATTGAACCGTTGCCATTTGAGGGTGCTGGCCGGCATCAGATTCAGTTCGACGGGGCAGTGGGCCAGATTGCGCAGGCCCAGCCCGACCACTTCGCCGAGCGAATGGGCGACCCGGGCCAACTCCTCGAGATTGATGGAAGGATCGATTTGGACGTTGCGCAGCGGGTTGAAGTATTCGACGGGAACATTGATCTTCTCGGCAAAGAACTGGGCGGTGTACGGCATGATGGAAGCGCCGCCCGACAAGAAGAGCCTTTGCGGGGCCGAACCGCTCTGCTGGCCGCGGTAGAACTGCATGGTCTGGTTGACCTGAATGTGCAACCGGGTCATGAACTGCCGCGCGATTTTGGAAATAGCCGCCTGATCCTGGTTTTCCGGCTCCTCGTAGGCGCCCCCCAGACTCACGAAACCTTCCTCGATCTTGATTTTTTCGGCCACATCGAACTTTTTCTTCGATTCGTTGGCGAAGTCCTGGGTGATCGAGTTGGCGCCCAGATTGATGCTGCGGGAATAAACCTTGCCCTTTTCGAAAAAGAGCAGGTTGCTGGTTTTGGCACCGATATCCAGCAGCATGGTGCAATCTTCCAATTCACCGTAATTATAACGGAAGGCATTGCACAAGGCCGCCGGGGAGACATCGGCCAATTGCAAGTGGAGCTTCACCGTCTCCGTGACGCGGAACAACCCTTCGACGATGTCCGCCTTGATGGCCACGAGCAGTACCTCCAGTTCGCCACCGGCCGTGGATCCCAGAATCTGGTAATCCCAAACGACCTCCTCGAGGGGAAAAGGGACGTTTTGCTGCGCCTCGTATTGAATGATCTGGGTGACCTTGCCGGCATCTACGGGCGGAAGTTTGACGAATTTGGAGAAGACGTGAAAACCGGGGAGGCAGACGTTGACGTTGCGGGATCGGATGCTCTTCTCGGCCAGCAATTCCTGCAAGGTCTTGAGGATGGCAGCCTCGCGCGCGGTTTCTTGCGACCCCTCGGCGCCCAGCGACTTGAGGCCGTACTGTTTCAAACGCAGGCCGCCGGCTTCGTTTATCTCGAATTCGGCCGACTTGAGAGTGCCGGCTCCAAAGTCAACCGCCAGAAATGATTTCGAATTCAACATTTACGGTCGTGGCACAAAGCCGACAATACAACAAATCTACGTTCGAGCCCTTACGCTGTCAGACAATCGGGCAGCCCATGGGCAGCCCGTGCTGATTATCGAAAACACGGGCACCGGTCAAATTAAAAAACGAAAAAAAATCGCAACACAGAAGAGAAAGAGTTCGTTCGCGGTCATTCGTTGCCTGGCCGGAGTTGACTCGGTGGCGTTCGACGCGCGTCGTGGCTTCATGGTTCT